>JALWSQ010000001.1 GCA_026993645.1 Thiohalobacter sp.
CGCCGCCCAGGCGACGCCCGCCGGGTCTGCCATGTCCAAGTCGGCCGAGCCGAAGAAGGTCGAGCCCAAGAAGGCTGAGCCCAAGAAGGCTGAGCCCAAGAAGGCCGAGCCCAAGAAGGCCGAGCCCAAGAAGGCCGAGCCCAAGAAGGCCGAGCCCAAGAAGGCCGAGCCGGGGCCGGCCGAACCCAAGCCGGTCGCGGCCGGCCATCGTTCCGCTGGCTGGGTGGTGCAGGTGGCGAGTTTCGCCCGCCGGGCCAATGCCCTGGCATTGCAGTCGCGCCTGCGTCGGGCCGGTTTCACCACCTACATCGAGCCGGTGGACAAGGGCGGCAGGCGGCACTACCGGGTGCGCGTGGGTCCGGAGATCAAGCGTCCGGCCGCGGTACGATTGCAGCAGCGGATCGCGGATCGGCTGCACCTGAAGGGCATCGTCGTACACCAGTGAGCCGCGGTCGACCCCCGCCCCGGATTCGGGTTAGAATTCGCCCATGAGTGCACAGGTCCATCCTTCCCTCCCCCGGTGGCCGGCACGGGCGGGGCATCCCGCGGGCCGGCCACCGGTACCACGCCTGCCATCATGAACTGGGCCGATTTCGTGATCATCGGGGTGCTGGCTGTCTCCACCCTGGTCAGCCTGATGCGTGGCTTCGTCAAGGAGGCGGTCTCCCTCGCCACCTGGGTGGCGGCCATCTGGCTGGCCATCCTGTTCACGGACCCCCTGGCGGACCGGCTGGCGGCCTGGATCGACGTGCCCTCGGTGCGGGCCATCGGTGCCTTCGCTCTCATCGCCCTGCTGGTGCTCATCCTGGGCGGGCTGCTCAATTTCCTCATCGGCCAGCTGGTGGAGAAGACGGGCATCAGCGGCACCGACCGGCTGCTCGGCCTGGTGTTCGGGCTGGGACGGGGGGTGATCCTGGTGGCACTGCTGGTGCTGGTCGCGGGCGCAACGCCCTTCCCGGAGGATCCCTGGTGGCATCATTCGGTGCTGATGCCCTATTTCGAGCGCCTGGCGGTCTGGAGCATGCACTACCTGCCGGCGGACCTGGCGCAGCACATACACTACAATTGAGACTGGGGCCGTTCCCTGTCGGGAGACCGAGCCGCATGTGTGGAATCGTTGGAATCGTCGCCAATGAACCGGTCAACCAGGCGCTCTACGATGCCCTGACCGTGTTGCAGCACCGGGGCCAGGACGCCGCCGGCATCATGACCTGCGAGGGGCACCGGCTCTACCTGCGCAAGAACAGCGGCCTGGTGCGGGACGTGTTCCACACCCGCCACATGCGCCGCCTGCGCGGCAACATCGGTATCGGCCATGTGCGCTATCCCACCGCCGGTTGCGAGACCAGCGCCGAGGCCCAGCCCTTCTATGTGAATTCCCCCTACGGCATCAGCCTGGCCCACAATGGCAACCTGATCAATGCGGCGGAGCTCAAGGAGGAGCTGTTTCGGGAGGACTTCCGCCACATCAACACCGATTCCGATTCCGAGGTGCTGCTCAATGTCTTCGCCCACGAGCTGCAGCAGCGGGGCAAGGTGCACATCGAGCCGGCCGACGTGTTCGCGGCGGTGCGTGGTGTGCACCGCCGCTGTCGCGGTGCCTATGCCGCGGTGGCGATGATCATCGGCTTTGGCATCCTCGCGTTCCGCGACCCGCGGGGGATCCGGCCCCTGGTGGTGGGCCGGCGCCAGAGCGGTATGCGCACCGAGTACATGGTGGCCTCCGAGAGCGTGGCCCTGGACGTCCTGGGCTACGAACTGATCCGGGACGTGGCCCCCGGGGAGGCGGTGGTCATCGACCTGGAGGGTCGGATGTACCAGGAGCAGTGCGCGGACGCGCCGGAATACGCCGGCTGCCTGTTCGAGTTCGTGTACCTGGCGCGGCCCGATTCCATCATCGACGACGTCTCGGTGTACAAGGCCCGGCTGCGCATGGGCGAGGCCCTGGCCGCCAAGATCCGGCGCCAGTGGCCCGACTTCGAGGACATCGACGTCGTCATCCCCATTCCCGACACCAGCCGCACCGCTGCGCTGCAGATGGCCACCGTGCTGGGACTGAAATACCGCGAGGGCTTCATCAAGAATCGCTATATCGGCCGCACCTTCATCATGCCCGGGCAGCAGCAGCGCAAGCGCTCGGTGCGGCAGAAGCTCAATGCCATCGATCTCGAGTTCCGGGACAAGAACGTGCTTCTGGTGGACGATTCCATCGTGCGCGGCACCACCTCCCAGCAGATCATCCAGATGGCCCGCGATGCAGGCGCCCGCCGGGTCTATTTCGCCTCGGCGGCGCCGCCGGTCCGGTACCCCAACGTCTACGGTATCGACATGCCGTCGGCGGACGAGCTCATCGCCCACGGTCGTTCCGAGGAGCAGGTGGCCCGGGCCATCGGTGCCGACCGGCTGGTGTTCCAGGACCTGGCGGACCTGGTGGCCGCGGTGCAGCGGGGCAACGAGCGCCTGACCCGGTTCGATGCCTCGGTGTTCGATGGCGTCTACGTCACCGGCGGGGTCACCGACGATTACCTGCGCGGCCTCATGGCGCGGCGCAACGACAGCGCCAAGGCCAACCGCCGCGAGCAGGATGCGGAAGAGGTGATCGAGCTATACAATAACGCCTGACCGGCCACAGGGGCCGGACGACGGGGCGGGCACGACATGGACGACGAGGATTGGGGCACGGCGACGCGCGGGGTGCGTGCCGGCCAGCGGCGCACGGAGGAGGGTGAACACGCGGAGCCGCTGTTCCTGACCTCGAGCTACGTCTTTGCCTCGGCGGCCGAGGCGGCGGCCCGCTTCGCCGGCGAGACACCCGGCAACATCTACTCCCGCTTCACCAATCCCACGGTGCGCACCTTCGAGCAGCGGCTGGCGGCCATGGAGCGCGGCGAATGCTGCGTCGCCACCGCCTCCGGCATGGCCGCCATCCTGGCCACCTGCCTGGGCCTGCTGCAGGCGGGCGATCATATCGTCTCCTCGCGCAGCATCTTCGGCAGCACCACCGTCCTGTTCGACAAGTACCTGGCCCGGTTCGGCATCGAGGTCAGCTACGTGCCACTGGAGGATCCGGACGCCTGGGCGGCGGCGGCGCGGCCGGAGACGCGGTTGTTCTTTCTGGAGACACCATCCAACCCCCTGACCGCCCTTGGGGACATCTCTGTCCTGGCGGATCTGGCCCATGCCCGGGGCGGCCTGCTGGTGGTGGACAACTGTTTCTGTACCCCGGCGTTGCAACGGCCGCTGACCCTGGGGGCCGACATCGTGATCCATTCCGCCACCAAGTACATCGACGGCCAGGGTCGCTGCATCGGCGGGGCGGTGGTGGGGAACCGGGAGCAGGTCGGTGAGGCGGTGTTCGGTGTGATCCGGACCGCCGGCCCCTCCATGAGCCCGTTCAACGCCTGGGTCTTCCTGAAGGGGCTGGAGACGCTGTCGCTGCGCATGCGGGCCCATTCGGCCAGTGCCCTGGCCCTGGCGCGCTGGCTGGAGTCCCATCCGGCGGTGACACGGGTGCACTATCCCGGGCTGGCATCCCACCCCCAGCACGCCCTGGCCCGGCGCCAGCAGGACGATTTCGGCGGCATCCTGGCATTCGAGGTCAGGGGCGGCCAGGCCGCGGCCTGGCAGGTGATCGACGCGACCCGCATGATTTCCATCACCGCCAACCTGGGGGATGCCAAGACCACCATCACCCATCCGGCCAGCACCACCCATGGCCGGCTCAGCCCGGAACAGCGCGCGGCGGCCGGTGTCGGCGATGGTCTGATCCGGCTGGCCGTGGGACTGGAAGAGGTCGAGGACATCCAGCGCGACCTGGCGCGCGGCCTGGATGCCCTGGCCCGGGGTTGAGGGGGGAACGGAGGCTTCGCTGTCAGCAGTCCGATGGGCAAGGGGTGATCTTGCCCACACCCCAGTTGCAGACATCGGCGTAGGCCAGTGGCTGGTCGGTATCGATCTGGGCGCCGGGTCTAAGGGTGGCGATGGTGACGGTGCAGGCGCTCTCCGTGGCCCGTTCCACGCGATCCTCCGAGTAGCGGGGAAAGACCAGGATGTCGCGGATCTTGCCGTTGTTCCCGGTGGCCACCGCCTGTTCGAGGTGCACCAGGTAGTAGCGGTTGCCCGGCGGACCATCGAGGATGGCATCGCCCACCACCCGCAGCGGGTTCGGTCCCTCGTAGTCGTAGGGTTCGTAGACTTCCAGCAGGTGCTTGCGTTCGTTCATGGCGACCCCTCCTGGCGTATCGTCCTTGGAGCAGCATGTCGCAAGATTTCCCGGTTGTCAAAATGGGAATCCCGCGTCCCTGGCGACGGAGTATAGCGCCGGCGCCGGGCCGATTTCTCATGTTTCCTCGGGTTTTTCGTATAACATATTGAAAATATGAATATCGATTGTCCCTCCCGGTTGCAGGAAGCCTACCGGGCCGGCCTCGCCGCAGTGGCCGGCGACCGGCGGGTGACGGAGGCCCTGGCGCGCCGGCCGCTGGCGGGGGACGACTGGGTGCTGGTGGCCGTAGGCAAGGCCGCACCGGCCATGGTGCGGGGGGCCCTGGCCACGGGCCAGCGGTTTCGCCGCATCCTGCTGGTGACCGCCCCCGGCTGCGGCGGCCGCGCCCTGGCCAGCGCCCGGTCCGGGATCGAACTGGTGCTGGCCGGGCACCCGGTGCCCGATGCGGGCAGCCTGGCCGCCGGCCGGCGGCTGCTGCAGTGGCTGGCGGCGGCGGACGCGGACCAGCGCTGGCTTTTTCTCTGGTCCGGCGGGGCCTCCAGCCTGCTGGAAGTGCCGGTGCCCGGCCTGGACCTGGCGGGCCTGCAGCGCCTGAACCGCTGGCTGCTGGCCAGCGGGCTGGACATCGCGCGCATGAATGCGCTGCGCCAGCGTTTCTCCCTGGTCAAGGGCGGCCGGCTGGCGGCCCGCCTGCGCGGCCGGGAGGCCCGGGTCCTCATGCTGTCCGACGTGCCCGGCGACGACCCGGCCCTGATCGGTTCCGGCCCCTTCGTGCCGGCCCGGCCGGAGCGACCGCCCGTGCCGCCACCGGAGGTCGTGCCCCGGTTGCCGCCTGCGCCACCGCCCGGCCCGGCGTCCATCCCCCTCCAACTGGAGGTGCTGGCGGGGTTGGCGCAGGCCCTGGAGGCCGCGGCCGGCCCCTTGCAACGGTTGGGACTGAGGGTCGTCCGGCACCGGGAACGGCTGGCCGGAGACGCGGCCGAGGTGGGACGGGCGCTGGCGGAGGTTCTGCGGGGGGACCAGCGGCCGACCTGTCACCTGTGGGGCGGGGAGACCACGGTGACCTTGCCCCCGCAACCGGGCCGCGGCGGGCGTTGCCAGCACCTGGCCCTGGCGGCGGCCCAGGTGCTGGACGGTCACCCGGGGTGTTGCCTGCTGGCCGCCGGCAGCGATGGCCGGGACGGCAACAGTGCGCTGGCCGGCGCCTGGGTGGATGGCAGCACCGCGGCGCGGGCGCGGGCCGGGGGCTGGAATATCGACGCCGTACTCGCGGCCGCCGACAGCGGCACCCTGGTGGAGGCCCTGGGCCTCGGGGTCCACACCGGTCCCACCGGCACCAATGTCGCCGACCTGGTGCTCGGCATCCGGGGGGAGACGGACGGACGGGAGGCGACATCATGCCCGCAGTGACGGATGGGACGATGAAGGAGGAATGGCGGCGGGCGGCCCTGGACTGCCTGCTGGAAACCGATCCGGTCGCCAAGTGCCAACGGACCCTGGCCCTGTGGCAGCGGTGCCAGGGCGGGCGGCTGGCGCTGGACGCCGGGGCCCGCCTGCCGGTACCGGCCATGCCCGGGCGGCCCGCGCGTCCCGCACTGGTGGCGCCGGGGCGGGTGCCACGGCGCCGGTTCGGTTCCCGTGCCGGCCGCGGTATCCTGCTCCATGCCCTGGCGCACATCGAGTTCAACGCCATCAACCTGGCCTGGGACGCGGTGTGCCGCTTCCCCGGCCTGCCGGCGGATTTCTATGCCGACTGGAGCCGGATCGCGGCCGAGGAGGCGCGGCATTTCCAGTTGTTGTGCGGGCGCCTGTCGGATCACGGCCTGGCCTACGGGGATCTGCCCGCCCACGACGGCCTCTGGGCCATGGCCCGGCGCACGGCGGCGGACCCGCTGGCGCGCATGGCCCTGGTCCCCCGGGTGCTGGAGGCCCGGGGCCTGGACGTGACCCCCGCCATGATCGAGCGCTTCCGGCAAGTCGGGGATGGGAATACCGCGGAGGTCCTGGGCGTCATCCTGCGCGAGGAGGTGGGTCACGTGCAGGCGGGCAGCCGCTGGTACTTCCACCTCTGCGCCCGGCGGGGTCTGGCGCCGCTGCCGCTGTTTCGGCGCCTGCTGCTGGAATACATGCAGGGCCGGGTCAAGGGTCCCTTCCATCGTCAGGCGCGGCGGGAGGCGGGATTCACCGAGGAGGAGATGCAGATGCTGGAAGATATGGAACTCCGGGCCCGAACCGGGACGCCGGGATCCGCGGAGGGATCCGGCTGATGGCGGCAATGCTGCGCCCGGGGTTGCTGGTGCTCCTGGGGGCCATGCTGTGGGGCCTGGCGGGGACGTCCATGGCCGCTGACCGGCTGACTGCCACGCGCCTGGACTACCGGGAGCGCGAGACGGGCGTGGATCCCTACCCGGTGCGTATCCTGGTCACCCCCGCCTTCCTGCGCAGCGACGACGGCGACGACGCCGGGGATTTCCTGCTGCTGGACCGGCACAGCCGGCGCCTCTACAGCGTGTCCCGGGACAACCACGAGATCCTGGTGGTGGAGCCGCCACCGGCCCGGCTCACCGATGCCCGGCGTCGGCCACCGGCCATGGAGATGAAGGTGGAACGGGATCCGGCCGCACCCGCCATCGCCGGTCACGCGGTGGCCAGCTTCCGCCTGCAGGCGGGTGGCAAGGTCTGTGACCGGGGTGCGGTGGCCCTGGGCCTGCTGCCCGACGCGGTGCAGGCCCTACGCGAATACCGGGCGGTGCTGGCGGGCCGCCAGTTCCGGGACTGGTTCAAGACGCCGGCGGAATTCCGTACCCCCTGTTTCCTCGCCAGCTACATCTACGGGATCGCCCGTGACCTGGACTATGGTCTGCCACTGCAGGAACGGCGCTGGGACGGGCGCGACCGCATCCTGGTGGATTTCCGCTCCGGGGTTCAGGTGCCCGCAGGTCTGTTCCGGTTGCCGCCGGGCTTTCGCCGCTTCCACATCCAGCGACCCTGAATCCGCCGGGCGGTTCAGCCGGCGGGCAGCACCGGCCGCTGGCGGCAGCCCGCCTCATCGCACCAGAGGGCGCTGCCCGCCTGGTACCAGTCGCCCAGCACGATGCGTTCCGCGGGCCGGCCATCCAGTTGCAGGTGGTGATGCCCGGGGCGGTGGGTATGGCCGTGGATGAGGCGGCGCACGCCGGCCCGGCGCAGGGCCGCCGCCACGGCGTCCGGGTTGACGTCCATGATGGCCTCGTCCTTGGCCGCGGTCTCCTGGCGGCTGGTGGCGCGCAGCTGCCGGGCCATGGCACGGCGTTCCGGCAGCGGCCGGGCCAGGAAGTCACGCTGCCAGTCCGGGTCGCGCAGCTGGCGCCGCAGCTGCTGATAGGCCTGGTCGTCGGTGCACAGGCTGTCGCCGTGCATCAGCAGGCTGGGTTCGCCGGCGATGTCCACCACCAGGGGATCCGGGACCAGGCGTGTTCCGCTGCGCTGCTCGAAGCCGGGTCCCAGCAGGAAGTCGCGGTTGCCATGCATGACGCGGATGTCCAGCCCGCGCCCGCTGGCCCGGCGCAGGGCGGCCAGCACCCGGGCCGCCGCGGGGTCGTCATCGTCGTCGCCGATCCAGGCCTCGAACAGGTCGCCCAGGATGTACAGCCGGTCGCTGCGTTCCGGCAATTCCGCCAGGAACCGCTCGAACAACGCCAGCATCCGCGGCCGGCTGGCATCCAGGTGGAGGTCGGAGATCAGGCAGGTGGCGGGCAGGGGTTCAGTCCTCCACCACGACCTTCTCGATCACCACCGGTTCCAGCGGCACGTCCTGGTGGCCGTGGCGCCGCCCGGTGGCCACGTGCTCGATGCGGTGCACCACGTCCATGCCCTTCACCACGTGCCCGAACACGCAGTAGCCCCAGCCCTGGGGCGTGGGCGCGCGGTAGTTGAGGAAGTCGTTGTCCTTGACGTTGATGAAGAACTGGGCCGTGGCCGAGTTGGGATCCGGCGTGCGCGCCATGGCGATGGTGCCGGCATCGTTCTTCAACCCGTTGTCGGCCTCGTTGGGAATGGGCTCATGGGTCGGCTTCTGCTGCATGTCGGGGGTGAAGCCACCACCCTGGATCATGAAGTTGGGGATGACACGATGGAAGATGGTGCCGTCGTAGAACCCCTCGCGGGCGTAGGTCAGGAAGTTCGCCACGGTCTTGGGCGCCTTGTCGGCGTCGAGTTCGAGCACGATGGTGCCCTCGCTGGTGGTCATGGTCACGGTCACTGGATGCGCTCCTCGATGATCACTGCCGGCCGGGGAAAGGGCCGGTGACAGGGACAGGCAGAGACAGAGCCCCCTGAGCAGGTTCTTCATGGCCGGTCGTCCTCCGGTTCGGGTTCCTGGGAGGACCCATGATACCCCGGCTCCCGCTGCCGCTTCACCCCCGGCCGGCCGCGGTTCCTTGGCCGGGACCTTTCCGCTACCATGTCGCAGCCATGAGCCCGCGTCCCGCCTGCACCCGCTTCGCGCCCAGCCCCACCGGCGCGATGCACCTGGGCAACGCCCGCACGGCCCTGTTCAATGCCCTGCTGGCGCGCCATGCCGGTGGCCGTTTCCTGCTGCGCATCGAGGACAGCGACCGTGAGCGCAGCCGGGCCGAGACCCTGCCCGGCCTGCTCGAGGATCTGCGCTGGCTGGGGCTGGCGTGGGACGAGGGCCCGGAGCGGGAGGGCGAACGGGGACCCTATTTCCAGTCCCGGCGCCTGGCGCTCTATGCGCCCTGGTACCAGCGCCTGCTGGAACAGGGCGACGCCTATCCCTGCTATTGCACCGACGCGGAGCTGGCCGCCGAGCGCGAACGACAGCGGCGCGCGGGCCGGCCGCCGGGTTACGCCGGCACCTGCCGCGACCTGGATCCGGCGCAGCGGCGCCGGCGGGAGGCGGAGGGCCGGCCGGCCGCGTTGCGGTTCCGGGTACCGCGCGGGCGCGAGATCCGCTGGCGGGACCTGGTGCGCGGGCCCCAGGCGGTGGCCAGCGACAGCCTGGCGGATTTCGTGGTGCGGCGCCGTGACGGCGGGCCGGCCTTCCTGTTCTGCAACGCGGTGGACGATGCCCTGATGGGGGTGACCCAGGTCCTGCGCGGGGAGGACCACCTGGCCAACACGCCGCGCCAATTGCTGCTGCTGGCCGCACTGGGCCTGGAGGCGCCGGCCTATGGCCACCTGGCACTGATCCATGGCACGGACGGCCGGCCGCTGTCCAAGCGCAGCGGGGCGCTGGGCATCGCCGGCCTGCGCCGCCGCGGCTACCTGCCCGGGGCCCTGCTCAATCACCTGGTGCGGCTGGGCATGGCCTGGCCGCAGGCCGGGGTGCTTTCCCTGGCGGAGATGGCGGCGGGATTCGACCCGGCCCGCCTGGGCCGGGCGCCGGCCCGGCACGATCCGGCCCAGCTGGACCACTGGCAGGCCGAGGCGGTGCGGGCGGCCAGCGACGAGGAACTGCTCGCCTGGCTGCTGGCGGATACCGCGACGGCACCGGCCCTGGGGACCCTGGCACCGGAGCGGCAGCGGGCCTTCGTGGCGCTGGTGCGGGACAACCTGCTGCTGCCGGAGAACGCCCGCCACTGGCTCCAGGTGCT
>JALWSQ010000002.1 GCA_026993645.1 Thiohalobacter sp.
TGACGACAGTGCCTCCCGGCTGGCACCGGCCAGCGGCAGCAGGTTGCGCAACCCCTCACCGCTGCTGACGAGGACCACGTCCAGTTCGCCGCGCGCCAGCCATGACTGCAACCGGGCGCCGTCGGTGTCGGGCAGCCGCCGGCTGTACACATCCAGGTATTCCACCAGCACCCCCCGGGCCCGCCACGCTCGCGCCAGGAGGTCACGGCCACGTCCCCCGCGCAGGATCAGCACCCGGCGGGGCCGCAGCCGCTGCAGGGCCGGGGTCGCCAGCAGGGCCTCGCTGGTGAAACCCCTCTCCGGCACGATGACCCCGCCACAACCGGCGGCACGCAGCGCGCGGGCCGTGGCCCGCCCCACTGCGGCCAGGATGCCGGCCGGCGGCCAGGCCGAACCGGCCAGCCGCTGCAACCCATGCACCGCGTTGGCACTCACGAAGATCAACAGGTCCTCGGCCTGCAGGCCGGTGATCACCGCGCGCACCCGTGCCGGATCCGGCGCCGGCCCGATCTCGATGACCGGGAACCGCAGCGGACGACCACCCGCCTGCTCGATGGCATGGCACAGGGGGGATGCCTGTTCCCGCGGCCGGGTCACCAGCACCCCCAAACCGGCCAGATCGCCGCCGGCGGCCCGAGAGTCTGCTTCAGACATCCACGCCCAGGGCGCCCAACACCCGGTCGGCGCCACGCTCGAGCAGATCCTCGGCCAGCACCCGGCCGAGTTCCTCGGCATCCTCCGGGCGGCCGCTGATGTCGCCCTGGATGAGGGTCTGCCCATCCGGCGAGCCCACCCGGCCGCGCACCAGGATGACATCCTCCTCCAGGGTGGCAAAGCCGGCGATGGGCACCTGGCAGCCCCCCATGAGCCGGCGGTTGAGGGCCCGCTCCGCCGTCACCCGGGTACGCGTGGGGGCATGATCGAGGGGGGCCAGCAGCGCTTGGACCCGGTCGTCGTCGAGCCGGCATTCCACGCCGATGGCGCCCTGACCGATGGCCGGCAACAGCAGCTCGGGTCCCGGCACCTGCCGAATGCGGTTCTCGAAACCGAGCCGCTTGAGACCGGCGCAGGCCAGGATGATGGCGTCGTAGTCACCGGCATCCAGCTTGGCCAGCCGGGTGTTGACGTTGCCGCGCAGGTCGCGGATGTCCAGGTCCGGGCGCCAGTGCCGCAGCTGGCACTGGCGGCGCAGGCTGGAGGTGCCCACCCGCGCGCCCCGGGGCAGGGCGCCGAGGTCGGCCCACTGGTGGGAGACGAAGGCATCCAGGGGATCCTCCCGCTCCAGGACCACGGGGATGCCGAGGCCGGCGGGCAGATCCACCGGCACGTCCTTCATGGAATGTACGGCGAGGTCGGCCCGGCCGTCCAGCAGGGCCTGCTCCAGCTCCTTGACGAACAGGCCCTTGCCACCGATGGCCGCCAGCGGACTGTCCAAGACCTTGTCCCCACGGGTGGTGAAGGTGACCAGCTCGACCTCCAGTCCCGGATGGGCCTCCCGGAGGGCAATGCGGACGTGCTCGGCCTGCCACAGGGCGAGTTGGCTCTTGCGGGTGGCGATGCGGATCGGCTTGCCTGGCATGATGTCGGGGTCCATGATGGGTCGGGCGCAGCGGTCGTACCGGACCGACGCGCGGGAAGGAGGAGGATAACCATTGGTGCTCGGCACTGGCAAGCGAAGAGGCGGCGCCATCCTGTGGCCGCTCCTGTTACTCGCGGTCTCGGTGCGGGCGGCGGGACCCGCCCATATCCTGCCAGTGACCGACCTGCGGGTGTTGGGAGACGAGGCCCGACGCAGCCACCGGGTGATCCTGCTGGCGGTCACCACCCGCTGGTGCACCTACTGCCACCAGCTAAAGGCCGACTTCCTGCGCCCCATGCTGGTCAGCGGAGACTACCGGGACCGCCTGATCATGCGTGAACTCAAACTGGACGATACGGGCACGATCAGGGATTTTGCCGGCAAGATCACCAGCGCTCGCGCACTGGGGTCGGCCTACGGCGTGAACCTGACGCCGACCCTGCTGTTCCTGGGGCCCGACGGCCGGGAACTGGCCCAACGCATTCAGGGCCTCACCACGCCCGATTTCTTCGGTGGGTACATCGACCGCGGGATCGAACAGGCTCTCAGGGCGCTGCCGCCTGCGCCAGCCAGCGCTTCAGCGCCGGAAGATGACGACGGCTGACCTCCAGCCGCTCCTCGCAATCCGCCACCCGGACCCAGACCCGCCCCCCCGCATCCCGCTCGATGCCGCGCAGGTAGGCGCGTTGCACCAGTGCGTTGCGGTGGACGCGCAACAGCCGGTCCCCCAGCTCCCGCTCCAGGGACTTGAGCGAATCCTCGATGAGCCATTCCCGCTCGGCCGTGCGCGCCACCACGTACTTGTGGTCGGCGCGGAAGTAACGCACCGTGGCGATGGGCACCAGCTCGCTGCCCTGGCGGCTGCGCACCAGCAGATGGCTGCGCCCGCCCGCCGGTGCTGCCCCCATTGCCCGGGCCTGGAGCCGGGTCAGCCGGCGGGCCTTGTCCAGGGCCGCCGCCAGGCGTTCACGCCGGATGGGCTTGACCAGGAAGTCGGCGGCACAGGCATCGAAGGCGGCCAGGGCATGCTCGTCGTAGGCGGTGGTGAACACCACCGCCGGCGGACAACGGGAGGCGGCCAGTGCCCGGGCCGCCTCCAGGCCGTCCATGTCCGGCATGCGGATGTCCAGCAGTACCAGGTCGGGCCGTGTCGCCTCGGCCCGCTGCAGGGCCTCCCGCCCGGTGGCCGCCTCGCCACAGAGTTCGCAGTCCGGCAGGGCCGCCAGCAGGCGCCGCAGCCGGTCCCGGGCCAGGGGCTCGTCGTCGGCGATCAGGATCCTCATGGCGCATCCTCCGGTATGGCCAGGCGCACCCGGTACTCGTCGTCCCGGACCTCGGTCGTCACGCCGGCATCGCCGGCATAGGCCAGCGCCAGCCGCTGCTGGATATTGGCCACGGCCATGTGATGGCCCTGCCCCCGGTGCCGCCGGTTCGGCGGTGGCAAGGGGTTGCGGACCTCGAGGTACAGGCAGCGGCGCCGGTGGCTCACCAGCACCTGGAGTTCGCCACCGTCCTGCCGGGGCTCGATCCCGTGATAGATGGCGTTCTCGAGCAGGGGCTGCAGGATCAGCGGGGGCACCCGCAACCCGGGCGGCAACGGCTTCTCGCGCCAGCGTACCCGCAGGCGCCGGCCCAGGCGCAGGCCCTCGATGCGCAGGTAGCGCCGTGCCACCTCCAGTTCGTCCGCCAGGGGCACAAGCCCCTGGTCGGACTTCAGGGCCACCCGGAACAGGTCGGCCAGGTCCTGCACCACCTCCTCGGCCCGGGCGGGATCGCTCAAGGTCAGGGCCGCGACCGTATTGAGACTGTTGAACAGGAAGTGCGGCCGGATGCGCGCCTGCAGGGCATCGGCGCGGGCCCGGGCCTCGGCCCGCACCTGGGCCCGGGCCCGGTGCTGCAGGTAGAAGTAACGCAGCGCCAGGCCGCTGACCAGGGTGCCCAGGGCCAGGTTGCGCAGGATGAAGGCGCCATGGCCGCCCCCACCATCCAGGCCGTCCACCACGCCGCTGGCGCAGGCGACCTCGCTGGCCAGCGCCGTCACCAGCAGCACCAGCAGGTAACTGATGAGGGCAGCGGGCCCGGGGTGGAGCCGGGCCAGCAGGGGCCGGGCCAGGCACAGCAGGCCGACACTGCCCAGCGCCACCCATTGCACGAACAGGGAGATCAGGGCCAGTTGCCGCCAGGGATCGCCCACGGCCGGCAGGCGCGCCAGCACCAGCACGAAGGAGAGCACCTGCGCCAGCACCACCACCGCGAACAGCGCGCGGATGGCGCAGAACCGGGGCAGGAAATCCGCTGCCACCTCGTGCCTCGCCGCCTGGTTCATGGTTCCGGTATACTCCCGTTCTCTCATCCTGGACCGTGCCATGTCAGCAAAGAAGCCGTCGGACAAGCCCTGGGGCGGACGTTTCACCGAGTCCACCGATGCCTTCGTCGAGGCATTCACCGCCTCGGTCGGCTTCGACCGCCGCCTCTATGCCCATGACATCCAGGGCTCCATCGCCCATGCCCGCATGCTGGCCCGGGTCGGCGTGCTCACCGAGGCCGAGGCCGGGCAGCTGGTGACGGGACTGGAACACATCCGCGATGCCATCGAGGCCGGTGATTTCGACTGGTCGGTGGCCCTGGAAGACGTCCACATGAACATCGAGGCCCGCCTGACGGAACTTATCGGCCCGGTAGGCAAGAAACTGCACACCGGCCGCTCCCGCAACGACCAGGTCGCCACCGACCTGCGCCTGTACCTGCGCGCCGAAATTGACAATATTTCCTCTGAACTCCAGCGCTTGGAGTCGGGCCTGCTGGACCTGGCGGAACGCGAGGCGGACACGGTCATGCCCGGCTTCACCCACCTGCAGGTGGCCATGCCGGTGACCTTCGGCCACCACCTGATGGCCTGGTTCGAGATGCTGGAACGGGACCGGGAACGCCTGGCGGACTGCCGCAAGCGGGTGGACAGCCTGCCGCTGGGAGCGGCCGCCCTGGCCGGCACCACCTACCCCATCGATCGCCGGCTGACGGCGGAGCTGCTGGGCTTCGGCCGCATCGCGGAGAATTCCCTGGACGCGGTGTCCGACCGGGACTTCGCCATCGAGTTCTGCGCCGTGGCCGCCCTGATCATGACCCACCTGTCACGCTTCGCGGAGGAGCTGGTGCTCTGGACCTCGGCCCAGTTCGGCTTCATCGACCTCCCCGACCGTTTCTGCACCGGCTCCAGCATCATGCCGCAGAAGAAGAACCCGGATGTCCCCGAACTGGTGCGGGGCAAAACCGGCCGGGTCCAGGGCCACCTGGTGGCCCTGCTGACCCTGATGAAGGGCCAGCCCCTGGCCTACAACAAGGACAACCAGGAGGACAAGGAGCCCCTGTTCGACAGCGTGGACACGGTGAAGGACTGCCTGCGGGTGTTTGCCGACATGGTACCCGCCATCCAGCCGCGCCGGGAACGCATGCGGGAAGCAGCGCGCAGCGGCTTTTCCACCGCCACCGACCTGGCCGACTACCTGGTCCGCAAGGGGGTGCCCTTCCGCGATGCCCATGAAATCGTCGGCCGGGCCGTGCGCCTGGGGCTGGACACGGGCCGTGACCTGGCCGAGATTCCCCTGGCCGAGCTGCAGGCCTTCTCCCCCGTCATCGCCGACGATGTGCACCAGGTGCTGACCCTGGATGGATCGGTGGCGGCCCGCGACCACCTGGGCGGCACCGCCCCCGCCCAGGTCCGCGCGGCCATCACCCGTGCCCGCCGGCGCCTCGCCGCGCCACCCGGCAGCACCGACTGAGACCCGGCGCCACCCCGCCTCGGGGCGGGCACACTGTGTCTTCCCCGCCACCAGGCGGCCTCAAGCCGCTCTGTCCGACGCCGATACTCCTCTTGCGTGCCCTCTGCCCCCGTGCCAGCAGCGAGCGCCACCCGTTTTCATCCAATCCGGTTCAGAGGAGTCAGCCCATGAATCCGCTCGCCCACGTCCAGTACCACGCCCTGTTCAACCAGCTGCCCGATCCCGTGCTGGTACTGGCCGAGGGGGAACCCAGGTACTGGAACCCGGCCCTGGAACGGCTGCTCACCGCCCCCCCGACCGAGGCCGACCCGCGCCTGCTGGAGGCCCTGTTGGCCTCGGGACCCGAACTGGAGCTGCCCTGTGATGGCCGCTTGCACTGCTTCCGGGTCCAGGACATCGACCTGCCCGCTGACGAAGGGGCCGGCAGGCCACTCCGCGCCCGGGTCCTGCGCGACGTGACCCGGGAACGGAAGCTGGCCAGCCAGCTGGCCGACCAGTCCCTGCACGATGGAGAAACCGGGCTGTTGAGCCACAACGGGCTGATGGTGGCGCTGGAACCCCAGGTCTCCCGCAGCCGGCGTTATGGCCGCAAGCTCTCGGTGGCCGTCATGCGCCTGGAACCGGCCACCCGGGACACGGAGGTGTTGCGCCGCGTGGCCGAGACCCTGAAGGACCAGCTGCGCTGGGCCGATCTCATCGCCCGCGGGCGGGACGGAGATTTCATACTGGCACTGCCCGAGACCGGCCTGGAGGCCACCCGGGCATTGACCGACAAGCTGCGCGACCGCCTGCAGGAGGGCCTGCAGGCGCTGGCACCCCGCGTCTCGATTCGCTTCGGCCTGGCGGAATGGTGCAAGACCGACAACGCGGCGCGGCTGCTCCAGCGTGCCCGGGAGCAACTGGGCGATCCAACCGGCAACCGTCCCCACCCTCCGCTGGCCGTCGTCTGAGCCGCGCCGGTGGCGCATCGACCCTGTCCGTGAACGAACCGGCCCACAAGCCACTGTCCTTCGATGGCCACGATCTGCGGACCATCAAACGCCGCTTCTTCGCCATCAACCGGGAACGCCTGCGCCGGGTGCGCGACGGCCTGCGCGACCGCCAGCAATGCTTCCTGGAGCTGCTGCCGCTGCTGATCCATATCAACCACCCCATGCTGCCGGGCTATCTCTCCGCCGCCACCCCGGCCGGCATCAGTGACTACGCACCGACCCGGCGGGCCATCGCGGCGGGCCGGCGCCTGTCCAAGAGCTTCACCTACCGGAAACGGGCCCTGCGCCGGCACGACATCCTCGCCGTCTACCTGATGGGGTCCACCGGCACCATCGCCCATTCCCGTTCCAGCGACCTCGACATCTGGCTCTGCACACGACCGGACCTGGGGGAGGCGGAGCGGGCCCTGCTGCAGGAGAAGGTGACCGGTATCGAGCACTGGGCCAGCGGACTGGGCCTGGAGGTGCACTTCTTCCTCATGAACGACGAGGCATTCCGGGCAGGAGAGGTACAACAGCTGTCACGTGAGAGCAGCGGCACCGCCCAGTACCACCTCCTGCTGGACGAGTTCTATCGTACCGGTCTGCTCATCGCCGGGCGCTATCCCATCTGGTGGCTGGTACCGCCGGAGTACGAGACGGACTACGACGCCTATGTCCGTGGCCTGTTGCACAAACGGTTCGTCGCCCGTCACGAGGTACTCGATTTCGGTGGCCTGGCCGACCTGCCCGCGGGGGAATTCCTCGGTGCCGCCCTGTGGCAGATCTACAAGGGCGTGTCCTCACCCTACAAGTCGGTACTCAAGATCCTGCTCATGGAGGCCTATGCCGCCGAGTATCCCGCCACCGAGCTCCTGAGCCTGCAGCACAAGCGCCTGATCCACGCCGGTGAAACCCGGCTCGATGTCCTGGATCCCTATGTCCAGATGTACCGCCGGGTGGAACACTACCTGCGCGCCCACGGGGAACAGGAGCGGCTGGAGCTGGCCCGGCGTTGTTTCTATTTCAAGGCCGGCGAGTACATGTCCCGACCGGACCGCCGGGGCCAGGAGCGCTGGCAACGTGAACTGCTGGCCAGCATCCTGGAGGAATGGGGCTGGACCCCGCCCCTGCTGGCGTCCCTGGATGGCCGCTGGAACTGGAAAATCGATCGCGTGGCCGAGGAGCGGCGGCGCCTGGTGGCGGCCCTCACCCGCAGTTACGACCTGGTGGCCGAATTCGCCCGCACCCATGCCCGGGAATTCCGGATCGACCCGGGCGAACTCAATCTGCTGGGGCGGCGGCTCTACGCCGCCTTCCAGCGCAAGGCCGGCAAGGTGGACCTGGTCAATCCCGGCATCTCCGGGGATCTGTCCGAGGAGCGCCTGAGCCTGCACTTCCACAACGGCAGCGACCAGGGCAGCTGGTCACTGTACCGTGGCGAGGTGGAGCCGGAACAGGTGGAGAACGAGCGCCCCCTGCGCCGTACCCGCCGCCTGCTGGAGCTGCTGGGCTGGTGCCACTTCAACCGGGTGGTGGGGCCCTTGGGATCCGTGATCCGCATCCATCCCAGCCACAAGATCAGTTCCTGGGAGGTGCGTTCGGTGCTCGACTGCCTGCAGCAGATCTTCCCGCGGGGCCGGGTCGAGGAACCGGACATGGACGACCTGGCACGGCCGGCACGACTGCAGCAGGCAGCGATCTTCATCAACCTGGGCCTGGATCCCATGGCCCCCCTGACCCGGGAAGGCATGCACCTGGTCAGTGAGCGCACCGATTCGTTTCGCTATGGCGGTCGCTGGGAGAACCTGGCCCTCACCTTCGACCAGATCGCCACCACCTCCTGGGGGGAGGTGCTCACCACGGGCTATGCCGGGGAGGATGCCCTGCCGGAATGCCTGACCGACTACCTCTCCTGGTTCCCCCTGTCCGAGGGTGAGCGACCACCGACCTGTGCCACCTTCAGCTTCTCCTCTGCCCGCGCCGGTTCCATCGCCCAGCGGGTACAGGAGGTCATGGAGGACATGGCCCGCTTCTTCTACGACGAGCCGGGGGGCGAACAGGGCCGCTACCTGCTCCAGGTGGGACACCGTTACTACCTGTTCGAGGTCGAGAACGACGTGCCCCGCTATCGGCGCATCGACTCGTTCAGCCGGCTGTTGCGCGAACTCGGCCGGCCCCGTGATGGATACGGCCCCCTGCGCGCCGACCCCTGCAGCCTGAGCGACAGCTGTCTGCCGCTGCTGTTCGCCGCCAACCGCCCCGACCGGATCCAGCTCTTCTACCAGGTGCGGGGCGACCAGGCCCAGGTCTACATCCTCGATGAACGGGGTTCATTGTTCTGGCAGGAAACCGAGTTCCACGACCAGGCCACCCTGCTGACCCAGTTCCAGCGTTTCCTGGAGCAGGTGCGGCGCCACCAGGACGCCCCCGTGCCCGCCGGCCCAGGGCTGGGTTACGAGATCGAATACTACCAGGTCTATTGCCGCAGCGAGGGCGGCTGGGCCATGGAACCACAGCAGCTGCGCCCCTTCCAGCAAGGCCGCTACCTGCCCCTGCAGGTCATCGGCGAGGAGGATGCCCGGGGGCGACCGGTATTCACCCTCTACTGCGACGACCAGGAGTTCTCGACCCTGGAACATGGCGACCAGCTATTCGCCGTGGTGGCACGGCACGTTCTGCAGCGCCGGCAGAGCGGGCAGGCCTATCCCATCTACATCACCGACATCGACCTGGCCCGCGGCCTGTTGGGAGGCGAGGCGGCGCGGGGCACCCAGACCATCCATTTCCTGGACTACAAGAAACGGATCGAGGCCCGTCTCAACGCCTACCTGGAACAGAAGAGCTGAGCAGGGTGGCCGCCTATTCGGTGGCGCGCATCCGGTCCAGGATGGCCATCAGGTCGTTCGTCCAGCGATCGAACACGGCATCCAGGCCCTTGCCGGCGAACAGTGCCTTCAGGCGCTGTGGATTGGCCGCCACCACCAGGGTGTCGTCGCCTTCGGCAAAGATGGATATCTTGAGCGGCAGAAAGGCGATGAGTTCCGGTACCTGGCGGGCCAGCCGGCGCAGCTCGCCCGGCCTGGCGTAGAACACCACCCGGTACTTGTCGGTCTTGAAGCCCGACCGCGTCAACCCGATGTCCACCCGCTGGACACGGGAGATGACGTAGCCGCGCTGGTGAATGGCATCCTGCAACTGCAGCATGCTCTCGGCAAAGGGTGCCGTGGAACGGGCCATGAGCAGATCCTCCGCCACGGCCGGCCCCGCCAGCAACCCGAGTAACAGCAGCCACCAGAAGGGGCCAATGGCCAGTGGGCGCGTCACAGGGTGGCCTCCTCCAGGATGTCGATGTAGACCTGGTGCATCCGGTCACAGGCCTGGTTGAGTTCGCGGTTGTTGAACAGGGGACTCAGCTTGCGCGGGTTGGCGGCCATCACCAGCACCTTGCC
>JALWSQ010000003.1 GCA_026993645.1 Thiohalobacter sp.
CTCGCTGCGCTCGCTTTGCCCAACCTACGGGTGCCACGAATAGGCCATGTGTGATACCCCGTAGGATGCGCAAAGGCCCGAAGGACCGTGCGCATCGGTGGCCGTGCGCATCAGGATGAGCCACCGAATCACACGGAAGTACACGGAATTGTGGGTGAGGCGTGAGGGGACCCTCTCATTCCCGGGGGGGCGGGTAGCCATCGTCGCGCCGGCTGTTATACTCTCCCGACGTCTCCGGGGGTGCACATGAACAGGAAGCGATTGATTCCGGTGCTGGTGCTGGTACTGGCCGCCGTTGGGGGTTACCTGTACTGGCACCGGCAGCGGCAGCAGGCGGTGCCGGGCGATCGCTTGGTGCTCTATGGCAACGTGGACATCCGCGAGGCCCAGCTGGCCTTCAACGCAGCGGAGCACATCCAGGAAATCCTGGTCCAGGAGGGTGACCGCGTTCACCAGGGCCAGCTCCTGGCCCGGCTGCATGCGACCCGTCTGCAGGCGGCGCTGGACCAGGCCAAGGCGGCGCTGGATGCCCAGCGGCAGGTGGTCGCCCGGATGGAGGCTGGCAGCCGGCCGGAGGAGATCGCGCGCGGCCGGGCGCAGCTGGCGGCGGCCAAGGCCCGGTCCCGCGCGGCGACCGATACCTACCATCGGCTGGAACGCCTGCTGGACCGGAAGCTGGTCTCGCCCGACGACGTGGAGGCCGCCCGCAGCCGGGCAGAGGCCGCCGCCCATGACGTGGAGGCGGCAAGGCAGACCCTGGCCCTGCTGGTGGCGGGGCCGCGCAAGGAGGACATCGCGGCGGCCCGGGCGGAGCTGGCGGCGCGGGCGGCGGCCGTGCGGTTGGCGCAGGAACGGTTGGCCGATACCCGGCTGTTCGCTCCCGCCGATGGCACCATCCGTGACCGTATCCTGGAACCTGGGGACATGGTTTCCCCCCAGACACCGGTCCTGACCCTCGCCTTCACGGACCCCGTGTGGGTCCGCGCCTATGTGCCGGAACCGGACCTGGGCCGGGTCAGGCCGGGCATGAAGGCGGACATCACCACCGACAGTTTCCCCGGCAAGCATTACACCGGCTGGGTGGGCTACGTCTCGCCCACGGCGGAGTTCACGCCCAAGAACGTGGAGACGCCGGAGCTGCGCACCCGCCTGGTGTACCAGGCACGCATCTATGCCTGCAATCCGGCCGGTGAGCTGCGCCTGGGGATGCCGGCCACGGTGACCATCGCCCTGGATCAGCCGCCCGGTGCGGCCCGGGGCGGATCCCCCTGCGGGGACTGAACGGGGCGCCCATGGTGACCGCAGCCCTGGTGTTCGAGGGGGTGTCGTTCGCCTTCGCCGGTGCCTCGGACAAGGCCCTGGACGACGTCGGTCTGTCCCTGGTGCCCGGACAGGTCACGGGGCTGCTGGGACCCGATGGTGCCGGCAAGACCACCCTCATGCGCCTGGCCGCGGGCCTGCTGCGGCCCCAGGCCGGCCGGATCCGGGTGTTGGACATGGATGCCCTGGCCGATCCCCTGGCGGTGCAGTCGACCATCGGTTACATGCCGCAGCGATTCGGGCTGTACGAGGATCTGACGGTCCAGGAGAACCTGGACCTCTACGCGGACCTGCAGGGGGTGGCGGAGGCCGAGCGCCCGGCCCGGTTCGGTGAACTCATGCACATGACCGGCCTGGCCCCCTTCACCGGCCGGCTGGCGGGGCGCCTGTCCGGCGGCATGAAGCAGAAGCTGGGGCTCGCCTGCGCCCTGGTGCGCTCACCGCCGTTGCTGTTGCTGGACGAACCCACGGTGGGGGTGGATCCGGTCTCCCGCCGCGAGCTGTGGGAGATCGTCTATGGCCAGGTGCAGGCCCAGGGCATGACGGTCCTGCTCAGCACGGCCTACCTGGACGAGGCCGAACGCTGCGACCAGGTCATCCTGCTGCATCGGGGGCGGCTGCTGGGGCAGGGCAGCCCGGCCTCCTTCAGCACCCGGCTGACCGGGCGCACCTTCGAACTGCGGGTGGCCGGTGGCGAGCCGCCGCGCCGTTACCAGGCCCGGGTGGCCCGGCAGCCCGGCATCCTGGATGCGCTGGTCCAGCGGGAGCAGCTGCGGATCCTGACCCGTGAACCCGGGGCGCTGGACCCGGCGCGACTCCTGCCCGGGGTGCCCGGCGTGGAGATCCGGCCGGTGCCGCCGCGCTTCGAGGATGCCTTCGTCGCCCTGTTGCGGGGCGGTGAGGAGACGGCGGCGCCCGCGACGGCGACCCAAGTGCAGGTACCCGGCGACCGTGCCGACGAGGTCATCCGGGTCCGCGGCCTGCAGCGTCGTTTCGGTGATTTCGTGGCCGTCGACGACGTGAGCTTCTCGGTGCGCCGGGGCGCCTTCTTCGGCCTGCTGGGGGCCACCGGGGCCGGCAAGCCCACCCCCTTCCGCCTGCTCTGACGCCTGTGG
>JALWSQ010000004.1 GCA_026993645.1 Thiohalobacter sp.
AGCCTGCTGGCCACCGCCCTGGTCCTGCCCTGGAGCGGCGCCGCTTGGGCCGATGCCGCGGCCGGGCAGAAGCTGCACGACCAGCACTGCCTCAAGTGCCACGACACCCACGTCTATACCCGCAAGGACCACAGCGTGCGTTCCCTGAGCGGCCTGCGCAACCGTATCCGCATGTGCGAGATGAGCCGCGGCCTGCACTGGTCGGACAGCCAGTTCCAGGACGTGGTGGACTACCTCGACAGCCATTTCTACCACTTCGGAGGCAAGTGATGAGCGACCAGCCGCTGCACGAGCAGCACTGTACCGCCATCGCCAAGGGCGAGCCGCCGCTGGCCCCGGATGAGGTCCGGGCATTGCTCGCTGCGCTGGATCCACCCTGGGAACTGGTGGCGGACGGCCAGGCCATCCAGCGCCGGTTCGAATTCCGCAATTACTACCGGACCCTCGCCTTCGTCAATGCCGTGGCCTGGATCGCCCACCGGGCCGACCATCACCCCGACATGGAGTTCGGCTACAACCGTTGCCTGGTCCGCTACAGCACCCATGCCGTGGGCGGGCTGTCGCGCAACGACTTCATCTGCGCCGCCCGGGTCAACCGGCTGCTGGACGGGGAGACGCCCCACTGAGCCACCGACGCCAGGCCGGCGCGCCCCAGGCGGCGCAGGGCCCGGCCCGGCCCGGCCGGGTGATCACCCATCACGGCCGCATGGTGGTGGTGGAGGACGACGCCGGCGAGACCCATCACTGCCTGGTGCGCAAGCGGCTGGGTCGCATCGTCTGCGGCGACCGGGTGCGCTGGCGGCCCACCGCCGACGGCCAGGGCCTGGTGGTGGATCTGGCACCCCGGCACAACCTGCTCAGTCGCCCCGATCCCAGCGGCCGCCCGCGGCCGCTGGCCGCCAACATCGACCGGGTGGTGATCGTGGTGGCACCGGAACCGCCCTTCCAGCCCGGCCTGGTGGACCGCTACCTGGTGGCGGTGGAAAACCTGGGCAGCGAGGCCCTGCTGCTGCTCAACAAGACCGACCTCCTGTCCCCTGAGGCACTGGCCGCGCAGTTGCGTACCCTGGACGCATTCCGGGCGCTCGGCTACGACCTGATACACCTCAGCGCCCACCAGCCGGCCAGTCTGCCGCCCCTGGTCGCAAAGCTGGCCGGATCGACCGCGATCCTGGTGGGACAATCGGGCGTGGGCAAATCATCGCTGGTGGCGGCCCTGGTGCCGGATCTGGACATCCGCATCCACCAGCTGTCCGCCGCCAGCGGCCAGGGCCGGCACACCACCACCGAGACCACCCTGTACCACCTGCCGGACGGCGGCGCCCTGATCGACTCCCCCGGCGTGCGCGACTTCCAGCTCTGGCACCTGGACCCGGCGGCGCTGGTGCGTGGTTTTCGCGAAATCGCCGCCCTGGCCCCGCATTGCCGGTTCCGTGACTGCCGGCACGAGGGAGAGCCGGGTTGTGCGGTGGCGGAGGCGGCCCGCGCGGGGCGGATCAGTGACCGTCGGCTGGAGAGTTACCGGGCGCTGCGGCGGCAGCGGGAATGACGAGGTTCTCCTCACCCCTCACTCCTCACGTCACGATGGATTCCCGCCTGCGCGGGAATAACGGTTCCCTTAAGCGACGGTGGCAGGCTGACAGGGATGATGCGTACGGCCATCGATGCGCACGGCCCTTCGGGCCTTTGCGCATCCTACACCTCATCAGGCGTAGGGCGGACACCCGTAGGTTGGGCAAAGCGAGCGCAGCGAGCGTGCCCAACAACCGGACGCCACCACCCACGGCAGTGGTACCCCATGATGCGCACGGCGCTACGCGCCTTTGCGCATCCTACACCTCATCAGGCGTAGGGCGGACACCCGTAGGTTGGGCAAAGCGAGCGCAGCGAGCGTGCCCAACAAAAACCCACCGCACCCCGGCCTTGACCTCAACCCGGTGGCCAGCTGAATCGCCGACCGCCGAGCAAATGCAGGTGCAGGTGAAACACCTCCTGCCCCGCATCCCGGTTGCAATTGAACACGCAGCGGTAACCGGATTCGGCGATGCCTTCGCTGACCGCCAGCTCGCGGGCGACGGTGAACAGACGCCCGACCAGCCCGGCATCCTCCGGGGTGATGTCGTTGAGGGTGGCGATGTGCCGCTTGGGAATGATGAGAATGTGGGTGGGCGCCTGCGGATTGATGTCCCGGAAGGCCAGCACCTCATCGGTCTCCCGCACCACGTCCGGCTGAATCTCACCGGCCACCATCTTGCAGAACAGGCAATCGGTCATGACGGCAGAATCAAACGTAGTAGTCCAGCCGCTTACCCGCGGCCTCGTAACCGATGAAATCACCGGTATGGCTCAGGTAGGCCCCCACCGCCTGGCCGGCCCAGGTGCGCGGCCGCCCCTCGGGCGCCGCCTCACGTACCAGCCGTCCCGGCAATACCCGG
>JALWSQ010000005.1 GCA_026993645.1 Thiohalobacter sp.
GCCCGGATCCAGCAGGATGCGGGCTTCGGCTTCGGCAAGACCCTGGAACACAACCTGCGCCTGCTCAAGCATCTGCCGCAACTGGCCGATCTCCCCTATCCCCTGCTGGTGGGCCTGTCGCGCAAGTCCATGATCGGGGCCCTGACCGGTCTGCCGGTGGGGCAACGGCTGGTGCCCAGCGTGGCCCTGGCGCTGCTGGCGGTGGAGCGGGGCGCCCGGGTGGTGCGGGTGCACGACGTGGCGGAGACGGTGGCCGCCCTGCGGCTGTGGCGGGCACTGGACGAGCTGGACCGGGCGGCGGTGACCGCCTAGGAGGAAACGACGTGGCCAGAAGCTATTTCGGGACCGATGGCATCCGCGGGCGGGTCGGCGACTTTCCGGTGACGCCCGAATTCGTGCTCAAGCTGGGCTGGGCGGCGGGCCGGGTGCTGGGCCAGGACGCCCGTGGCAAGGTGGTGATCGGCAAGGATACCCGCATCTCGGGCTACATGTTCGAATCGGCGCTGGAGGCGGGCCTGTCGGCGGCGGGCATGGACATCGCCCTGCTCGGCCCCATGCCGACGCCGGCCATCGCCTATCTGACGCGCACCCTGCACGCGGTGGCCGGCATCGTGATCAGCGCCTCGCACAACCCCTACTACGACAACGGCATCAAGTTCTTCTCCGCCGACGGCGTCAAGCTGCCGGACGAGGTGGAGGCGGCCATCGAGGCCCGGCTGGAGGAACCCCTGGAGACGGCGGAGGCCAGCCGCCTGGGCAAGGCGGAGCGGGTGGTGGATGCCGCCGGCCGTTACATCGAGTTCTGCAAGAGCACCGTCCCCCTGGGATTCAGCCTGCGCGGCATGAAGATCGTGGTGGACTGTGCCAACGGCGCCGCCTACCAGGTGGCCCCGGCGGTGTTCGACGAGCTGGGGGCCTCGGTGGTGGCATTGGGCAACGAGCCCGACGGACTCAACATCAACGAGGGCTGCGGCTCCACCCGGCCCAATGCCCTGCGGGCGGCGGTGCTGGCGCAGGACGCCGACCTGGGGGTGGCGCTGGACGGCGACGCCGACCGGGTGGTGATGGTGGACCGCGACGGCCGCCTGCTGGATGGCGACGAGCTGCTCTACATCATCGCCCGCGGCCGCCATGCCAATGGCGGCCTGGGGGGCGGCGTGGTGGGCACCGTCATGAGCAACCTGGGGCTGGAGCGGGCCCTGGACGGTCTGGGTATCCCCTTCCACCGGGCCCCGGTGGGGGACCGCTACGTGCTGGAGGTGCTGCACCGGGAGGGCGCCCTGCTGGGTGGCGAGTCCTCGGGACACATCATCTGCCTGGATCGTACCACCACCGGTGACGGCATCGTCTCGGCACTGCAGGTGCTGGCCGAGATGGTGAGCCAGGGCCAGGGCCTGGCCGAGCTGGCGGCGGGTATGACCAAGTATCCCCAGCACATGATCAACGTGCCGGTGACCGAGCGCATCGACCCCCAGTCCTGCGAACCGGTGCGCCGGGCGGTGGCGGACAGCGAATCCCGCCTGGCCGGCCGTGGCCGGGTGCTGTTGCGGCCCTCGGGCACCGAGCCCCTGATCCGCGTCATGGTGGAGGGCGAGGATCCCGGCGAGGTGCGGGCCGAGGCCGAGCTACTGGCCCAGGCAGTGGCCGCGGCCTGTGGCAGTCCGCCGTCCTGAGCGGGGCCGGCGCAAATTGATTTTTCCATCAGGGGCCGCTAATCTAGCGGCCCCGTCACGAGTGGTGGAGAGCAAGGCATGCGCAGACCCTTCGTCGCAGGCAACTGGAAGATGAACGGTGACCGGGCGTCCATCGAGGCGCTGGTGGACGGCATCAAGGCCGGCCTGGGTACCGTCAAGCGGGCCGAGATCGCGGTCTGCCCGCCCTACGTCTATGTTCCCCAGGTGCGTGCGCTGGTGGAGGGGACCGCCATCCACCTGGGTGCCCAGGACCTGAGCGACCAGGATGCGGGGGCCTACACCGGCGAGGTGGCGGGCCCCATGCTGGCGGACGTGGGCTGCCAGTACGTGATCGTCGGCCACTCCGAGCGGCGCAACATCCGGGGCGAGAGCGACGAACTGACGGCGGCCAAGTTTGCGGCAGCGCGCCGCGCCGGGCTCACGCCCATCCTCTGCGTGGGCGAACTGCTGGCCGAACGGGAGCAGGGCATCACCGAGCAGGTGGTGGCGCGCCAGCTGGACGCCGTGATCGACAGCCAGGGCATCCAGGCCCTGGCGGATGCGGTCATCGCCTACGAGCCGGTCTGGGCCATCGGGACCGGCCGCACCGCGACCCCGGAGCAGGCGCAGGAGGTCCATGCCTTCATCCGCGCCCGGCTGCGCGCGGCGGACCAGGCCATCGGTGACGACATCCGCATCCTCTATGGTGGCAGTGTCAAGGGCAGCAATGCCGCCGAGCTGTTCCAGA
>JALWSQ010000006.1 GCA_026993645.1 Thiohalobacter sp.
GACGGGGGAGGCGGCCGCCCGCACGCGTCCGGCCGCCTCCCCCGTCGGCCGAACGGACGCAGCCGGGGCCGGATCACGCCAGTGGGCGCTGGCGATGGCCCCCACCAGGACCGTGGCCGGCAAGGCCAGCCAGGGCCAGCGACCGGCGTCGCGCCGCCACCACCGGCCCTGCAGGGCGCGCCATCCTGAGGTCGAGGGCGCCGGGGGCCGGGACCCAGCGCCAGGCAGCGACGCGGCATCGGCCCGATCCAGGGGCCTGGCGGGGGTCCAGTCCAACGCCAGTTGCACCCTAACCGGCGGAATCGGAGTCACCCCGGCGCCGGCACCCAGGGTGTTGGCGGGAGGATCCCGTTCCAGCCTCTGTTGCAGTCGCTGTTCCAGATCGGCCAGCTGCTCGGCCCAGGCAGCCCGGCGGTCGGCCTCCCGGCGCTTGGCATCCAGGCGCAGGCGCTCGCCCAGATCCGCGGCCAGGATCCCCGGCAGCCGCTCCAGTTCCAGCGCCATGGCCTCCAGCCGCTCGCGCAGGGCCCGATTCTCCCGGGCCAGATCGGCGACCTGGCCCTGCGCCTGATGCCATGCCTCGCGCTGACGCTGCCACTCGGCCTGCGACCGGTCCCGGGCCGCGCGGCTGGCCTGCAACTCCGTCTCGATGCGATCCAGACGCTCCAGCAGCCTGGCCATCCGGTCCTCGCTGCGCTCGGCCCGGGCCTGGGCTTCGGCCCGTTGCCGTTGCGCCTCTGCCAGCGACCGCTTGGCCGCATCCCGTTCGCTGGCCAGGGCACTGGCCCGCTGGCCCAGGCGACGGTAGGCCTCCCGCAGGCCTGCCGACCCCGGCATGGCGCCAGGCGCAACCGGCATGCGTATCAACCGCGGCCGCTCCGTCACACCGCGCCGTTTTCGAGCCGCTGGGTCCATCGAACTCCCTGGGATTTGGAAGGATTGTGAGGCCCCGAATAAGACCCGGGGCATACGGGCGGGCGGCGCGGACCCGTCGTCCACCCCGCACCCGCGATGATCGCGGGGATTTGGGATGCAAGATCCGTACAGCAAGGAAACAGAATTTTCGTACATAATATATTCATGATGTTATTTCCATTTCTCAATAATCGACCAGAGCTTCCACTGTAAAGAATGCCCGAATCCTGTCTGGGATTCCTTACAGTTTCACGGCTGCCATCGAGGCGGATCGGTCTCATTGACTTCCAGGCTGGCCGCCCCCAACGCTCTGCTGTACGCTCGTCAGCGACGACCGTAGCGCCACATCGACAGGGGGGACAGACACCATGGACGACCATCCGCGTTTCATTCGCTGGTTCGGTGAACTTGGAATCGAAGACGTACCCCTCGTGGGGGGCAAGAACGCCTCGCTGGGTGAGATGTACCGGGAACTCGGGGCCCAGGGCGTCCGCGTGCCCAATGGCTTCGCCATCACCGCCGAGGCCTACCGTTACCTGCTGGACCAGGCGGACGCCTGGGGGCCCTTGCACGAGGCCCTGGACGGGCTGGATGCCAGCGACGTGGCGGACCTGGCCCGGCGCGCAGCCCGCGCGCGGGACATCGTCTACGACGCGGGCCTGCCGCCGGACCTGCGGGCGGAGATCCTCGCCGCCTACCACCAGTTGCAGCAGGAATACGGTGAGGACCTCAGCCTGGCGGTGCGTTCCTCCGCCACCGCCGAGGACCTGCCGACGGCCAGTTTCGCCGGCCAGCAGGATACCTATCTCAACGTCAGCGGCGACGGTGCCTTGCTCGACGCCTGCCGTCGCTGCTTCGCCAGCCTATTCACCGACCGCGCCATTCACTACCGCATCGACCAGGGCTTCGACCACTTCAAGGTCGCCCTGTCGGTGGGGGTCATGAAGATGGTGCGTTCCGACCTGGCCACCAGCGGGGTCATGTTCTCCCTCGACACCGAGACCGGTTTCCGTGACGTGGTCTTCATCACGGCGGCCTACGGCCTGGGGGAGAACGTGGTCCAGGGTGCCGTCGATCCGGACGAGTTCTACGTCCACAAGCCCACCTTCGAGCAGGGCTACCGGGCCGTCCTGCGTCGTACCCTGGGAAGCAAGAAGATCAAGATGATCTACGCCGGCGGCGGTACCCGGGAATCCACCCGCAACGTACCCACGTCCAGCACCGAGCGCAGTCGCTTCTGCCTGGCGGACGAGGAGGTGCTCGAGCTGGCCGACTATGCCATCAAGGTGGAAAGGTACTATTCGGACAAGGCCGGGCACCCCCGGCCCATGGACATGGAATGGGCCAAGGACGGCCTCGATGGACGACTCTACATGGTGCAGGCACGGCCGGAGACCGTGGCCTCGCAGAAACGGGGTACCCTGCTGCGCCAGTACCGGCTCCGACCCGGCGACGCGCCCCGGCTGGCCGAGGGCCGCGCGGTGGGCAACGGCGTGGCCCAGGGGCGGGCCCGGGTGATCCCCAGCCTGGAGGCCCTGACGGACTTCCAGCCGGGGGAGGTCCTGGTGGCGGATACCACCACGCCCGACTGGGAACCGGTGATGAAGACCGCCGCCGCCATCGTCACCAACCGCGGCGGACGCACCTGCCATGCCGCCATCGTGGCCCGGGAACTGGGGATCCCGGCGGTGGTGGGCTGCGGCGATGCCACCGACCGCATCGCCTCCGGCACCGAGGTCACGGTCTCCTGCGCCGAAGGGGACATCGGCCATGTCTACGCCGGTCGCGTACCGTTCGAGCTGGTGGAGACCGACCTCTCCGACCTGCCCCGTCCCAAGACACGGATCATGATCAACCTCGGTAACCCCGAGGTGGCGTTCAAGACCGCCTTCCTGCCCAACGACGGGGTGGGCCTGGCACGGATGGAGTTCATCATCAACGAATACATCAAGGCGCATCCCATGGCCCTGCTGCACCCCGAACGGGTCCAGGATGCCCAGGAGCGAAGCCGGCTGGATGCGCTGGTCCGGCATCACGACTCACCGGCCGACTTCTTCGTCCAGCGGCTGTCGGAGGGGGTGGGCACCATCGCCGCCGCCTTCTGGCCCAAGCCGGTGATCGTGCGCATGTCCGACTTCAAGTCCAACGAGTACGCCAGCCTGCTGGGTGGCCGCTGGTTCGAACCGGCGGAGGACAATCCCATGCTCGGCCTGCGTGGCGCGGCCCGTTACACCCACCCCGCCTATGCCGAGGGCTTTGCCCTCGAGTGCGCCGCCATGAAGCGGGTTCGCGACACCATGGGCCTGACCAACGTACGGCTGATGATTCCCTTCTGCCGCCGGGTGGAGGAAGGCGAACGGGTCCTGGAGGCGCTGGCCGCCAATGGCCTGGCACGGGGGGAGAACGGGCTCGAGATCTATGTCATGTGCGAGATCCCCAACAACGTCATCCAGATCGACGCCTTCGCCCGGCTGTTCGACGGCTTCTCCATCGGCTCCAACGACCTCACCCAGCTCACCCTGGGCGTGGACCGGGATTCGGAGCTGGTCGCCTTCGATTTCGATGAGCGCGACCCGGGGGTGAAGGAGATGATTCGCCTGGCGGTGGAAGGGGCGCGCCGCAACGGGCGCCATTCCGGGCTGTGCGGCCAGGCCCCCTCGGACTACCCGGAGATGGCCGCCTTCCTGGTGGAGATCGGCATCGACTCCATGAGTCTCAACCCGGATACGGTATTGACGACCACGCGCCAGGTGCTGGAGATCGAGCGGAAGCTGGCGGCTGCCCGGCCGGCCGGCGCCCCGACCGGCTGAACCCATGCTACGCCCCGGGCGTCTGCTCGTGCACCACCCTGGATCGGAGCCCCGCGCTCCCGTATGCTGCGCCCATGGGGAGACCAGGGGGACGGCTGCATGAGCAGGCAGGGTGACTGGCCGCCGGATGCGGCCCGGCTGCTGGCCGCGCTGGAACGGCATTGGCACCCGGTACATTCCAGGGCGGAGGTCCACCGCCGGCTGCACCGGCTGCTGGAACGGGTGCGAGAGATCCTGGCCCAGGATGGTGCCGATGCCCGGCTGGTGCTGGAGAGCTACCGTTGCATGCTTCGCCAACAGGGCCAATGCCCGGACCTGGAGGCCGCCAATCACGCGCTGCGCCGGCTCCTGGCCAGCCTCGGTATCGCCATCGCCGGCATCCTGCCCCTCTCCTTCGTCACCCTGCCGGTCCTGATCGCACTGGACCGGCATTTCGGCAGTGGCCTGTTCGGTGGCGAGGCCCCGCATTCGCCCGGCGGGCACCAGGAACCCGGCGCTTCGGGATCGGCGCCACCGGCCGCTAACCAGGACAGCTGAGGCGGCCCCCGCCGCCACCGATGCGGGCAAAGTCACCACAGGGATGTTCCACCGACACACGACAACGATCTATCTGGCGCTGGCCGGCCGACGACAGCGCCTGCGCACCAGCGGAACGTGATGAGCGATGAGATCCCTGCTGGTCAGCACCTACTTTCCGCCGGACAAGGGCGGCATCTCCCACCTCATGGCCTCGGTAGCGGCCAGCCTGGCGGAACAGGGCATCGCCTGCCTCACCGACGTTCCGGCCGGGCCGGAACAGGGGGAACGGCCCCCCTGCCCGGTCTACCGCCGTCCCCGTGCCTTTCATGGCCCCGGCCTCGTCCAGAAACCCGCCCTCGCCCTGACCCTGGCCCGCATCCTGTGGCGGGAACGACCGGAGATCGGCATCCTGGCCAGCGTCCAGGAGGGCCACGTGGGCCTGTGGCTGAAGCGCTGGCTGCGCCTGCCCTACGTGATCTTCGCCCATGGCAACGAGGTGCTCAACCTGGTCAACCAGGGCGACCGGCTGCGCTGGCCGGTCCCCCGCGACAGCCTGCGCCGGGCGGATACGGTGATCGCCGTGAGCCACTACACCGCCGACCTGGTCCGCCGGCTGGGGGTGGCACCGGCGCGGATCCAGGTGGTGCATCCCGGCTGTGACAGTACGCGCTTCCGGCCGCGGCCGGTGGATCCCGAACTGCGCCGGCGGCTGCTCGGCGGCGACCACCCGGGGCCCGTGCTGCTGACCGTGGGCAACCTGGTGGCACGCAAGGGCCAGGACATGGTGATCCGGGCCCTGCCGCGGGTGCTGGCGCGGGTACCCGACCTGACCTACCTGGTGGTCGGCCAGGGCCGCGACCGGGCCATGCTGGAACGGCTGGCGCAGGCCGAGGGCGTTGCCGACCGCGTGCGCTTCGCCGGCGCCCTGCCGGGCGCATTGCTGGCGGACATCTACAACCTGGGGGACCTGTTCGTCATGCCCAGCCGGGAACGGCGCGAACAGGCGGACGTGGAGGGCTTCGGGCTGGTTTACCTGGAGGCCAACGCCTGTGGCAAACCGGTCATCGGCGGCCATTCCGGGGGCGTGCCGGACGCCATCGCCGATGGCGAGACCGGACTGCTGGTGCCACCGGAGCAACCCGATGCCATCGCCACGGCCATCCTGCGGCTCCTGACCGAGCCGGCGCTGGCCCGCCGCCTGGGCCAACAGGGACGGGAACGGGTGGTGCGCGACTTCGGCTGGGCCGGCGTGGGTCGGCGCCTGCAGTCCATCTTCCACGACATCGTCGGGGCCGGGACCCGCGGGCCGGACCTGCCGGGGAGCGGGCCATGAGCGGCATCGGCCGCAAGATCGCCAAGGGCGCCGCCTGGATGGTGCTGTTCAAGGTGGCAGAGCGCAGCCTGGGGCTGGTCAGTACCATCATCCTGGCGCGCCTGCTGATGCCCAAGGACTTCGGCATCGTGGCCATGGCCATGTCGGTCATCGCAGTGCTGGAACTGCTCAGCGCCTTCAACTTCGACCTGGCCCTGATCCACGATCGCAGCGCCACGCGCAAGGACTACGACAGCGCCTGGACCCTCAACCTCATCTTCAGCAGCCTGCTGGCCCTGCTGATGGTGGCCCTGGCCGTGCCCACCGCCCGTTTCTACCGCGAGCCCCGCCTGGAGGACGTCATCTACGTGCTGGCCTTCTCGCGCTTCATCACCGGCTTCGAGAACGTCGGCATCATCTTCTTCCGCAAGGACATGGAGTTCAACCGGGAATTCAGCTTCCTGCTGAGCCGCAAGCTGGCCAGCTTCCTGGTCACCATCGTCCTGGCCCTGTTGTGGCGCAACTACTGGGCGCTGGTGGTGGGCCAGGTCACCGGCCGTGTCGCCAACCTGGTGCTCAGCTTCACCATGCACCCTTACCGACCCGGCTGGTCCCTGGCCGCCTGGCGGGAACTGTTCCATTTCTCCAAGTGGCTGCTGTTCAACAACCTGTTCCTGTTTCTCAAGAACCGCTTCGCCGACTTCGCCATCGGCCGCATAGTGGGCTCCACGGCCCTGGGCCTGTTCGGTGTCGCCTTCCAGATCGCCAACCTGCCCACCACCGAACTCATCGCCCCCATCAATCGCGCCATCTTCCCCGGCTATGCCAAGATCGCCGGTGACCTGCGGGCACTGCAACAGGGCTTCCTGGACGTGCTCGCCATGATCATGCTCTTCGCCCTGCCCGCCGGTGCCGGCATCGCCGCCACGGCACCCTTGCTGGTGGAGGTGTTCCTGGGCGACAAGTGGCTGGCCAGCATCCCGATCCTGCAGATCATCGCCTTCTACGGCCTGGTGGGCGTGATGCAGACCAACATCGGTTCGGTCTACCTGGCCATGGGCAAGCCCCGCATCACCACCTACGTGGATGCGGCCTACATCGGCCTGATGGTGCCCCTGGTGATCCTGGCCACCCTGCGCCACGGCGTCCTCGGGGCGGCCTGGGCCTACCTGGCCACGGCCCTGATCATCCTGCCGGTGAACTATGCCGTCATGCTACGCACCATCGACCTGCGCCTGTCCCGTTCCCTGGCGGTGATGTGGCGGCCATTGCTGGCCAGTGGCGGCATGTTCGCCGCGGTCCGGCCCCTGTTGCACGGAAGCTGGGGCAACCCCGGCCTGCGCCTGGCACTGGCGGTGGCCATCGGTGCCGGGGTCTATGTCGTCCTGGTGCTCCTGTGCTGGCGCCTGGCCGGCATGCCGCCGGGGGGCGAGCGCACCCTGCTGCTCTTCCTCGGCCGCCGCTACCCCCTGCTGGGCCGGCTGCCCGGCGTGCGCCGCCTGCTGGACGAGGCCGACACCCCGCCGCGGCTGCCGGCCGATCCCTGAGCACGGGGTTCCAACCGCCTTGCGCTGCCCGGGTCATTTCAGGATAATTCGACCTCCCCAAGCGCCCGTAGCTCAGCTGGATAGAGTACCTGGCTACGAACCAGGTGGTCGGGAGTTCGAATCTCTCCGGGCGCGCCATATTTCAGTAACTTACGCAAAGCCGAAAACGGCGCGCCCCCAATAAATGGGGGTTCCCCCAATAGAATCGACGTTGACAACCGCGTTTCCGCATCCTTGGCCTGCTGTTCCGTCAGCACGGCAAGGCCTCGGCACACCGGATCAGTTCCACCGTACCAGGCTCCAGAGCATCCCCACCGCGTGGTCGCGTCGTCACGTTGATCGGCGGGGTGTCCTGTATGCGCCGGCATTGCTCCGGCGTGAGCGGTAGCGTCCTGGCAAGATCCTCGACGATCGTCTCCAGACGCAGGATCGCGGCCGCCCCGGCGTGGTGCCGCTCGTGGTGGTAGGTGAGCAGCCCCCCGCCGTGATCCCTCCACCCCAGGATGTCATCTGGCGTCGCGTAGACCACGCGCAAAAAATCCAGGCTCAGCCGCGCCGCCCTGCGCAGCGCCCGGTCGGCCGTCGCCCGCCGCTCGTCATAGAGGGCCCGGATCGTCTCGTCGGCCGATCTCCGTCCGCCATCCGAGGCCGCCCACCAGATCGGGTGCGGGCCCGCGTGGTGGCACACGAAAAACCAGTAGCTGCTCAGGTGCCACTCGACCGGGTCGCGTAGCACGCCGTAGAGCGTCGCCTCCGCCGGTATGTCCCGGTGCCGCATCCCCAGGACGTGGGCGAGCCATGTGCCTCCGGTTTTCGGTATGTGCGCGAATGCCGTCCGCCCGTCATCCGAGACGAGCCCTATTGCCACTTGATCGCCTCGACCGCTGAGATCGTCGTGGCGGCTGCGACCTGGGCTGCGAGCGCGTCGTGCTTGATGTTGATCTGCTCGATCTGCTCATTCATCGCCCGCTGCTGGTCGATGATCGTCTGCGCGGCCGCGACCACCCCGGCGTCCGTCGTCGGAAGGGTCTGCTTTGCCAGCGTCTTGCCGTGCCAGGCCGCCGGGTTCGCCAGGGCATCCTGCGCGGCCTGGCTGACGCGCAGCACGCGCGCCTCGGCGTTTGGCAGGTCGTCTAGTGTCGTTCCCAGGACCCCTGCGATCAGCGCCAGGCGGAGCCTGTGCAGCGTCACGTTCATTCCCGCCTTCACCTCCGCGAGCGTGCGCGGGTCCGGCACCTGTGAGAACGTCCCGGTCTGGGCGTCATACGTCCAGCGGTAGGGTTCCACCGTGGTGCCTGCTGGTACGTTGACCCAGGTCAGCGGCGCTGCAACGTCGAACTGCGCGCCATCTGGTTCCACCTGGATGACTGTTCCCGATCCGTCTATGAGTGCAATTGCCATTATCCAAACTCCCAAACGATCACGGCGCCAGCCCCGCCATATGTCGCATTATTTCCGCCTGTACCATATTCCCCGCGCCCCCCCTGCCCGACATTTCCTGAATAGCTGGTCACTCCGGTCCCTATCTCGAAACCGTTTGCGATGCCGCCTACGCTGCTTCCGTCTGCTCCGTCTACGCCGTTATTGGACGCAGATGCCGCCCCGCCACCGGCACCGCCGTATGCGGTGATGAAGGTGCCAAACGAACTGGAGCCTCCGGCCGATCCGCCCACGCCGGTGGTGTTTGATGGTGGCCCCCCGTATCCAACAGTTACCGGAACCGACGAAATTGCGTTCACGTCAATGATCCCGTATGTTGCCCCTCCTTTTCCTCCCAGCCCTCCGGTCATATTCGGCCCTGGGCCGGTCGAGTAATATGGTGTAACGCCTGCGCCGCCGCCACCGCCGCCGCCCCGCACGCTGACGAGGACGCGCTTGCATCCCGCAGGCTTCGTCCATGTGCCCGACGCTGTGAACACCTGGATACCGATCAGCATGCCCAGCGTCGTCGGCACCCATGTGCCGCCCGATAGGGTGAGCACCTGCCCGTCGGCCGCCCCGGTGGTGTTGACGTCCGATAGGGCGCCGATGGCGTGGCTATGCGATGCCGGCGCGTAGTAGCTCGCCGGCTGGCCGCCCAGGGTGGCGGCATCCAGACCGCCTGGTAGCTGGCTCGCCGGCACGAGCCCGTTGGCATCGAGGCTGGCGACGCCGTTTGGCTGTCCCGCCGGCAGGCGTGCGACCGGAACCTGGGCGCTCGCGTCCAGGTCGCAGATGCCGTTGATCGCACCGCGCGCAGCGACGATGTCGTTGACGTTCTGCCCACACTGCCAGAGCGCCGTCCGCGCTGCGAGCGGGCTGTCGGTGTCCTGATCGAGGTTGGTCAGGGTGACGTTTACGGTCGGCCATGCCATGGGTCATGCTCCTCTCACGATGGCGTCGAATAGCGGTGGATCGGTCAGCGTGCCGAAATAGTAGAACTGCACGCGCGGGCCCGGGCTGACGTTCTTGTCCACGATGGTCCAGGACCAGCCGCCGCCGGTGATGCCCTGCAGGGCGATCTGAATCTGTCGGATCACGGCGAACGTCCGGGTGATCGGCAGCCGGATGTCGCCCGGCCCCAGGCGGTAG
>JALWSQ010000007.1 GCA_026993645.1 Thiohalobacter sp.
CCTGCTCGACGCCTGGTGCCGGGCCCGGGGCCGGGGACCCTATGACCGGGACGGTGCCTGGGCAGCCAAAGGTCGCGTGCGGGAGGATCTGCTGGAACGGCTGCTGGCCGACGACTACTTCCGCCGACCGCCCCCCAAGAGCACCGGGCGGGAACGGTTCCATCCGGCCTGGCTGGCGCATCACCTGGAGGGTCTGACGCCGCCGGCGGCGGCCGAGGACGTGCAGGCCACCCTGGTGGAACTCAGTGCCGCCACCATGGCCGCGGCCATCGCCGGGCTGGCGCCCTCACCGGCGCGGGTGCTGGTGTGTGGTGGCGGGGTCCACAACCCCCTGTTGCTGCGGCGCCTGGCGGCACGGCTGCCGGGCATCCCGGTCCAGTCCACGGCGACCCTGGGGCTGGATCCGGACTGGATCGAGGCCATGGCCTTCGCCTGGCTGGCCCAACGGACCCTGGCCGGCCAGCCGGGCAACCTGCCCGGCGTCACCGGGGCCCGCCAGGCCCGGATCCTCGGGGGCATCTATCCCGGAACAGGGTATGGAAACGAAACCGGGGGCCCGCAGGCCCCCTGAACCGGAGCGTGCCGGTGAGCCGGCCTCAGATGGAGAAGGAGGAACCGCAGCCGCAGGTCGTGGTGGCGTTGGGGTTGCGGATCACGAACTGGGCGCCGGTGAGATCCTCCTTGTAGTCCACCTCCGCCCCCTGGAGATACTGCATGCTCATGGGGTCCACCACCAGCACCACGCCGTCGGTCTCCACCGCCACGTCGCCCTCGTTGACCTGCTCGTCGAAGGCAAAACCATACTGGAAACCGGAACATCCGCCGCCGGTGATGTAGACCCGCAGCTTGAGATCCGGCTTGTTCTCTTCCTCGATGAGGCTCTTGACCTTGGCCGCCGCTGCCTCGGTGAAGGTCAGGGGCGCCGTCTCCATCGTTGCCGTTGCCATCGTTTCACACCCTGGATGAAATCTCGACCAAAATGTCCTCGAATGACCGATTAGTATGGGGTTCCCGACCGCCGAGGTCAAGAATTCGAGATCACCCGGATGCCCTCGTCTCCGCCCTCGTCCCTGGCCGGGGCCAGGTCCTGGTGGACCAGGTTACCGTTGACCTCGGCCCCCATGGCCATCTCGATCAGGTTGTAGTAGACATTGCCCTGGATGCGGGCCCGGGCCGCCAGCTCGATGCGATCACCGGCATGGACGTCACCGATGACGGTGCCGTTGATCACCACCCGCGGCACGTCCACGTCGCCCTCGATGCGGCCGTCCTCGCACAGGGTGAGTACCGAGTCCGAGCCCGGCTCGGCGTGGACGTCACCGTGGATGGTCCCCTCCACGTGCAGGCCACCGCTGAATTCCATGTTGCCCTCGATGCGGGTATGTACGCCGATGAGGGTGTCGATCTTCACGTTACCGCCGGCCTTGCGGCCCCGACCCTTGCCCCACATGCCTCAGCCCTCCTCTGTGTCACGAACCAGGATCGCCTCCCAGTCGTAGGTCCACGTCTGTGCCCGTTTCCGGCCGCCGGCCGCTGGCACCGCCACCAGGCGCAGTTGCCGTGGCTGGAAATCCGCCGGCAACGCGAACGGCCAGCTGATCTCCTGATAATAGCGGAAACGGTAGGCCAATCCAGCGGAACCCCGTCGCGTTTTCACCCGTGGGGCCGGCAGCGGGAGTGCCCGTGCCTGGCCTGCCTGGCGACCGAGCAGGGTCAGCTGCAGCCGGCCGGACGTGCGCCCCCGTGCCGGCCGCCCCTGGGTGAGGACGAAACGCAGCCGGTAGCCGCCATCGCCGGCGCGCAGCAGTTCGATGTCGCGCAGGGCCAGCCCCTTGTGAGCGCTGCCGGGATTCATGACGCTGCGGTAGAATCCCACCTCCTTGCGCAGGGCCTGGAGACGGGCATCGGTACGGGTGCGTTCCTTGCGCAATGCGGCCAGGGCCTCGTGGTCCACCCGCCGCGCCTGCTGCAGCATGGCCAGCTGCCGCTCCAGGCGGGCATTGCGGGCGGCCAGGGCCTGCGCCCGCCCCTCGGCCGCCGCCAGGCGTTGCCGCAGCCGCTGCCAGTCCGCCCCGCCCGCCTGCAACCCTTGGCGGTACAGCAACCCCCCACCGACCAGGGCCGTCACCAGCAGCAGCACCAGGGCGACGCGCAGCTTCCAGCGACGGTAGACGAAGATCTCGGGACGATGCAGGCTCACCGCTGCCGCCGCACCGTCAGGGCAGCACCGGGGTCCAGTCCAGCCCCATGGTCTCGGGCAGCCCCAGCATCAGATTCATGTTCTGCACCGCCTGGCCCGCCGCCCCCTTGACCAGGTTGTCGATCACGGACAACACCACCACGCGGTCGCCGTCCCCGGGGCGGTGCACCGCCAGCCGGCAGAGGTTGGACCCCCGCACGCTGCGGGTCTCGGGATGGGCGCCGGGGGGCAGCAGGTCGACGAAGGGTTCGTCGGCATAGTGCGCCGCATAGAGTGCCTGCAGGTCCAGGTCCACCTGATCCAGGTGGGCATAGAGGGTGGCGTGGATGCCGCGCACCATGGGCATCAGGTGGGGCACGAAGGTGAGTCCCGGCAAGCGCCCCAACACCCGACCCAGGGTCTGGCGGATCTCCGGCAGATGCCGGTGCCCGGGCACGGCATAGGCCTTGACGCTCTCGGTGGCCTCCGCCAGCAGCAAGGGCACCTTGGCGCCCCGGCCGGCCCCGCTGATGCCGGACTTGGCATCGGCGATGAGGCTGTCCGGGTCCACCACGCCGGCGGCCAGCAGGGGCAGGAATCCCAGGGTCACCGCGGTGGGATAGCAACCGGGGTTGGCCACCAGGCGCGCCGTGCGGATGGCCTCGCGGTCGAGTTCCGGCAGGCCGTAGACCGCCTCGTCCAGGCGTTCGGGGCAGGCATGCGGCATGCCATACCACTCGGCCCAGAGCGCGGCATCGCGCAGGCGGAAATCCGCGGCCAGATCCACCACCCGCACCCCGGCCTCCAGCAGCGCCGGCACCTGGCGCATGGCGGTCCCGTTGGGGGTGGCGAAGAACACCAGGTCCATGTCGCCCAGCGGGGCCGCCTCCGGGGCCACGAAGGCCAGGTCCACCACCCCGCGCAGGTTGGGAAAGAGCTCGGCCACGGCGCGGCCGGCCTCGCCGCGCGAGGTCACGCAGGCCAGCTCCACGCCCGGGTGGCGGGCCAGCAACCGCAACAGTTCGACCCCGGTGTACCCGGTCCCGCCAACGATGGCCACCCTGGTCATGCGCGCCTGTCCTCCTCCGCCCCGGCTCCGCCGCCGGGTGGCATGGCTATGATGAAAGGAGGCTGATTATAGTCAGGGTCCGGCGGCAAATGAAAACGCCCGCGCCGGCTGCCATTTGCGCCATCCCGAAGCGGCGCATACAATGCCGCAGTTTTGCACCTGTTTGCCAGGTTGGTGCCGGTACTCAGGACCGTCCCGGGGCGCTGCCCGGTTCGAAACAGCCTCGACGAACGGATTGCAGCATGATTCGCCACCTACGCCGCCACAGCCGACAATTGCTTTCGCCAGAGACCTGGCGCACCCGGCTGCTGTTCTGGACCGGCGCCACCCTCATGGGCCTGCTGGCCTCGCTGTTCGCCCTCGGCGCCAGCCGTGCGGGCGACATCTTCCGCAGCGAGATCCTCTCCCGGTCCCCGCTGCTGCCGTTCCTGATCACCCCGCTGGGGCTCGGCCTGATCGCCTTCGTCACCAGCCGCTACGTGAAGGGTGCCCAGGGCAGCGGCATCCCCCAGGCCATCGCCGCGCTCAGCATGCGCGAGCACGCCACCCGGCGCATGGTGCTGTCCTTCCGCATCGCCATCGGCAAGATCCTGCTCACCATCCTGGGCCTGCTGTGCGGGGCCTCCATCGGCCGCGAGGGTCCCACGGTGCACGTGGGCGCCTCGATCATGTTCGGCCTGGAGCGCTTCGGCCGCTTCCCCTACCACTACCTCGACCGGGGGCTGATCCTCGCCGGGGGCGCGGCCGGCATCGCCGCCGCCTTCAATACGCCGCTGGCGGGCATCATGTTCGCCATCGAGGAAATGGGCCGCTCGTTCGAGGAACGCAACAGCGGCACCCTGATCACCGCCGTCTTCCTGGCCGGCATCATCACCGTGGCCATCCAGGGCAACTACACCTACTTCGGCATCACCGACGTCCAGCTCCAGATCCACCAGATCTTCCTGCCCATCGTCACCTGTGGCCTGATCGGGGGCATCCTGGGCGGCCTGTTCAGCACCGGCCTGATCGTGGGATCCCGCCGCTTGGCCCGCTTCTATCGCTGCTGCCCGGTGCGGGTGGCCATGGTCGCGGGCCTGGCCGTGGCGCTCATCGGCTATCTGTCCGGTGGCCTGACCTATGGCACCGGTTACGAACAGGCCAAGCTGCTGGTCACCGGCCAGGGCGAGATGCCGCTGGATTTCTCCATCCTCAAGCTGCTCGCCACCATCGCCTCCTACCTGAGCGGCATCCCCGGCGGCATCTTCGCCCCCTCGCTGGCCACCGGCGCCGGGGTCGGCAGCACCATCGCCCACTGGCTGCCCGATCTGCCGGTACAGGCCGTCGTGATCCTGGGCATGGTGGGCTACTTCACCGGCGTGGTCCAGACCCCCATGACCGCCTTCATCATCGTGCTGGAGATGACGGAGGATTCCGCCATGGTCCTGCCCATCATGGCCACGGCCTTTCTGGCCTTCGCCGCCTCGCGGCTGGTCTGCCCCACCGCCATCTACCAGGCCCTGGCCGAGGACTTCCTCACCCGCGCACCAGGCCAGAACCCCGGCTGACATGGCCCTCCGCCCGACACGACCGGCCGTCATCCTGGCCGTGCTCGGCCTGGCCCTGATCACCCTGACCTATGCCCTGCACCGGCAGCGACCGGGCCGGCTGCCGGCCCTGCGCCTGCACACCCTCGACGGCGAGACCCTGAACCTGGGCCCGCAGCCGGGCACCGGCGCCACCCTGGTCGTGTTCTGGGCCACCACCTGCCCGCCCTGCGTGGCCGAGATCCCGGACCTGATCGGGCTCTACCGGGCGCTGGCGCCGCGCGGCCTGCGCCTGCTGGCCATCAGCATGCGGTATGATCCCCCCAACCGCGTGGTGGCCCTGCGCGACCGGCTGCACATCCCCTATCCCCTGGTACTGGACCTGGACGGGCGGCTGGCGCAGGCGTTCGGCGGGGTGCAGCTGGTACCCACCCTGTTCCTGGCGGACCGGCGGGGACGGGTCCTGTTGCGCCGCACCGGGCGCCTGGATCCGCTGCGGATGCGGCGGCGCATCGACCGGCTGCTCATGCAGAGGGAAGGCTGAACATGCTCTGGATCAAGGCGTTTCACATCATCTTCATGGTCACCTGGTTCGCCGGCCTGTTCTACCTGCCGCGCCTGTTCGTCTACCATGCCGAGTGCCACGACGAACCCGGCAATGCCCGGTTCAAGGTCATGGAGCACAAGCTGCTGGTCATCATGACCATGGGTGCCGTGCCCACGGTGATCCTCGGCCTCTGGCTGCTGTTCGGCTACTGGCGCGAGGCCTGGCCCCATGCCGGCTGGCTGCACCTCAAGCTGCTGCTGGTGACCACGCTGGTCGGCTACCACCTCTATTGCTGGAAACTCGTGCGGGATTTCCGCGCCGACCGCAACCGCCACGGCCATGTTTTCTATCGCTGGTTCAACGAGTTCCCCGCCTTGATCCTGATCGCCGTGGTGATCCTGGCCGTTGTGAAGCCGTTCTGATCCGTGCTACCTTTGCGCCTCTGCCGGGCACGGGGCCTGGCACCCCCGTTGCAAGTGAGGAATTCTGAATCATGACCCGGATGGTGCAGTGCGTGGTATTGAAGCGGGAGGCGGAAGGCCTGGAGGCGCCGCCCCACCCCGGTTCGCTCGGCGAGCGGATCTACGAGAACGTCTCGCGTGAAGGCTGGCAGAAGTGGCTGGAACGCCTGACCATGATCATCAACGAGAACGGTCTCAGCACCGCCGACCCGGCCAGCATCGAGGTCATCGAGAAACACATGCTGGGTTTCCTGTTCGGCGAAGGCGAATACGGCAACATGCCCGAGGGCTTCCGCCCCCCGGGCGCCAAGAAGTGACCCGCCCGCTTCAGCCGGTGGCCAGGGACAGGGGGATGTTGGGCGCCAGCACCACCCGCAGGTGGCGATGGGCGCGGCGCAAGGCCCGCTCGGCCGCGGCCGGCTCGTCTGCACGGGCAAAGATGAACCCCAGGTAACTGGCGCCCTCCGGCAGCGGCACCAGTGCGTAGCCCTCGCGCACGCTGATCACCACCTCCTCCACCCCCGGCTCCCGCTGCGCGGCGAGGATGCCCTCCACCCGGCGCAGGATGCCCGCTCCGGGGATGGGGATCATGAGCACGCCGGCGGCGCCGGTCGGCGGCACCAGTGGCAAGGGATCACGTACCGCGTGGCGCAGCACCAGTGCCTCCAGGCCGTGGCCGGCCTCGAAGCGCAGCAGCCGGCCGCAATAGCCACCGATGGTGCGGGAGGCCACCTCCATGATCCAGGCATCCCCCGCGTGCAGCCGCAGCTCGGCGTGCACCGGCCCCTCGCGCAGGCCATAGGCGGCGCAGGCCGCGGCGATGCGCCGTTCCACCCGCTCCAGCATCTCGGCGGGATGGCGCGATGGGGTGATGTAATAGGTTTCCTCGAAGAAGGGCCCTTCCAGCGGGTCCGGCTTGTCGAACACCGCCAGCACCTCCAGCCGGCCGTCGGTGAGCAGGCCCTCCACCGCCAGCTCCGGCCCTGGCACGAAGGATTCCAGCAGCAGCTGTTCCCGTTCCACCGCCGGCAGCTGTCGCTCCCCCGCCAGCAGGCGGCGCACCCGCTCGATGGCCTCTCGCAACGCCTCCGGATGGTCGGCGCGGATCACCCCGCGGCTGCCGGACAGGGAGACGGGCTTGACCACCAGGGGATAGGACAGGCCCTCGAGCTGCGGGCCAAGGGGCCGGTCCAGCCGCAGCAGGCGCCAGTCCGGCACCGGCAGACCGGCCGCGGCCAGACGAGCGCGGGCCAAGTCCTTACGCCGCGAGCACAGCGCGGCCGCCGGCGGGTTGTGGGGCAGACCCAGGGCCGCCGCCACCCGGCTGGCCAGCTCCACGGTCTGGTCGTCGGTGGCGACCACCCCCTGGAAGGGCGTCCGGGCATTCAGCGCCAGCAGCCGTTCCAGGGCATCCGGCGCCTGCAGGTCCAGGTGCAGGCCCCCTGCCAGCGCCGCGACCAGGGCATGTTCCCCCTCGGAGGCCACCACCACGTCGATGCCGTGGCGCCGGCCGGCATCCAGGTAGGCGAAGGTGCGATAGCTGTTGGGCGGGGCGATGAGCAGCACCCGCCGCTGCGGGCCCCGGCTCAGGCGCAACCCCCGCCGGCCGCGCCGCAGGCGCTGCACACCCCGGAGCCGCCGGTGGCCCGGAAGGCATTGTTGAACACGAAGCTGGCGCCGCCCATGGGCCGCTCGATGAAGTCGATCTCGACGCCACGCAGGAAGTTGAGCGCCACGGCATCCACCAGCAGGTCGAAGTCGCCCGCATGCAGCACGCAGTCGTACTCGGTGCGCCGGTCGGTGAAGGTCATGCCATAGCCCATGCCACCACAGCCACCGCCGCTGACGAACACCCGGATCCCCAGGATGTCATCATCGTCGATGTCGGCGAACAGCTCGGCCATCTTGGCCCGGGCCGCCTCGGTGAGCTTGACATCGGCATCGGTCAGCTCCGGGGAGAACCCGGTGCCTTCGATCCGGTTCGCTGTCTCAGTCATACCCTTGTGCTCCCTTGACAGAATCTGGTTCGGCTGCCTCGTGGCGCGGTATCCGGCATGAACGGCACGGCCAGGAGGGCACTTGCAGCCAGTGTACCATCGGACCCGGCCGCCTTCACCCATCCGCCCACTCGTTCCATGGTCATTATCCATGGCGGACCATGGTCATAATTCTAAATGAAAACGATTTGCATTTGTCTTTACGGTTGATATAATGCCCTCCCGGTGGCCGGCGGGGACCGGTCACCGACGTCATGATTCACCGAGTCCACTTGGGGGTTTTCGCACCATGAAACGAACGTTCCCACTTCTCTGCGCCCTGATCCTGCAACCGGCCGTAGGGGCCCAGACCACCGACCAGCCCCCGCCCAGTGCGGCGGACATGTGGCGCATCATCCAGCAGCAACAGCGCGAGATCCAGGCCCTGCGACGGGAACTGGCAACCGTCCGCCAGACACCAGCACCCGCGGTGGAAGCCGAGGCCGAGGCGGAAGCGGCGGCACCGGAGACGCCGGTGTCCGCGACCCACATCGGCGGCTACGGCGAACTGCACTACAACAACCTCGATGGCTCCGGTGGCGCCAGCGATCGCAAGCAGATCGACCTGCACCGCTTCGTCCTCTATTTCGGCCACGACTTCGACGACCGGCTGCGCTTCCAGTCGGAGCTGGAACTGGAACACGCCTTTGCCGCCGACACCGCCGACGGATCCGCCCCCGGCGAGGTCGAACTGGAACAGGCCTACGTGGAATACGACCTGCGTGACGATCTCTCCGCCCGCGCCGGCCTGTTCCTGGTGCCGGTGGGCATCCTCAACGAAACCCATGAACCACCGACCTTCTACGGCGTGGAACGCAATCCCGTCGAGCAGGCCATCATTCCGAGCACTTGGTGGGAGGCCGGTGTCGCCCTCACCGGGCGCTGGGGTGATGGCTTCGGCTACGACCTGGCACTGCACTCCGGTCTCGACACCTCCGCCGCCGCCGGTTACGCCGTGCGGGCCGGCCGCCAGAACGGCGCCAAGGCCCAGGCCGACGACCCCGCCGTCACCGCGCGGCTGCGCTGGCACGGCCTGCCCGGCATCGAGCTGGCCGGCACCCTGCAGTACCAGGCCGACATCACCCAGGGCCGGGATCCCCTGGCCGGCAGCGCCACCCTGGCGGAGATCCAGGGGGTGTTCCAGCACGGGCCCTGGGGTCTCAAGGCCCTCTATGCCCGCTGGCACCTGCAGGGCAGCGGCCCGGCCGCCATCGGGGCCGACGACCAGAACGGCTTCTACCTGGAGCCCTCCTACCGGATCGGTCCCCGCCTGGGCCTGTTCGCCCGCTACAATCGCTGGGACAACCAGGCCGGCAGCAACAGTGGCACGGCCCGCGACAGCACCCGGGTGCAGTGGAACCTGGGCCTCGACTGGTGGCTGCATCCGGACGTGGTGCTGAAGGCCGACTACCAGAAACAGGACAACGACGATGGCGCCAACCGCGATGGCATCAACCTCGGCATCGGCTACCAGTTCTGATGGGGCGGCCGGCCATGTCACCCCCAGCCGCAACACCCTGCCATGGCCGCTGACCACCGCGCCGGCCTGGCCCCTGCTGCTCCTGGCGCTGGCACTGCCGCTGACGGCGACGGCCCGGAACCAGGTGTTCCTGGCGCCGGCCCGGTTCCTGGCCGAGGCCTTCGACGGCACCCCGCCGCCGGCAGCGATCCTGAGGATCGATGCCCGGCTGCGCCGGCGGATCCAGGCGGTGGTGGGCACCGCCCCCCGCCGGCGGCGCCTGCGCTATTGGCGCCGCGACGGGCGCACGGCCTGGATCCTCAACGAGATCGGCAAGGAACGGCCCATCACCCTGGGCGTGGTGGTCGACCGCGGCCGGATCGAGCGGCTGCGAC
>JALWSQ010000008.1 GCA_026993645.1 Thiohalobacter sp.
GGCCATCTTGCGGCAACCGGCCACCCAGTAGCCGAGATAGAGGTAGGGCAGGTCCCAGGCCAGCGCCTGCTGGATCTGGGCCAGGATGGCGAACCGGCCCAGGCTGCGGCGGGGCAGCTCGGGTTCGTAGAAGGTGTAGACGGCGGACAGGCCGTCGTCCAGCAGGTCGGTGACCGCCACCGCCAGCAGCCGCCGGTCGAGGCGGCACTCGAGGGCCAGGGTCTCGCTCCAGGGCGAGGTGAGAAAGCCCCGGTACTGGGCCGGGTCCGGGTCGTCCATGCCCCCGCCGGGATGGCGGCTGGCGATGTAGCGTTGGTAGAGCCGGAAATGTTCCTCGCGGTAGTCGTCGTCCACCAGCCGCACCACCAGGTCCCGGTTGCGTGCGAGGCAGCGCCGGTCACGCCGCCGTGGATGATAGTCGCGGACCGGGATGCGCACCGAGATGCAGGCCTCGCAGCCATCGCAGGCGGGACGATAGACATGGCCGCCGCTGCGCCGGAATCCCTGCCGGGCCAGGTGCGAGTACAGGTGGTTGTCGAGCGGGGCCGGATCGGCGAACAGGTTGACCGCCTCGCGTCCCTCCAGATAGGCGCAGGGATGGGGGGGGGAGAGAAAGAATCGCAACAGGTTCGGTGCAGTCATGATGCGGTCGGCGCGCGGGGGCCCGGTTCCAGTGTAGGGCAATCCCCGTCATCGGCAAAGGGCTCAGGTCTCGTCGTCGAAGGTCCAGTGCCCGGGTCGTCCGGGCAGCGCCAGCCCGGCCCGCAGCCGTTGCATGAATTCCGTCCGCGGTATGGGTCGTGCCCCCAGGCGGGCCAGGTGCCCGGTATGGACCTGGCAGTCGACCAGGCCGAAGCCCCAGCGTTCCAGTTGCCGCACCAGGTGGACGAAGGCGACCTTGGAGGCATCGCTGACCCGGCTGAACATGGATTCGCCGAAGAACACCCCGCCCAGGGCCACGCCATAGAGCCCACCCACCAGTTCGCCGGCCTGCCAGGCCTCCACCGAGTGGGCATGGCCGCGCTGGTGCAGGCGGCAGTAGGCGATGCGCATCTCGTCGGTGATCCAGGTGCCGGCATCGTCCCGGCGCGGGGCGGCACAGGCCGTGATGACCTCCTCGAAGGCCTGGTCCATGCTGAGTCGAAACCGCTGCCGGCGCAGGGTCTTGCACAGGCTGCGGGAGACATGGAGTGCGCCCGGCAGCAGCACCATGCGCGGGTCGGGGCTCCACCAGAGGATGGGTTGGCCCTCGCTGTACCAGGGAAAGATACCGGCGCGGTAGGCGCGCAGCAGCCGCTGCGGGGTCAGGTCGCCGCCGATGGCCAGCAGGCCGTCGGGGTCGCGCAGGGCATGCTCGACCGGCGGGAAGGGGCTGTCCGGATCCGGGTGGAGCCAGAACGGCCCCTGCGGATCCCCGGCCATGGACCTCAGCCGTCCTGGTGTGCCAGGGTGTCGAGGTAGCGCTCGGCGTCCAGCGCCGCCATGCAGCCGGAACCGGCCGAGGTCACTGCCTGCCGGTAGACGTGATCGGCCACGTCGCCGGCGGCGAACACGCCCGGTACGCTGGTGGCGGTGGCATCGCCGTCGAGGCCGGAACGCACCCGGATGTAGCCGTTGTTCATCTCCAGCTGGCCCTCGAACAGGGCGGTATTGGGCTTGTGGCCGATGGCGATGAAGACCCCGTGCACCTCGATGTCCTTCTTGTCGCCGCTCTGGACCTGGCGCAGGCGGACGCCGGTCACCCCGGCATCGTCACCCAGCACCTCGTCCAGCACATGGTTCCACTCGATGCTGACGACGCCTTCCTCGGCCTTGCGGAACAGGCGGTCCTGCAGGATCTTTTCCGCCCGCAGGGCGTCGCGGCGGTGGACCAGGGTGACGTGGGAGGCGATGTTGGCCAGGTAGAGGGCCTCCTCCACGGCCGTGTTGCCGCCGCCGATGACCGCCACCGGCTTGCCCTTGTAGAAGAAGCCGTCGCAGGTGGCGCAGGCGGAGACGCCCCGACCCTTGTAGGCCTCCTCCGAGGGCAGACCGAGGTACTGGGCCGAGGCACCGGTGGCGATGATCAGGGCGTCGCAGCTGTAACGGCCGCTGTCGCCCTCCAGCTCGAACGGGCGCCGGTCCAGCCAGGCCCGGTTGATGTGGTCGAACACCAGCTCGGTGTGGAAGCGCTCGGCATGGGCGCGCATGTTCTCCATCAGCTCCGGGCCGGTCAGGGTCTCGGAGCCGCCGGGCCAGTTCTCCACCTCGGTGGTGGTCATGAGCTGGCCCCCCTGTTCCAGGCCGGTCACCAGGACCGGGTTCAGGTTGGCCCGCGCGGCATAGATGGCGGCCGTGTAGCCGGCCGGACCGGATCCCAGGATCAGCAGACGGCAGTGTTTGGCATCGCTCATGTATAATGGCTCCGACATGGATTGAGGGTTCGAATCGCCAGGATTTGGCCCCGGCGGGCAGGGCACCGGGGCGTCAATGTTACGGGGTTGGCGCAAGAGGGTAAAGGAGGCGGGATGCGCATCGGAGTGCCGCTCGAGGTCAAGCCCCTGGAGGGGCGGGTCGGCCTGATTCCCCCTGCCTGTGCCGATCTCGTCGCCGCCGGCCACCGGGTGCTGGTGCAGGCCGGCGCCGGCCGGGCCTCCGGCTTCTCCGACGACGACTACCGCCGGCTCGGGGTGGAGGTGGTCCCGGATGCCGAGGCCCTCTATGGCCAGGCCGAGCTGGTGGTCAAGGTCAAGGAGCCGGTGGCCGAGGACCTGCGCTGGCTGCGGCGCGACCACCTGCTGTTCTGCTATCTGCACCTGGCGGCCAACCCGGAGCTGGCCTGCCGCCTGCGTGACATCGGCCTCACCGCCATCGCCTTCGAGACGGTGCAGGACGATTCCGGCCTGCCGCTGCTGGCACCCATGAGCGACATCGCCGGGCGTATCGCGGCCCAGGTCGGCACCCACCTGCTGCACGCCCCCCAGGGCGGCAAGGGGCTGCTGCTGGGCGGCCTGCCCGGCGCGCGTCGGGGCCAGGCCGTGGTGGTGGGGGCCGGGACCGCGGGCGGCGCGGCGGCGACGGTGCTGGCGGCGCTGGGGGCCCGGGTGACGGTGTTCGACCGGCGCCGCGAGCGCCTGGAGGTCATGCGCGCCCTGGGCAATGGCGTCACCGCCCTCTATCCCTACGCGGACGAACTGGAGGCCGCCGTGCGTGACGCGGACCTGCTGGTGGGCGCGGTGCTGATCCCGGGGGCGCGGGCGCCGCGGGTGGTGAGCCGCGCCATGGTGGCCGCCATGGGCCCCGGCAGCGTGGTGGTGGACATCTCGGTGGACCAGGGGGGCTGTATCGAGACCACCCGTCCCACCGATTACCGGGCCCCCACCTACCTGGAGGCGGGCGTGCTGCACTTCGCCGTCACCAACATGCCCGGGGGCGTGCCCCGCACGGCCTCGGAGGCGCTGTCGGCCGCCCTGACCCCCTACGTCCTGCGGCTGGCCGGGGGTGACTGGGCGGACGACCCGGCCCTGGCCCGGGGCCTGAACCTGCAGGCGGGCGAGATCCTGCACCCGGCGGTGGCGGACGCCGTCGGCGACGCCTGCGAACGGCCGGATCCGGCGGTGTGATGAGACGCGAGGGGACAGGGTAGGATGGCCCAGGCCAGGCGTAGAAAGGCACCGCCCCTGCCGTTGGGCGTGCAGATGAGCCGGCGCCTGCGGGAGGCCTCCCTCATCGTGCTGGCGACCCTGGCGGCCTACCTGTTGGTGGCCCTGGTCAGCTACCAACCCTCCGATCCCGGCTGGACCCACACCATGACCGCCGGGCGCATCCACAACGCCGGTGGTCTGGTGGGGGCCTGGTTCGCGGACGTCGGCTTCTACCTGTTCGGCTATCTCATCTACCTGTTCCCGGTCATCGTCGGCTACAGCGGCTGGCTGGTCTACCGTGGGGGCTGGCGCGACGATCACCTGGATCTCCACCTGCTGGGGCTGCGCTGGGCGGGGTTCGCCCTGACGGTGGCGGCCGGTTGCGGCCTGGGCGCCCTGCATTTCGCCGCCGGCGGTCCGCTGCCGGCCGGTCCGGGCGGACTGTTCGGACACTGGGTGGGGGGGGGGCTGGCGGAACCCTTCAGCCCGCTCGGCGCCACGCTCTTCCTGCTGGCGCTGGCGCTCACCGGCATCACCCTGTTCACCGGGCTGTCCTGGTTCGCCCTCATGGACCAGGTCGGGCGCCTGGCCCTGCTCGCCTCGCGCCGCGTCCTGGCCGGTGCCCGCGCCCTGCGCCAGCGGTTGGCGGGGGCCCAGCGCCGCCGGCAACGGGCCAAGGTGGTGGCGGTGGAGAAACAGCGGCGGGAGAAGCGCCAGCCGCCGCGCATCGAGCCGGTCATCCACAAGGTGGAGACCAGCGAGCGGGTGGAACGCGAGCGCCAGGTGCCGCTGTTCGAGACCCCGCCGGATTCCTCGCTGCCACCGCTGTCCCTGTTGGATGAGAACGAGCACTCGGTGGGCGGGTACTCGGAGGAGGCCCTGGCCGCCATGTCGCGCCAGGTGGAACTCAAGCTGGCGGATTTCAATGTGGAAGCCCGGGTGGTGGCAGTGCAGCCGGGGCCGGTCATCACCCGCTTCGAGATCCAGCCGGGACCCGGCGTCAAGGTGGCCCAGATCAGCAACCTGAGCAAGGACCTGGCCCGGGCCCTGTCCGCCATCAGCGTGCGGGTGGTGGAGGTGATCCCGGGCAAGTCGGTGGTCGGGCTCGAGATCCCCAACCAGGAACGGGAACTGATCACCCTGGGCGAGGTGTTGCGCTCGCGCCAGTACGAGGAATCGGCCTCGCCCCTGACCCTGGCCCTGGGCAAGGACATCGGCGGCAAGCCGGTGGTGGCGGACCTGGCGCGCATGCCTCACCTGCTGGTGGCGGGGACCACCGGTTCCGGCAAGTCCGTGGCCATCAATGCCATGATCCTGAGCCTGGTGTACAAGACGCTGCCGCGGGACGTGCGCCTGATCATGATCGACCCCAAGATGCTGGAACTGTCGGTCTACGAGGGCATTCCCCACCTGCTGGCACCGGTGGTCACCGACATGAAGGAGGCCGCCAACGCCCTGCGCTGGTGCGTGGCCGAGATGGAACGCCGCTACCGCCTCATGGCAGCCCTGGGGGTACGCAACATCGGTGGCTTCAACCGCAAGGTGCGCGACGCCGAGGCGGCCGGGGAACCCCTGCGCGACCCCTTGTTCCAGCCGGACCAGGCACTGGATCCGGAGGCCGAGGCGCCGCTGCTGGAGTCCCTGCCCAGCATCGTGGTGATCGTGGACGAGCTGGCCGATCTCATGATGGTGGTGGGCAAGAAGATCGACGAACTCATCGCCCGCCTGGCGCAGAAGGCGCGCGCGGCCGGCATCCACCTGGTGCTGGCCACGCAACGGCCCTCGGTGGACGTGATCACGGGGCTGATCAAGGCCAACATCCCCACCCGCATTGCCTTCCAGGTGTCCTCGCGGGTGGATTCCCGCACCATCCTCGACCAGATGGGCGCCGAGACCCTGCTGGGCCATGGCGACATGCTCTACCTGCCGCCGGGGACGGCGGTGCCGGAGCGGGTGCACGGCGCCTTCGTCTCCGACCAGGAGGTGCATCGGGTGGTGAAGTTCCTCAAGCGGGCCGGCAAGCCGGAGTACATCGAGGACATCGTGCAGGGCACCAGCGACAGCGCCCTGCTGCCCGGCATGGGGGCGGCCGAGGAGACGGACAGCGAGAGCGACCCCCTCTACGACCAGGCGGTGCGCATCGTCACCGAGAGCCGCCGCGCCTCCATCTCGGGGGTGCAGCGCCGACTCAAGATCGGCTACAACCGGGCGGCACGCATGATCGAGGCCATGGAGGCCGCCGGCATCGTCGGTCCCCTGCAATCCAATGGCAGCCGCGAGGTGCTGGCGCCACCTCCGCCGGAGGACTGAGAGCGTGATCCGGCGCCAGCGGCAGGGTACCGGCCGGCCAGGCATCGCCTGGTGGCTGCTGCTGGCCTGGTGCCTGTGGCTTCCCGCCCTTGCGGACGGTACCGCCCAGGGGCTGCTGCGCGGTTTCTTCGACGGGCTGACCGACTACGCAGCGGTGTTCGACCAGCGTCTGTACGATGAGACCGGCCACCTGCTGGAGACCAGCCATGGCCGCATGCGGATCGAGCGTCCCGACCGGTTCCGGTGGGACTACCAGAAGCCCTACCGGCAGCTGGTGCTGTCCGATGGCCGTTATCTCTGGACCTATGATCCGGACCTGGCCCAGGCCACGCGGCGGCCGCTGGCAGCCGCCATTCGCGGCACCCCGGCGGAATTGCTGGCGGCGCGGGACGGACTGCAGCGGCTGCTTGCGCGTTTCCGGGTGACCCTGGGCGAACGGCCGGGCGAGGTGGTGCTGACCCCGCGTGGCCCGGACGGCAGCTTCCAGCGGGTGCGGCTGGGATTCAGCGGCCGCATGCTCACCCGCATGGTGCTGGTCGACCGCCTCGGTCAGCGCACCGAGCTGCTGTTCCACGATCCGGTGCGCAACGGCACGCCCCCGCCCGGCGCCTTCGACATCCAGCTGCCGCCCGACGTGGACCTGATCGATGGCGACGCCTGATTCACCGGAACCTTCCGCCGGCGCCGGTCTGTTCCCGGAGGCGGAGAGAGGGGGCGACGACAGCCGCCCGCTGGCGGACCGCATGCGCCCGCGCAGCCTGGAGGAATTCGCCGGCCAGCAGCACCTGCTGGCGCCGGACCGGCCCCTGCGCCGGGCCCTGGACCAGGGGCGACTGCACTCCATGGTGCTGTGGGGTCCGCCGGGGACCGGCAAGACCACCCTGGCGCGACTGCTGGCGCGCCAGGCCGACATCGCCTTCGTCGCCCTGTCCGCCGTGCTGGCCGGGGTCAAGGAGGTGCGCCAGGTCATCGAGGCGGCCCGGCAGCGCCGGCAGGAGGCCGGGCGCGGCACCCTGCTGTTCGTGGACGAGGTGCACCGGTTCAACAAGTCGCAGCAGGATGCCTTTCTCCATGCGGTGGAGGACGGCACCCTGGTGTTCGTCGGTGCCACCACCGAGAATCCCTCGTTCGAGCTCAACAACGCCCTGCTGTCCCGGGTCCGGGTGTATGTGCTGGAATCCCTGTCCGCGGAGGACCTCCTGGCCGTGCTCCGGCGTGCCCTGGCCGATCCCGAACGGGGCCTGGGCCGGCGCCGGCTCGTCGTGGAGCCGGCCCTGCTGCAGCGTATCGCGACCGCGGCGGACGGGGATGCCCGCCGGGCGCTGAACCTGCTCCAGCTGGCCTGTGACATGGCCGAGCCCGGCCCGGAGGGCGCGATGGAGGTCACTGCCGCCGCGGTGGACCGGGTCATCGCCGGCGGTCTGCGTCGTTTCGATCGGGGGGGCGAACTGTTCTACGACCAGATCTCCGCCCTGCACAAGAGCGTGCGCGGCTCCAGCCCGGACGCGGCCCTGTACTGGTTCGCCCGCATGCTGGATGGGGGCTGCGATCCCCTGTATATTGCCCGCCGGGTGGTGCGCATGGCATCGGAGGACATCGGCAACGCCGATCCGCGCGCCCTGACCCTGGCGCGCGAGGCCTGGGACGTCTACGAGCGGCTGGGCAGCCCGGAAGGGGAGCTGGCGCTGGCCCAGGCCATCGTCTATCTCGCCTGCGCACCCAAGAGCAACGCCGTCTACCAGGCGTTCGGGGCCGCCCGGGCCGACGTCCAGCGCCACGGCACGCTGGAGGTTCCGCTGTACCTGCGTAACGCGCCCACGCGGCTGATGAAGGAACTGGGCTATGGCCAGCGTTACCGCTATGCCCACGACGAGCCCGATGCCTATGCCGCGGGGGAAAGCTACTTCCCGGAGGGCATGCCGCAGCGGCAGTACTACCGGCCGGTCCCGCGCGGGCTGGAGATCCGCATCGGTGAACGGCTCGCGGAACTGCGGCGCCGCGATCGGGCCGCCCGGCAGCGGGCGGGCGGAAAGGCGAACAGGAAGGACACGGCGGACTCATGATCGGCAAACCCGTCCATCTGCTGGCCATCGCCGGTGGCGGCGCCATCGGCGCGGTGCTGCGGTTCCTGGCGGCCAGCGGCGTGCAACGGCTGCTGGAACGGGGCTTTCCCTACGGCACCCTGTTCGTGAACCTGACCGGCAGCCTGCTGATGGGCGTGCTGTTCGTCCTGTTGACCGAGCGTACCCTGTCACCGCCCTGGGTGCGTGCCTTTCTGCTGGTGGGCTTCCTCGGGGCGTTCACCACCTTTTCCACCTTCTCCATCGAGACCTTCAATCTCCTGGAGTCGGGGGAGATGCTGCGCGCGGTGGTGAACGTACTGTTGAGTGTCGGCATGTGCGTGATGGCGGCCATGCTGGGTGTGATGGTGGGGAGATCGCTATGAGCACGCTGGAAGTCACCTTCGTCCGTATCTATGTCACCGAGGGCAAGGCCAAGAAGGAGCAGATCCTGGAATGCCTGCACGACCAGGAAAAGGTGCGTGGCGTGACGGTGTTCCGGGGGGTGGCGGGGTTCGGCCAGTCCGGCCACATGCACTCGTCCTCCCTGCTCGCCACGTCCATGGACCTGCCGCTGGTGGTGGAGTTCTTCGACGAGCCGCAGCGGGTGGCCGCCATCCTGAAACATCTGCGCGGGCGCGTGAAGCCCGGGCACATCGTGAGCTGGAACGCCACCCTCTATCTCTGACCCCTGTCCCCGGAGCAACCCATGCTGGATCCCAAGCGACTGCGCAACGAGCTGGATGCCACCGCCGCCGCCCTGGCACGGCGCGGGTTCGTGCTCGACGTCGATGCCTACCGCGCCTTGGAGGCGCGCCGCAAGGCGCTGCAGGTGCGTACCCAGGCACTGCAGGCGGAGCGCAACCGCCGCTCCAAGGCCATTGGCCAGGCCAAGGCGCGGGGCGAGGACATCGAGCCCCTGCGGGCGGAGGTGGCCGACCTGGGAACGCAACTGGACGAGGCCCGGCGTGAGCTGGACGAGGTAATGGCGCGGTTCGACGCGTTCCAGCTGGCCTTGCCCAACCTGCCCGATCCCTCGGTCCCCGAGGGACGGGACGAGGCCGACAACCGCGAGGAGCGGCGCTGGGGTACGCCACCGGCGTTCGACTTCGAGCCGCGGGACCACGTGGACCTGGGCGCGGGCCTGGCCGGGCTGGATTTCGCCGCCGCGGCGCGCCTGGCCGGGGCCAGGTTCGTGGTCATGTACGGTGCCCTGGCGCGTCTGCACCGGGCGCTGATCCAGTTCATGCTGGACGTCCATACCAGTCAGCACGGTTACACCGAGGTCTATGTGCCCTACCTGGTGAACCGCCAGGCGCTGACCGGCACCGGTCAGCTGCCCAAGTTCGAGGCCGACCTGTTCCGCACCTGCGACGAACCCGGTTATTTCCTCATTCCCACCGCCGAGGTGCCGGTCACCAACCTGGCCCGGGAGCGCATCCTGGAACCGGAGCAGCTGCCGCTGCGCTACGTGGCCCACACGCCCTGTTTCCGGTCCGAGGCGGGGGCCCATGGCAAGGACACCCGGGGCATGATCCGGCAGCACCAGTTCGAGAAGGTGGAACTGGTGCAGGTGGTACGGCCAGAGGATTCCTGGGCCGCCCACGAGGCCCTGACCGGGCATGCCGAGGCCATCCTGCAGCAGCTCGAGCTGCCGTACCGTGTGGTG
>JALWSQ010000009.1 GCA_026993645.1 Thiohalobacter sp.
TGGCTCAGCGGCGCAGGCGACAACCCTGGGTGCGGCACAGCCAGAGGACGATACCCGCGATGGCCAGGCCGCCAACGGCGCCGGCGAGGAAGAAGGGATCGAGAAACATGGCGACATCTCCCGAAGTAAATTAAAGGATTATCATATACTAATGCACTCGTTCTGACAATGACCCTGACGACCGTCACAGAATCCGTATGCCGCCACCGCTGCCCGCCGGCGGGGATCACTTGAATTTTCCCTGCCCTGCCCTGATCATAGCGGGCGACCACCCCGGCGTTCCCCTGGTTGGCAGGCAGCCGGTGCGTGGCCCGTCGCTCACCCGTCCAGCCAAGGAGTCGCCATGTCTGCATATGAACGGATCGTCTGCGCCATCGACCTGGGTCCCCAGAGCGAGGCCGTGCTCGAGCGGGCCGCCCGCATCGCGGCGGATTGTTCGGCCAGCGTGACCGTCGTCCACGTGGTGGACTACGTGCCGCCCCTGGGCGAGGATCACATCCTGCCGCCGCTGGAGTCGGTGGAGGCCGATCTGCTGGCCGCGGCCCGCAAGCGGCTCGACGCGCTGTTCGAGCGGATCGGGGTGCCCGAGGCGGAGAAGCATGACGTCCAGCTGCTGAGCGGCAAGCCGGCCAACGTCATCGCGGATCTCGCCGAGCGGCTCGAGGCCGACCTGGTCGTCATCGGTACCCATGGCCGGCACGGCATGCGCGGCCTGCTGGGTTCAACCACCGACCGGGTGCTGCAGCGCGCCGGGTGCGACGTCCTGGTGGTCCACTGAGGTCGTTCCGGCGGCCGCCGGATCCAGCCGCAGGAAACGCAGCCAGCGCCGGGCCGCGGCGCGGCTGGCCGCGACCGCCTCCGCCCGGCGGAAGTCGGCGCGGGCGTCATCCCGTTCCCCCAGTTCATAGTGGGCCGCGCCCCGCAGCAGCCAGCAGCGGCCGGCATCCGCGCCCCGGCGGTCGCGGCAGGGCAGCACGCCCAACAGGTCCCGCCAGCGTTCCAGACGGGCATACCAGCGCGCCAGCTGCAGCCGGGACGCCGGCGTCGGCACCTTGCCCAGGCTGCGTTCCAGGGCTGCGGCAGCGCGGGCCGTCTCCCGGGCCTGGCCCCAGGCCCGGGCCAGCAGGCGGCGATGCTCCGCGTCATCCCGGATCCGGCCTGCCTTCATCCCCTGGGCCAGCAGCCGGGCCGCCCGGTAGGGCACGCCCACCTGCAGCTGGAGCCGCACCAGGCTGAGCAACTCGTCCCCGGATTGCAGGAGACCGGCCCGGTGGGCCGTCTCCAGGGTGGCCAGGGCCGCCGCCGGATCCTTCAACGCCAGCTGCACCGCGGCCAGCCGCAGCCAGTCCGCCTTCCGGCCGGGACGCCGGCGCAGCAGGGTCTCCAGCCAGGGCAGGCAGGCGCGGTAGCGCCCGCGCTGGTATTCCATGGCCGCCAGCGCTTCGTACCATTCGGCATGGAAGTCCCGGGCCTGGTGCACCGCCGTGGTCAGTTCCTTGACCGCGGGCGCGTACTGTCGCGCCGCGGCGTAGGCGCTGGCCAGCAGGGCGTGGTCCTCCGCCCGGGGTGACCGGAGCTGCCGCAACCAGTCCCGGAGGACCCGGATGGCCTCATCGGTGCGGTGCAGCTGCAGCAGCAGCTGGCCCAGCGTCCGCCTGAGCGGTCGGGCGGTGGACGAGGGGAGGGCCTGGCCGGCCAGGCAGCGCCGCAAGGCGCGGGCCGCCGCCGGGTAGTCGGACTGGCGCAGGGCCAGGTCGGCCCGGGTCTGCCAGGCGATGGCCCGCTCGTAGGCGGACAGCCGGTCCTGGCGCAGCAGGGCCTCCAGCCGGCGGCGGGCGGCGGCCAGCCGCTGGTGCGTCATGTCCTCCCGTATCGCCTCCAGGGCCTGGTAGACCGGGGGCGACAGGGCCGGCGCGGCGTCGGCGCAGCGGAGGCCCATGACGGCCAACGCCAGCAGCAGGGGAGCGAGCCAGTGGCCGATGCGGTTCACTGTCCTTGCTCCAGCCGGAACTTCAGGACCTGGACCGCGCGGCTCGATACCGGCCGGCCATCGACCTCCCGCGGCCGGAAACGCCAGTGTCGCACCGCCTCCAGCGCCGCCTGCTCGAACACCCCCTTGGGCTCGGCCGCCAGGACCACCGCGTCGGTCACCCGGCCGCCGGCGGTGACCCGGAAGGCCAGTTTCACCCAGCCCTGGATGCCCTGTCGCGCCGCCTGGTAGGGATAGCGCGGTGCCGGCTGGGCGATGGGCACCAGGTCGCTGACCAGGCGAGGCGGTGGCAGATCCAGCGCGCCCGGCCCCGCCAGCCCCGGCAGAGCAGCGAGCCGGGGTACCGGCAGCCGGGGCAGGGTGATGGCATCGGGCCGGGGCGGCGCGGCGGGCAGGTCCAGGGGTGGCATCGGCCG
>JALWSQ010000010.1 GCA_026993645.1 Thiohalobacter sp.
CTACGGTGCCGTTTCCAACCCGGTAGGGTCATGGCACCCGTAGGTTGGGCAAAGCGAGCGCAGCGAGCGTGCCCAACAACGGGAGCGCCACCAGCCGCAACGGTGGCACCCCATGGTACGCACGGCCATCGATGCGCCCGACCCGCCGGGCGCTTCCCCCTATAATGCCGCGCGCCGGCCGTCCGTCTCACCGACGGCCGGCGTTTTCCTTTTCGTGGATGTCGCGGCAACCGCCCGCCGGCTTCCTGCCGGCCCGGTCGTGCCTGTTCCCGAAACCCTGATGCAGTGAACCCGGGCCTGGTGCCAGCGGGGTGGTTCCGCCGTTCCCGCCCGCACCGGCGCATCGACTGGCGAGGAGAGAACCATGGGCTGGCGCCCCCTTCCGATACAGGCCGTGCGGACCGCCTCCCCCCGGCTCCCCGCCCCGGTCATGGACGCCCGGCCGTGACCCTGCTCGACACCGCACTGCTGGCGCTGGGCGTGGCGCTGGCCGCCGCCTTCTGGGCCCTGCTCGGTGCCCGCGTCCGCGGTACCCGCCAGCTGTTCTTCGCCCTGCTGCTCCTGAATGCAGTGCTGGCGCTCACAGCCGGCCTCGGCACCCTGGTGCAGAACCAGAACCAGGCCGGCCTGCTGCCGCTGGGACTGCCCTGGCTGCCCTGGCACCTGCGACTGGACCCCCTGGCCGGCTTCATGCTCTGCCTCATCGGCACGGTCACCGCCGCCGTCGCCCTGTACGGCCCCGGCTACACGCGGGAATTCCGCGCCGACCGCAGCGCCCTGGCGCACCTGGGCCTGTTCACCGGCCTGTTCCTGCTGGGCATGGAACTGGTGGTCCTGGCCGACGACGCCTTCCTGTTCATGATCGCCTGGGAGCTGATGTCGCTGAGCAGCTACTTCCTGGTGGCCTTCCAGCACGAGCACCCGGCCAACCGTCGCGCCGGCTTCCTCTACCTGCTGCTCGCCCACCTGGGCGGGCTGGCCATCCTGCTGTCGTTCGCGGTACTGGCGGCCAACGGCGGTGATTTCAGCTTCGATGCCATGCGCGCCGCCCATCCCGACCTGACCTGGGGCAGCATCGCCTTCGGCCTGGCCCTGCTGGGCTTCGGCATGAAGGCCGGCCTGCTGCCCCTGCACGTGTGGCTGCCGGAGGCACACCCCGTCGCCCCTTCCCATGTCTCGGCCCTGATGAGCGGGGTGATGCTCAAGGTGGCGGTATACGGCTTCGTGCGTACCAGCTTCGACCTCATCGGCAACCTGCACTGGAGCTGGGGGCTGGTGACCCTGGTCATCGGCAGCATCAGCGCCCTCATGGGCGTGCTCTATGCCCTGATGCAACACGACCTCAAGCGCCTGCTCGCCTATCACTCCATCGAGAACATCGGCATCATCGTCATCGGCCTCGGCCTGGCCATCCTGTTCTACGCCAGCCACCATCCCCTGGCCGGGGCCCTGGCCCTGATCGCCGCCCTGCTGCACACCTTCAACCACGCCCTGTTCAAGGGCCTGCTGTTCCTGGGCGCCGGCGCCATCCTGCACGCCACCCACGAGCGCGACATGGAACACATGGGCGGACTCATCCGGCGCATGCCCCAGACCGCGCTCCTGTTCCTCACCGGCTGCATCGCCATATCGGCCCTGCCACCGTTCAACGGCTTCGTCTCCGAGTGGCTCACCTTCCAGGCCGCGCTTCGCAGCAACGTGCTGGAGAGCGGCACCCTGTCCGCCCTGATCCCGGTGTCCGCCGCCATGCTGGCCCTCACCGGGGCGCTGGCCGCCGCCTGCTTCGTCAAGGTCTATGGCGTGGTCTTCCTCGGCCTGCCGCGCAGCCGGCACGTGCGCCATGCCCACGAGGTGGATGGTGGAATGCGCGCCGGGATGCTGCTCCTGGCCCTGCTGTGCCTGGCGGTCGGGGTCCTGCCCACGGCCTTCGTCGCCTTGCTCGACACCCTGGTGCACAGCCTCATGGGCGGTGGCCTGGCCGGGCTCCATGACAGCGACTGGCTGTGGCTCACCCCCATGGCGCCGCGCACGGCCAACTACTCGGCCCTGTTCGTCGCCCTGGGACTGCTCCTGGCCTGGGGCATCGGCTACCTGCTGCTGCACCGCCGCGACGGACTGGCGGTGCGGCATGCGCCGCCCTGGGACTGCGGCTTCGGCGCCCTGAACCCGCGCATGCAGTACAGCGCCACCGCCTTCGCCATGCCCATCCGCCGCATCTTCCAGCCGCTGTGGGAGGTGCGGGAACAGGTGACCGAGGAGCGGGATCCCGCCCAGCCCTGGCGCCTGACCGGCCTGCGCTACCACCTGCATACCGACGACCGCGCCTGGGCCCTGTTGTACCAGCCGGTCACCCGCTGGCTGCAGGCCGCCGCGCGCCGGGTCACCCTGCTCCAGACCGGACG
>JALWSQ010000011.1 GCA_026993645.1 Thiohalobacter sp.
GCTAGAGCCCCTATGCCGACCTCATCACCCTCTCCAAGGGCAACGACTGGAAGCTCCAGATGGGAATCGGCGGTAACGACGCAGTGACCGCGAAGAAGGCGGTGGAAGCCGCCAATGGCGACAACGGCGTGCCCTGGATCGGTGGCCAGGCCGGCGGTGCCGGACAGCCCGTGTTGGAATTCACCGGCGACCTCGTCAAGGCCGGCTACAACATCAATATGAATCGCCCAATCACGGCGACCGGGCCGGTACCGCCCGCATCGGCCACCCGCCTGACAGAAATCTGGCCGACGCCCACCGAGGCGCGCAACTGGGTCGTGGACGTGGTCGGCGAGAACATCGTCACCACTTGCGACACCTGCCGCAAGGACAGCATCCCCGGCACCGGCCTGTTGCCCAAGCTGAACCAGGAATCGATGGCCGTCACCGTGGAGCTGCAGAACCTGGTCAACGGTTCGACACCCCTGATCCTGGCCAACCTGGACAAGATCACCGCGCCAGGGGTGGCCATCACCCGCCAGGTCATCGAGGCGATCCGCGAGATGCCGGCCTCCGAACAGAGCCTCATCATGGGCCGACTGGTCTCCGAGATCAGCACGGCCCGGACGGTAGAGAAGGCGCTGTATGCCCGTCGCCTGCTGCTCTCCGGCCGTCAGGTGCCGGAGGTGTATGCCACCGAAGTGGCCCGGGAACATGCGGACAAGTCCATCGCCGAGCTGGACAAGGAGATCGAGAACCTGCTGTTCGAGACCCGAGTGCGCAAGGAGGTGGTTTCCGACACCATCGCGACCCTGCTCCAGCGGGCTGCCGCCCGGCGCCAGGCCTCGCTGAACACGCCGGAGGTGCCTACCATCGATCCGCGCCCACTGAGCCATGGTCGTGTGCCATAACGGGTGTGCCGTGCGCCGGCGCTGGTTCTTTCTGCTGACGCTGCTGGCCTTTGGCTTGGCGCTGGGGGCCGGGGGCATCCTCTGGTATACGGTGGAGGCCTCGTCCGTGGTCACCGTGCAGACCCGGATCGAAAGTCTGAAACTGGTACTGACCGCTATCCGGCTCTTGCTGATTACCTTGGTGGCCATCACGTGGCCGTGGGTCACAAACGGCCTGCATCGCTTGGGACACCTCGATGAGGCGCAGGCAAAGAGTCTGCTTGCCCTGCGCTGGCGCGTCTTTGCCTGGCTAGCGGTGATCGAGTTGGTGCTGGGTGAGAACCTGCTTGGCCAGTTGTTGGCGGCACTCCATGAGGGCAGGGCATGACCGTCGACAGCTATCTCGAACTCTTCACCACCCTGTTCGGCTGGACCTTCTATGGCATCCTCTGGGATGTCCTGGTCGGCACGGGTATCGTCTTCCTCCCGTTCCTCGGCATCCTGATCGACAACTGGCGGGAGCCGGCCCAGGGCGGTGAATTCGGCACGGTCACCGGCCTATCGCTCAGACGCATGGAGCTGGAGCTCTTCATCGCGCTGTTGGTGGTCGTCCTGGCCGGCCAGCCGGCCGCTCTGACCCCGCTCAATGCGACTTCCCTCAGCTACACACCGCCACCGACGCTTACCGACCCGACACCAGCCACGGCGACCGTGGCCGCCCCACAGAGCACCTATGGCACGACCGGATTCACTGGCTCGCCGGCGACGGTGAACATCCCGGTGTGGTGGTACGCGGTGCTCTCGATGACCTCTGGTTTCAACCACGCCGTGGTCGAAGGCTTGCCGAACGCCGCCGACATGCGCACCTACGAGCAACAGGCCCGACTGGCCACCATCGCCGACCCACGCCTCCGTCAGGAAGTCAGCGACTTCTTCAGCCAGTGCTATATCCCGGCACGATCCAAGTACCAGGCCGAGCGGCCGGCCACCGCCGCCATCGATGCCTTGCTGGCGACCTATGGCCCCGACGACCCGGACTGGATGGGCTCCCATGTCTATCGCAGCACACCCGGCTACTACGACACCCTGCGGGCCACCGGCCAGGTCAGCGGCTGGGCCTACAATCCAGCCCGTGATACCGAGTACGACCCCGCGGCGCCGCCCACCTGGGGCAGACCCTACTGCAAGCAGTGGTGGGAAGAGACCACGATCGGCCTACGGAAAAAGCTCATCGACGAGGCCGACGCCACCTCGGCCGGTTTCTCCGGCCTGGTGGTCGCAATCGCGCCGGCCCTGGCCAGCGACCAGCAGAAGGACGCCGTGGCAAAGACCGTCCTAGCAAACTCGCCCCCCACTTGGTCGAACAACGACCTCGTAGCCCACAACAGCGGCAGCACCGTAAGCGTCCATTCCTGACCGCTATTGCGCCTAGCCTGATTATCTGAGCCGCTTTTTCTTCTTGCCGGTCGGTGACTGTGGATTGACGGTACCGGCATCCTTCACTGCAGAGAGCAGATGTGGCG
>JALWSQ010000012.1 GCA_026993645.1 Thiohalobacter sp.
TCAGGGTGCCGTGATCCATCACCTGCAGCAGCAGGTTGAACACCTCCGGATGGGCCTTCTCCACCTCGTCCAGCAACAGTACCGCGTGGGGATGCTTGGTCACCGCCTCGGTGAGCAGGCCACCCTGGTCGAACCCCACGTAGCCCGGTGGTGCACCGATGAGGCGGGACACCGTGTGGCGTTCCATGTACTCCGACATGTCGAAGCGGATGAGCTCGATGCCCAGGGTCAGGGCCAGCTGGCGCGTGACCTCGGTCTTACCGACGCCGGTCGGCCCGGCGAACAGGAAGGAACCAATGGGCTTCTGGCTGTTGCCCAGGCCCGAGCGTGACATCTTGATGGCGGCGGCCAGGGCGTCGATGGGCTCGTCCTGGCCGAACACCACCATCTTCAGGTCGCGGGCCAGGGTCTGCAGCTTGTCCTTGTCGGTGCGCGAGACGTTGCGCGGCGGGATGCGCGCGATGTGGGCGATGATGGCCTCGATGTCACTCACGCCGATGGTCTTCTTGCGCCGCGACGGCGGCTGCATGCGGACGTTGGCGCCGGCCTCGTCGATGACGTCGATGGCCTTGTCGGGCAGATGGCGATCGTTGATGTAGCGGTCGGCCAGTTCGGCCGCCGCCCGCAGCGCCTTCTGCGAGTAACGCACATGGTGGTGCGCCTCGAATACCGGCTTGAGACCGCGCAGGATCTGCACCGTCTCCTCCACCGTGGGTTCCTGGATGTCGATCTTCTGGAACCGCCGCGCCAGCGCCCGGTCCTTCTCGAAGATGCCCCGGTACTCCTGGTAGGTGGTGGAACCGATGCACTTGAGTTCGCCGGAGGCCAGCATGGGTTTGATCAGGTTGGAGGCATCCATCACCCCGCCGGAGGCGGCACCGGCACCGATGATGGTATGGATCTCGTCGATGAACAGGATGGCATTGGGCTCCTTGCGCAACTGGGCCAGCACGGCCTTGAGGCGTTTCTCGAAGTCACCGCGATACTTGGTCCCGGCCACCAGGGCGCCCAGGTCGAGGGAATAGATGGTCGCGCCCGCCAGCACCTCGGGCACCGCCTCGTCCACCACCAGCCGGGCCAGGCCCTCCGCCAGGGCCGTCTTGCCGACACCGGCCTCGCCCACCAGCAGCGGGTTGTTCTTGCGCCGGCGGCACAGGATCTGGATCATGCGCGCCACCTCCTCGCGGCGGCCGATGAGGGGGTCGATCTTGCCCTGGCGGGCCAGCGTGTTGAGGTTGGTGGCGAAGCTCTCCAGCGGCTTGCGCGCCGAGGCATCGGTCCCCTGCTCCGCCTCCTCGACGGTACCGGTACCCACGTCCTCGCTCTGTTCACCGGATACCTTGGAGATGCCGTGGGAGATGAAGTTGACCACGTCGAGCCGCGTCACGTTCTGCTTGTTGAGGAAATAGACGGCCTGGGACTCCTGCTCACTGAAGATGGCCACCAGGACATTGGCACCGGTGACCTCCTTCTTGCCCGAGGACTGGACATGAAACACGGCCCGCTGCAGTACGCGCTGGAAACCCAGGGTCGGTTGTGTCTCGCGGGTGCCGTTGGCGGGCAGGAGGGGGGTGGTTTCGTCGAGGAAGTTGCCGAGTTCGCGCTTCAGGGCCTGGAGATCGGCGCCGCAGGCCCGCAGGACCTCCGCTGCCGCCGGATTGTCGAGCAGGGCCAGCAGGAGATGCTCGACGGTCATGAATTCATGATGTTTCTCCCGCGCTTCCTTGAATGCAAGATTCAACGTGAATTCAAGTTCCTTGCTCAACATGGCCGTTCACCTCTATCGCATGGGTCCACTATGCCTCTTCCATGGTGCACAGCAGCGGATGCTGATGCTGGCGGGAATAGTCGTTCACCAGGGCCACCTTGGTCTCGGCGATGTCGCGGGTGAAGACGCCGCACACGCCCTTGCCCCGGGTGTGCACCTGTAACATGATCTGCGTCGCCTTCTCCCGGTTCATGCCGAAGAACCTCTCCAGTATCTGCACCACGAACTCCATCGGCGTGTAGTCGTCGTTCAGCAGGACGACCTTGTACATTCGTGGCCGTTTGAGTCTGGGCTTGGCCTCCTGGACAGCGAGGCCACCGTCACGGCTGTCGCTCTGTTGTCCCGTCGTCATGGAAGCAATTCTACCAGACCCCATGCACATTTTGTTCCCACCCCGACCGCGCCCCGGCGGGCCCACCGTACCCCTGCCGGCGGGCCGATGTTATTCTCGGCCCGACAAGGGGTTAGCCTATGCACGGGCATGGCGCGGCCAAGCCGACTAGCGGTGTTGATTTTCCGACAGAAGACAACGAAAAATGACCCAAATTCCCTAGGGGTAGCCAATTGGTGACAA
>JALWSQ010000013.1 GCA_026993645.1 Thiohalobacter sp.
CGGGTGCCGCGCAGGGTCCCGGCCGACATCGCCGTGACGCTGGCCTTTCTGCTCATGCAGCGTCACTGCCCGCTTCGACCTGCTTGAGCACCGCACTGGCCAGCAGGTCCGGTTTGAACTTGGCGATGAACTCGTCGGCACCCACCCGTTCGACCATGGCCTCGTTGAACACACCGCTGAGGGAGGTGTGGAGCAGCACGTACAGGTGCTTGAGCCGTTCGTCCTCGCGAATCCTGGCGGTCAGAGTATAACCGTCCATCTCCGGCATCTCCACGTCGGAGATCACCATGCTGAGCGACTGCAGGCGCTCCGGTGTCTCTTCCGCCCAACCCACCAGCGTGTCGAGGGCCTGACGCCCGTCGTTGACCAGCTCACACTGGATGCCGATCTGGTCCAGGGTGCGCTTGATCTGGTTGCGGGCCACCATGGAATCGTCCGCCACCAGAATGAAGGGCTGGTCCTGCATCTCCTTCTGTTGCGCCGCCTGGGCGATCTCGTCGGACACCTCGGTGTTGGTGCCCACCACCTCCGACAGGATCTTCTCCACGTCGACGATCTCGATCAGATCACCCTCGACCTCGGTCACGGCGGTCAGATAGTGCTCGCGGCCGGTCCCCTTGGGTGGCGGCAGGATCTGTTCCCAGTTCATGTTGACGATCCGGTCCACGCCATTCACCAGAAAGCCCTGTACCGAGCGGTTGAACTCGGTCACGATCACGTAGGCCTCTTCGGTCGCCGCCAGCGGCGGCTGGCCTATGGCCAGCGACAGGTCCATGATGGGCATGGTATGGCCACGCAAACGGGCGATACCCCGCACCACCGGGTGGGACTGGGGCACCTGGGTCAGGGGGGGACACTGGATCACTTCCCGGATCTTGAATACGTTGAGGCCGAACTTCTGCTCGCCGGAGAGATAGAACATGAGGATCTCCAGGCGATTGTGCCCGGCCAGTTGGGTGCGCTGATCGACGCTTGCAAGTACGCTGCTCATGGTTGGGAAACTCCTGCGGGGTCCTTTCCTTGGCTACATGCACGACTATCGGCGCCGGTGGCAGGGACTTGAGCCCCGGGAACCGGCACCGATCGACCCGCCGGAACGACGGCATGGCATTTGCATCGATCCAGGCGACACGCCGGCACTGGCCGGCCCCTGTTATGGAGGATGCCGCCATCATGACCCTGCGTCGCCACGCCCTGTTCCTGTCGCTGCTGCTGGTCGCACCCGGTGCCCTGGCCACGGTGCCCACGGCCGTCCCGGCCGGGCTGCGCGCGGCGGCACGCCATTTTCTCCGCCAGCAGGTGCGGCCGGAGGGGGGGCGGGTGGAGATCCAGGTGCAGCGACCGGATCCGCGCCTGCAGCTGCATCCGTGCCGGGTTGCGGTGAAGGCCTTTCTGCCGCAGGGGGCCCGGCCGCGTGGGCGCACCACCGTGGGCCTGCGCTGTCCCGCCACCCCCGGCTGGACCCTCTACCTCTCCGCCAACATACGGATATTCCGCAGGATTCCCGTACTGAAACACGCCCTGCGACGGGGTGCCGTGATCCGCGCCGGAGACCTCAGGCTGGAGGAAACCGAGGTCTCCCGTCTGCCCGGCGGGTACCTCGACCGCCTCGGGGACATCATCGGGCAGGTGGCCCTGCGCCCCCTGCCTGCGGGCAGCGCCCTCACCGACGGGGCCCTGGCGCCCCCCCGGCTGATCCGCCGCGGGGAACGGGTGACGGTGCTGGCGGAGACGGCAGGCATCCAGGTCCGCATGGCGGCCAAGGCCTTGATGGATGGCCGCCGTGGTCAGCGGATCCGCGTCAAGGCCCTGTCTTCGCACCGGGTGGTGGAGGGCCGGGTCACGGCCCCGGGCGTCGTAAAAGTGACGCTTTAGTCACGCCTTTGGAAAAAGGGGCTAAAGTCATTGAATCACCGGACGCTATGATGACTAGGGCAGGCAAACGGAAACAGTCTCTGGAGTGCAAAACATGGCGATGGAAATCAACAATCATCTGACCCCGGCCCAGGTCGATCTCAAGGGAACCGGATCGGCCCGGACCGACAACGAAGCGGCGGAAAGAGGTGGCGCACCCGCCGCCGGGGCCCGCGACCAGGACGATCGCGTCACCCTGACACCGGCGGCGCAACGCCTCAACGAGGCCGAGAACCGGATCGCGGAGACACCCCAAGTGGACCGAAAGCGGGTCGAAGCCATCAAGGCCGCCATTGCCAGCGGCCAGTACCAGGTGGACAGCCAGCGCATCGCGAACCGGCTCATACGACTGGAACGGGCACTGGACCACAAGTAAGCCACCACGGAAAGACCCACGGGGAAGAGAACCATGGATTCGGCGCATCCCCTGGCCGCCCTGGAGCGGCTCCTGCAACGGCAGATCGAGCTCGGTGAACGGCTCCTGCAGTGCCTGGACCAGGAACGGGCCGCCCTGACAGAGGCCGACACCAGCGCCATCGAACAGAGCATCGGTGACAAGATCGACTGCCTCCAGGTATTGGAACGCCTGGAAGGGCAACGCCAGGATCTGCTCCTGGCCCTGGGTTTCACTCCCGACCACAATGGTATGACCGCCTGCCTCGCCCGCTGGGACCGGGACGACCGGTTGGTCGGCCACTGGCAGGCCCTGCTGCAGAACCTTGGCCGCTGCCAGGAAGCCAATCGCCGCAATGGCGCCCTGGTGCACGCACTCAGGCAGCAGGCCGAATCCGCCCTGGCCGTCCTGCGCGGGGCAGACCCCGCCGCGGGCGCCTACGACGCCAGTGGCAGCCTCCATGCCGAGGCCGGCACCACCCGGACCCTGGGCCGTGTCTGACCCGAACCCGACCACGGACCCGATCGACCCGCCGACAGCTGGCAAGGGCGCGGTACGTAAACCGGTGGCGCCAGGGGATTCGGCCCTGGACTACGAAGGCCGGAGCGAGCAGATCACCCAGCGCATCCGGGTGGTCGCCCTGCTCAAGCGCCTGCACCAGGAACGCACGCTGCTCAGCGTCCGGGTGGGGGAGGACCCCCGGGTATTCAACAGCATGATACTGGAAGTCGAGGGCGATGCCGGCTACTTCGTGCTGGACGAACTCAATCCGCGGGAGGGCCATGAGCGGCTGCTGGAAACGGGACGGTTGCAGGCCCACAGCCAGTGCCAGGGGATCCGGCTGAGCTTCACCACCACGGCGGTGGTGGAGACCGATGACCGAGGTCTCGCCAGTTACCGCTGTCCCCTGCCCGAGCGAATGGTCTACATGCAGCGGCGTGCCGCCTTTCGCGTGCCGGTCGGAGTCGGCCATGCGGTTCGGGTCCAGCTGCCCGTCGAAGACGGCAAGGTGGTGGAAGGCCAGCTCTGCGATCTGTCACTGCGTGGGGTCGGCCTGCGGCTGGACACCCGGGAGCCCCTGCGCACAGGGTTACGGATCCCGGAATGCCGTCTCCTGCTGCCGGATGGCACCGAGATCTGCACCGGGATCGAAATCCGCCATGGCCACTACGACGAGGCCCACGGCCACCTGCGGGCCGGCGCCTGTTTCACCGGCCTGGATCCCCAGCAGCACAAACAGTTGCGCTGCTTCGTCACCCAGCTCCAGCGGGAGATGCTGCGCAAGCGGCTCCGCTGAACCGAATCGCCGCCCGGTCACGTTGGCCCGGCCAGCCGAAACGGGTTAGAATAGCGCGCGCCCGCCTGTCGCCGGGTGCGGGCATATGCCTCCGGGGCCGTAGCTCAGTTGGGAGAGCGCAGCAATCGCACTGCTGAGGTCAGGGGTTCGACTCCCCTCGGCTCCACCATTTTCCATCATGGCCTTCGCACTGTTTCGTGCCCCACTGCCCCGGTAGCTCAGCTGGATAGAGCGAGCGCCTCCTAAGCGCTAGGTCGGACGTTCGAATCGTCTCCGGGGCGCCAACAGCCCCGCACCGTTAGCGGCGCGCGAGCTTGGCCTCTACCCGCGCCAGTGCCTGCCGCGCCTCCGCCTTGCGACCCTTCGAGTACACCGGGCGCTGCTTCAGGTCCGGCGCGGCCAGCACCTTCTGCAGGTAGCCACGGGCCGCGGCATACTGCTTGTGCCGGATCAGAAAATCCGCCATGAAATAGTTGGCCCCCATGCTGTCCGGGGCGATGCGCAGGGCCCGTTCCAGGTACGCCCGCGCCTTGTCCCGGTCACCGAAACTGATGGGCCAGCCCGGCACCTGGTCGTAGAGGCTGCCCAGAGTCACGTAGACCGAGCCCTGCATCGCCTCCGGGTTGAGGCGCTCCGCCGCCAACAGCAGCTTGCGGGCCCGCTTCACCAGGCCCAGGGCACTCAGGCCGCCCTTCTCCCCGGCGAGGCTGGCCAGGGCGATGGCCTGCCAGATCCTGGGTTCGGCCGCATCCGGATAAGCCTTGGCCACAGCGGCCGCCTTGGTGGCCAGGGCCTCGTAGGCAGCGGCCCGGTCGTCCGCCGCCATCTGGTAATGGATGTGATCCCACTGGCGGGCGAGCGCCAGGGTCTCCTGCTGCAGGCCGGCGACGGCAACCAGCGGCAGGGCCAGCAGGGCAGTCCAGAGGGCAATGAAACCGCGCTTGATCATGATGACATTCTCCATCGTTCGGGGACCGGGGGGCATGGCAGCCCGGCCCGGTCCAGGTTCGAATACAAGGGGCCGGTTCCGGTCTCAGGCGGAGTGGGAACCAGCCGCATCGGTGCGGGACGCCGGGCCGCCGAGACCGGTATCACCGGCAAAGCGGCGCGCCGCCCGGGTCTGCCCGGCCACCGCCCGATCCACCAGCCGTGGCAGCAACCCGTTGATGCGCACGAACAGCTTCTCCGGCCAGCCGATATAGACGTCGGCGGCATCGTCCTCGATCCCGTGCAGGATACGGTCCACGACTATCTGGGGATCGTCCATGCGCATGCCCGTGGCCTGCCCCATGGCATAGACCCCCTCGGGATTCAGGTGGGTCCGCACCGCCCGCGGCGCGATGTAGGTCACGGTCACCCCCGTGTCGGCCAGTTCGCGACGCAGGGCCTCGGACAGGCCGCGCAGGCCGAACTTACTGGCCGAATAGGCGGCAAAGCAGGCGAAGCCGATGGAACCAAAGGTGGACCCAATGTTGACGATCTGTCCCCGGCGACGCTCGACCATGTCCGGCAGCACCGCCCGGATCAGCAGTGCCGGACCCACCAGGTTGACCCGTAACAGGGTTTCGATCTGGCTCGGTGCCATGGCCGTGTAATGGCGAAAGCTCAGCACCCCGGCCAGGTTGACCAGCACGTCGACCGATTCCATCCAACGGCGAGCCTCGCCGAGGATGGCGGCCACCCCCTCGGCCGAGGAAATGTCACCGCCGATGGCATGACACCGTTCCGCCCCCAGCCGCAGCTCGAGATCGGCCAGACGCTCGATGTCCAGATCCACCAGGGCAACACGGGCACCCAACGCCACCAGCCGTTCGGCCAGGATGGCACCAATACCACCTGCCGCGCCGGTCAACAGAATCCGCTTGTCTTTCAGTTTCATGCCTGCACCTCGTCCATCAGCACCGGGACCCGTGGCAGGTCCCGGAAGATATTGCCGTACAGCCGGTAGAACACCCGGGCGGCATCCACCACTGCTGCGAAATCATCGGCGTCCAGCCGGTTCACCAGGCCGGCGAAGAACCGCATGTGGCCCTGGTCCAGGCCGCCATGGGTACGAAGGTAGGTGAAGGCCTTGGCCGGCAGGCCCAACACGTCCTGCAACCGGTCGGCCACCCCCGTGGCCAGGCGTACGCTGGTGCCCTCCAGCACCAGCACCATGCCGAGGAAACCCACCGGGTTGCGGCGTTGGATCAGGTCGTAGGCGTAGGCCACCATGATGTCCGTCGCCATCCCGGGCTGGCCGTGCCGTACCGCCTCGGCGTCACCTCCGGCCTCCCGAATGTCGTTCAGGATCCACTCCTGGTGGCCCAGCTCCTCCTCGATGTAATGCGCCATGGCGTCCCGCAGCCACTCCTTCTCCGGGGGCACACGGCTGCCACAGGCCATCAGCAGGGGCGTCGTATGGCGCACGTGGTGATAGGCCTCGGTGAGGAAGGCCAGGTAGCTCTCCAGGCCCAGCAATCCGGCGGCCCCTTCGCGAATGAAGGGAATGGACATGAAGGCCTGGCGTTCCTCTTCGGTGGCCTGCAGCAGGCGATCGAATGCCGTACTCATGCCCGGCTCCCGCAAAGCAGTTCGTTGCCACCATCCGGGGTGGCGGCGCTGTCCCCTGTCACCACCCAACGCTGGATGCGGGCATAGGCCGGCAGCATCCCGTTCACCCGTTCGACGGCGTCGGCCAGTTGGCCGGCGGCGCCGGGGACGGGTTCCAGCCGCGCCAGGTTGTACCGGCGCCCTTCGGTGAACACCCGGGCCCTGGCGATCTCCGGCTGGGCCTCCAACCGGGCCTGCAGCCACTGCGGCGACAGGTTGCGGCCGAAGGGACTGATCTCGATCCGCTTGCGCCGCCCCACCACGTACAGATAACCCCGGTCGTCCAAGTGGCCGATGTCACCCGTCGGCCAGAAGCCCCCGGCCATCCAGGGCTCTGCGCCCAGATAACCGAGGAAGGCGTCGTTCCGTACCAGGATCTCGCCATCCGGGGCGATGCGGATCTCGGCATGGGACAACGGGCGCCCCACGCTGCCGGGCACCGAGTACGCGGGCAGATCCAGGCTCACCACGCTGCCGGCCTCCGACAGGCCGTAGCCCTGATATACCGGCAAGCGCAGGTGCTGGGCCCGGGCCAGCAACTCGGCCGGCACCGGTGCCCCGCCGACGGCGATGAAACGCAAGGAGGCGGGTGCAATCCAGCCGCCTTCCACCATGCCGACCAGGGCGTCCAGCAGGGCCGGTGTCATCACCAGCACCGTGGGTTCATAGTTCTCCAGCCAGCGCTGCAACCGGGCCCTGTGGACCTCTCCACAGAGATCGGGCGCCGCGGCACCGAAGGCGGGAACGGCGACGGTGCCCCCCACCAGCAGAGCCCCATAGAGATTGGCCACGTTCTCCAGCAGGATGGAGAGCGGCAGCAGGCACAGGGTACGATCGTTCTCGGTGGCACCGATGGCATCCACCAGGCTGGCGGCCACGGTTTCCAGGCCGGCCTGGCGCAGGCAAACCCCCTTGGGTGCGCCGGTGGTACCCGAGGTATAGGTCACCTTGGCGGTTCCATCCGGCACGCCCCAAAGGTTCGTGGAAGTGGGGCGGAACAGGCTCAACGGCATGCCGGCGACACGAACCTGCTGCTCCGCGGCCTGCTCCAACAGCGCCGCCACCCGTACCGGCTGGTCGGTGAGCACCAGGTCGACGCCGGCGTCCCCTACCAGGTGGGTCAATTGCTCGTCCGAGAAAAAGGTGGGCATGGGCACACAGACGGCCCCTGCCGCCAGGGCGGCCAGGTCCGCGATCACCCAGGCGGGGCCATTGTCCAGCAACAGACCCACCGTCCGGCCCGTCAGCAGGGGGGCCAGGGCCCGCACCTGGACCGCCAGCCAACCGTAGGTGAGAGGATCGCCCGCGCCCAGCAGGGCGGCCCGCCCGGGCGTCAGTCGGGCATGGGTCTCGATCGCCTCCAGCACCCGGCTCATCGCACACCTCCCGCCGTCAGGCTGTACCCTTCTGTGGCCGCTCCCAACAATCCCATCTCGCAGGCTTCGAGCCAGAGTCGGCGCAGGTTGGGCTGACGTCGACCGATGGAACCTTGTAGGAATCTATAACCGGAGGCGATGTCCCCGCGGCACACCAGCGGTGACTGCTCGTAATAATTGCCCCAGCTGCGCCCGGCATCCGCCAGACGGGCGGGATCTGCCGGCGCCACCACCAGGGGCTGCAGCCCCATCCGATGGAAGGCATTGAACAGGGGCCGGACCGCGGTGAAGACCACCTGCCGAAACCCGGCCCGGTAAAGGTAGGCCGTCATGGCCGCGATCAACCAGCGGGCCTGGCCAGGCTCGCGCACCGCCAGGTTGCCCACCTCGACGATCGAGGCCCGATCACCGGTGCCTGCGATCCCCTGGCCACACCAGTTTTCCACCGGCTGGTCCAGGTACTGCTCGCAGAACAGGCGCTCGACGCCAGCGGCGCGCCAGCCCACCACCGCCTGGATCCCCCGGGGATCGGTGAAGCCGAGGAGGTGGGGATGAAAATCCCGGACATGGGCGCCGTAGGAACGCTGGAAGACGCGCTGGACGAATCGCTCCAGCAGATCGCGGCCGGGCTCATCCGGCAGCACATGCACCAGCCGTACCGGCCGGCACAGCTCCGCGATCAATGGCCGCACGGATTCAGTTTCCCCCCCCTGGATCGGCTTGGCAAATTCCGTCATCTGGTTGCTCCCCTTGTCGGATCAAAATGCTTGAACAGACAAGGGCAAGCACCGTGCCAGAATTATTTTCATATTTTAATCAGTATGTTATATAGCAATCCCCTTGACCGTCGGGCCGTGGCCCCGCAAGGATTTCAGGATCAGAATGCAGCATCATACAAATCTTGCAGGGAATGGATCTCATCGGGCACCGGTTTTCAGGGACAGCCTGCCTGCCGCGACGACAGCCCGGGCAGCCGGATCCGCAACAGGACTCGTAACCCCGCATGGGGCAGGCAGGCGGGAACATAGCCGATGGCGCCCGGCACCCGCCCCAGGAACTGCACCACCGCGATACCGGAATCCAGAACGTAGGGCGGCTTGATGCCCTGGAAATAACGCCGGTTCCAGTAGGCCAGCATGGCCTCCGGCCGCCGGTGGAACAACCAGCGGGAAAAGGCCTGCCGGACCGGATCCCGAGCCGGCAGGTTGATCGGAACCAGCCGGTGTCCTGCCCGGTCCACCTGGATCTGGCGCCGGTAGATGGCAGCCAGGGTGGAACGCCCGAAGTCGCTCCACCCCCTGTCCACTGAGGAAACCACCAGCAAATCCACTGCCGCCACCGGGGAGGGCAGTAACACCAGCAACAACGAAACGAGCCACCAGCCAGGTGCTGGCTGGTGAAAAGCCGAACTGCCCGAACCTCGCACCGACCCGCCCCCGCTCAGAACAGCATGGCCGCGGACATGAACCAGCCATCCGGTGCCACGGCCCGGTTCCGCCGGCCCTGGCGGTACTCGAACTTCAGCCGCAGGTTGGAACGCAGTTGCCAGACCGTGCCGCCCACCAAAACGTCCGCGACCCGCGGCGCGGGGCGTACCGCGAATCGCTCCCCACGAACGACCCCGAACCAGTCACCGGCCAGCGGGAAGGCCGCCTGCAGGTAACCGGCCCACTGGCGTGGAATCCCGCCCCCGCTGCTCTGGCGCAGCAGCCA
>JALWSQ010000014.1 GCA_026993645.1 Thiohalobacter sp.
CGAGGATCCCGCCACCACCTTCGACCGGTTGCTCGGGGTGATCGAGGCCCTGGTCGGCCGCACCAGTTACCTGGCGCTGCTGGTGGAGAACCCCCTGGCCCTGTCCCGACTCGTCCGCCTCAGCGCCGCCAGCCGCTGGGTGGCCGCCAGCATCGCCCGCCAGCCCGCCCTGCTGGACGAGCTGCTCGACGGCCGCACCCTCTATGCCCCGGTGACCCGGGAGGCATTGGCCCAGGCCCTGGCCGGACGGCTGGCAAACCTGTCTCGGGACGACCTGGAGGGCCGGATGGACGCGCTGCGCCGCTTCCGCCAGGCCGCGGTCCTGCGGGTGGCGGCGGCCGACATCGGCGGTCGGCTCGAGGTCGTCCAGGTCGCCGCCCGCCTGAGCGACATCGCCGAGGTCATCCTGCCGCCCGTCCTGGATATGGCCTGGCAGCATCTGGTGGCGCGCCACGGCGAGCCCCGCGGCCGCCGCGGTCGCCGCGTCCGCTTCGCCATCGTCGCCTACGGTCGGCTCGGCAGCCGCGAGCTGGGCTATGGCTCCGACCTGGACCTGGTCTTTCTGCACGACGGTGATGACCCCGAGCGCCCCACCCGCGGTGGTCCCCAGCCCATCCCCCAGCGCCTGTTCTTCACCCGCCTGGGCCAGCGCATCGTCCACCTGCTGACCGCCCGCACCCCGGCCGGGATCCTGTACCCGGTGGACACCCGGCTGCGCCCCAGCGGCCAGTCCGGCCTGCTGGTCAGCAGCCTGGCCGGGTTCGCCGAGTACCAGCGCACCCAGGCCTGGACCTGGGAACACCAGGCCCTGGTCCGCGCCCGGGCGGTGGCCGGGGACCGGACCCTGGGCCAGGCGTTCGGCCGCATCCGGCGGGAGATCCTGTGCCGGGCGCGGGACCCGGATCGGCTGCGGGCCGAGATCCTCGCCATGCGCGAGCGCATGCGGCGCCACCTGGACCGACCCGGTGCCGGGCTGTTCCACCTCAAACAGGGCCGGGGAGGTATCGCCGACATTGAATTTATGGTGCAATATGGCCTCCTGGAGCGGGGCCATGCGGTACCGGACCTGGTCCGGCACACCGACAACCTGTCCCTGCTCGGGTCGCTGGCCGCAGCGGGATTCCTGCCCGAACGCGATGCCGCCTCGTTGCGCGGGGCCTACCTGGCCTATGTGGCCGAGGTCAACCGGCTGGCGTTGCAGGACCGGCCACCCCTGGTGGCCGAGGGGGCGTTCCGTGCCCAGCGGCGGCAGGTGACCGCCATCTGGCGGCGCCTCCTGGAAGCGAGACCCGGCCCGGCTCCGGCAGGGACCGGCAGACACTGAGGAGTCCAACGAAGATGTCCATGGCCGATCGTGACGGCGTCATCTGGTACGACGGGGCGCTGGTGCCCTGGCGTGAAGCCACCACCCATGTCCTGACCCACACCCTGCACTACGGCATGGGGGTGTTCGAGGGCGTGCGCGCCTACGAGGCCAATGGCGGCGCCGCCATCTTCCGCCTGCAGGACCATACCCGGCGCCTGTTCCGTTCCGCCCACATCCTGCGCATGCCGCTGCCCTACGATGCCGACACCCTCAACGACGCCCAGCGGATGGTGGTGCGGGAGAACGGCCTGCGGAGCGCCTACATCCGGCCCATGTGCTTCTACGGCGCCGAGGGCATGGGCCTGCGCGCCGACAACCTCCGGGTCCACTGCATGGTGGCAGCCTGGGACTGGGGCGCCTATCTGGGCGAGGAGAACATGCGCCACGGCATCCGGGTGAAGACCTCGTCCTTCACCCGGCACCATGTCAATATCACCATGTGTCGGGCCAAGGCCAACGGCAACTACATGAATTCCATGCTGGCGCTGAACGAGGCCCTGTCCTGCGGCTACGACGAGGCCCTGCTGCTGGACACCGAGGGCTTCGTGGCCGAGGGCAGCGGGGAAAACATCTTCCTGGTTCGGGACGGCGTCCTGTACACGCCGGACCTGACCTCCGCCCTGGAAGGCATCACCCGTGCCACCATCATGGAACTGGCGACCGAAATCGGCCTCGAGGTGCGGGAGAAACGGATCACCCGGGACGAGGTCTACGTGGCCGACGAGGCCTTCTTCACCGGCACCGCGGCCGAGGTCACGCCCATCCGCGAGGTGGACGACCGCAGCATCGGCGCCGGCAGCCGCGGCCCCGTGACGGAACGGCTGCAGCAACTCTATTTCGACCAGGTCCATGGCCGGCGTGACAGCCATCCCGAATGGCTGGCCGCGGTCTGACCACGGGAACCCCCCACTGAGCGACAGGAGCAGGATGCC
>JALWSQ010000015.1 GCA_026993645.1 Thiohalobacter sp.
GCAGCTCGGCCAGGTAGGCCCCGGCGTGCGGCGCCAGGCGGCGCTCGATCTCATCCGACCAGGGCACCGCCCTGGGCGTCACTTGGCCAGGCCGAGCGCGGACAGTATGACCGCCACCGCCACGCCAACCGCCACACCCTGCAGCAGTCCATCGCTGGGGCCGTGGTCCGGTGCCGCGACCGGCACCACCGGACCGGGCAGGCCGGGCGGTGGAAAGCCGACATTGAGCCCGCCGACCGTGACCGGCGCGGCGGCCGTGGCGCTGGAAAGCTTCGGGGCGCCGGCGCTCGATCCACCGAGTGCCCCAGCAATCTGGCCGGCCGCTTGCACGTACGGAAGGAAACTCATCTGCGCACCGCATAGACCAGGCCGGCCGCCGCCACCGATACCGCGAGAATGCCCTTCCAGTCGATACTCGCCGAGATCCCGGCATTGCCGCGCACAGGCGGCGGCACCGGGACAGACGGGGACGGCGGCGGCGGGTTGTCGGTCTTGGTCAGCTCATAGGCACCGACCGCGCCGACCGTGGCCCCTCCCAGGGCCAGCCATGCCCAATACGGAATGAGGGCCAACATCAGCCCAAGGCCTCCAGCAGCAGCAGGCCGGCACCGGCCAACATCAGCAGCTGGGTGGTGTCGGCACCGGCCGGCTTTTGCACCGCCTTGGGCGGCGGCAACGGCTGCGCGCCCGGATTGTTGGTCCGGGGCGTGGTGTGCAGCATGGCGTCCTGGTAGGCCTGCGCCTGGGCGAGGCTTTTCTTGGCCTTGATCTGCTCGACCGCGACCCAAGTCTGCAGGGCGCCGCCGACCAGATCATTGACCGCGCCAATGCCGAAGTCGATGCCGGTGCCGTTGCCGGTGCTGTACACCGGATCGAAGCTCACATCGGCCGCCGGCGCGGTGAGGATGTCCACCTTGCCGGCGTTCGGGTCAAACGGGTTGATGGTGTTCATGCTCGCCTCCTGGGCTTAGACGCCCTCGAACCCGTCCACGTACTCGATCACGGTTCGGATGCTGCCGCTGGTGGCGATGGTCGGGCGGATCCGGAAATCCTGCACGCCGTCGGTCACCAGGGCCCGGCCCAGGTCACCGTACAGGCTCCAGTCGATATGTGTCGCGGTCGCGGATTGGGGCGTACGGCCGGCGCCCTTCTGGTAGCTCTCGAACGTGGCCTTGTCCCCTTCCATCACGCGGCGGTTATTGACCTCGACTTCCACATTGTCCACGTCGGCCTTGAACAGGTGCATGGCCAGCACACGGCCGCCGCGGGGAATGTTGGGCATCTCCTGCTTGCCGGCGGTGGCGTAGTTCGCGTTCAGGTAGCGCACCTTCACGAACACGCCCAGGGGTTGGGCCGGGGACAGCTGCGCGCTGGCCGAGATCACCGGGGAGGCTGCCGCCGCGTCGATCTTGATGCGGATCTGCAGAGTGTCGATGTCCGCGGTGCCCAGGCCCGGGAATGCGCGCTGGGCCTCGATCAGCTCCGGCCGGCGGAAGTGCATGGTCATCTCGCCAGCGGCATCCGGGCGACCGTAGTAGTCGTTCAGGGCCTTGAGCTCGACCGCATCCTTGTACTGCATCACCGGGCGGCCGTTGATCAGCAGCTCGATGTCGGTCATCTGCGCATCGGTGACGCCGGAATAGGCGAACTTGATCGCGTCATAGGTCATGCCGACCGGGCAGTCCAGGGTCGCGGTGCTGCCGCCGACCACATTGCCCAGACTGGGCAGCTTGTTGATGAACATGGGCGGTCCTCCGATTACTGGCCGTAAATGTGCTTGCGCACCGACGGCATCCGGTTCACGGCAGCGACTGCGGCCAGGGCAATGGCGGCAATCTTCAGGTAGCTTTTCACTTTGGCATTCATGGTGTTGTCCTCTTGAAACAGATCCGGGCAGCGGGCCGCCCTGCCGCCACTGTAGCTGTCAAAAAAGGCGGTGCAAGCTCCTAACATACGTAGGCACCAAGCACCGCCAGCGGGAGACAATTTTCACTTCTGGCGCCAGATCCGGGCCGTTTTTTCCACCGACCTGCCCACGACATAGCCGCCCAGCCCGACCTTCACGATGCCGAGCAGCCCCAACACCTGCGGCTCAGTCAGGTTTGGCGCGGTGTAGCCCAGCCAATGCGCGCCCACCAGGCCGGCCAGACCCATCATTACCAACGGCCGCCAATTGCGTTGAAGCCATGACTCGCCGCCGGCTTCCGCTTTGATGATCTCGACCGCGCCCTGCAGCTCGGCGGACTCCAGGGCAAGGGCCTGGGCTGTCAATTCCGCTTTTATCTTCTCGGCCTGGTCGCGATCCGGTATCGCTTTATCTACCACGCTACCGATCAGTTTTACAATTCCGCCTATTAACATTGCCGGGATCATGTTTACTGTCCTGTTTACTTTTGCATTTACTTTTTCGGGGTGAAAATCGGCTTTTTCTGCCCCCTGAAAAACAGCTTTCCGGTTTTGAATTCCCCGCCCGGCCGCCGCTCGACCCACTCCAGCGGCTCAGTCGGCAGCGCATCCAGCGGACAGTCCAACTCCTGCGCCATGTAACGCCGATCCTTGTCCCGGGCCAGTCGGCCGCAATGGATCAGGGTGGCGTTTCCCATGATGGTCTTGTCTGACTCGGCAGGCCGCTGGGTGACGCCTATCACCGTAATCCCGCGCTTGCGCCCGCGCCGCACCAGCTGGCCCCATCCCTCCGGGGCCTTTCCCGGGCTGGTCACGTCGGCGGTCTCCTCCGCCACCGCCACGCAGTTGGCCCAGGCAAATGCGATCTTTGCCCACAAGTCGAAGTCCGCCAGGCGGGCGCTGGTCAGGCAGTACCGGCCCGGGCCGGCTGGGTTGGCACGCGCCACCTGCAGCAGCTCGCGCACCGATGCAAACCGCTGGCCGTCATATTCCCCATCTGGATCCCAGACAATCACCCGGCGCTTTCTCCGGATCTGGCGCTTGACCCACTCACTTTTCCCGCTGCCCGACGATCCGGCCACGACCACGATATTGGCTGCCCGGCTCACATCCACGCGCGCCACGGTCAGCCCTCCAACATGGACTTTGATTCACCGGGCTGGGCCGGCGGCACCTGCCCCGGGTCCGCTTGGTCCGGTGAGGCCTGCGCCGGTGGCGGCGCAGCCTTGCGCGGCATTGCCAGGCGCGGACCGATCACGGCCAGGGTCGCCAATGCGGCGGAGATCTCCACGCCAAACGCCCCCAGGCCGCCCGGGAAATACTTGTCAATGACTGCGCCGTAGGCCTCGGACAAGGCCTCGATCTCGTCCTGGGACACCCGCCAGGCCGGCGCGAGCAGCGCAAAGCCCGGGCCCAGCACCTGGGCCACCAGCTCAGCAGTCTTGATCTCCGGCGGCGGCTCCGGCGCGGGCACCCCATTGGGAGGGGGTTCCGGTCCCATCGAGGCCTCGATGGCATCCCATTCGGCCTTGGCGTCGTCGTGCTCGGGCTCAGATGATGAACTCATCGTCTCCCCCTTCCGGTGCCTGCGCCGGGTCATCGGAGGATGCACCAGGCGCGGCCGCGACCGGCATCGTGATCCGGCCACGCATCAGCCGATCAGAATCCGGCCCGCGCGCCAGATGCTGACAGCCGCAGTCCTCGCAGCTGTAATAGGCCAGCCCGCGCTTGTTCTCTCGGATCACGACCTGATACCCGCAAAGGGTGCATTGGGAGTATCCCAGCTTCTCACCGGCTGCCATCGCTCTGGCCCTCCGGTGCTCGTGGGTTGAGCTGGTCAAGCTGTTCCGCCATCGAGGCGAGAATGCGGGAGAGATCTTCCACCATGTCGATGATGGTGGATATAGGGGTGAGAAAGGGCCGCTGTTTGATGGCTTCGACTTTGACCTGGAGCCGCGCAACCCGGGTTGTCAGTTTTTCCACGGGAATCGTCCTCTGTTGGGTGATCCCCTGCTACGTAGGCGATCCTATCCCAGGCCCAGGCGGTTTTCCACCCTGCAGACCAAAACGATGCCAACGACCTGCAGGATCTTGGCATGGTCCATCGTGCCAGTGGTCAACGGCTGTCGCGCAGCGACTCCGATATAGTCAACTGATGCCCTGAACAAGGCCCGCCACCTACGCAGAACGAGGCCCGACACTTACGTTTCTTCTCCCGTACGACAACCCCCGAATTCGCGCAACGCCCGACACCTATCACGCCCACGCCCGACACTTATTGAGGCCTGCCCTGCCCGCGCCTGTGGATAACTGCCGCTGACCGTGGCCTGGTCGCAAAAATCGGCCGGCCAGCGGCCGCCGAGCGGCCGAAAACACGCGCAAAAACGCCCGCCAGGCACGCCGAGGCCTGCGCGGTGCGCATCATCAATGTTGGGAAAGGGGAAGGTCAGGCGTCCGGTGGTGGCGCCGCCAGATTGCCCGCCAGGGCCTCACGCAAGACCGCCATGCGTTCCTGGGTTGTGGTCTTGCCTTCGAGGGCAGCGCGGGCCAGATCCAGGGCGAGGCCTGCGCGTGCGCGTGCCTCCTGGGTGGGCGCGGCCTGCACGCGCTTGCGCTTGTAGGATCGCTTGCGTTCGCGCGCCAGCCAGCTGCCCAGGCCCAGCAGGCCAAACAGGTGCTTGGACAGCGTTCTGATGGCCGCCCTGCCCTTGTATTCGCCCGCCTCGTTCTTCTCGCAGATCGGGAACACCCGGACCAGGCCGGCGCGGACCATATCGGACATGGCCCGCTCCGCGCGGCGCAGAGTGAGGCCGGTCATCTCGGCCAGCTCCTGCATGGTCAGCCCGTTGAAACCCTGATCCCCTGGCCGGCCCACTATCAGGGTCTCCATGTCCATGTACTGGACCAGGGCCGCCGCCATCGAAGCGACCGCCTCCCGGCGCTCACTGCGCTTGCGTCGGTAGGCGTTGAGTGCGCCCAAGGACGGCACCAGGTTGGGCTCGCGGTACAGGCGCTGCATGGCCTCGACCGCGCGCTGGATGAACTTGGGCAGGCGCGCCCCATCGAGGCGCGGCGGGGGTGTGAAAAAGCGCGGGGCCCTCGGATCATGCCCGCAGCGATTGCCCGGCATCACCAGGGCGCATGCTGTGTTGATCTCCAGGGCCCCGATCATCGCCTACCACACCAGGCAAATGGCACCGACCAGGGCGGCGCCACCAAGGAAAGAGACAACGAGGCCGGCCAGCTGGCGCAGCTGCGCGCCACGATAGCGAGCGCGGTAATAGCGCACCGCATGGCCGGCCATGTTTGCGTCCGGATGTCCCATCACGGCAATGAGACCAACGGCATGCCGTGGGTGCGCGCTATATGCTGCGCGTCGCGGCATATCTCGATGGATTCGTTGATTTCAATGGCGCGGAGGTCGGGATCCGATTCTCGCACCGCCAAGGAAAACCAGTGTGCTGCATCCTGCAGGCAGCACTCCACAAAAATCTGCACGGGGTCGGGATCGCTCAGGTGCATCAGTGGATCCCCCCTGCGAAGGCCTCCCGCTCTGCGGTCTGGTGGATCCATTGCTCGGCCATCGCATTCAAGCCGGCGATCATCTGCCGGGCCTCCCAGTCATACTTGACCAGCATCATGGTCTCGCAATCGGTGCTGCCGTCGTGGAATTCTCTGGATAGGGCGATACCCCAGGGGAAGTCAGCGGCCTGCGCCCCCTCGTTGCGGATCAGCTCATAGTGTGCGGTCTTGATCTTCATCGGTTCCTCCGGTTGCGTTTTCCCCTGCCCGCCTGAAGTGCGGCGGCCGAAGCCGCCGCGTGTAGCAGGGGAGGAACTGCCTGGCGGATCTGGTCAGGATCCGGCTACCCAGGCGACCGCGGTCGATGATAGTCAGGGGACCGTGCCATGTCAACGGGCCACGTGTCGTTCCCATCATCGGGACGTCCCTCTATACTTGATACCGGTCATACGTACATACGCCGGGGATTGCAAAATGAGAACGGTTGAATATCTCGACGAACTGGCAAAGCTCACCGAGACCGGCAGCGATTACGCGGTATCAAAGCTCCTTGGGGTGTCGCGTCAAATGATCTCCGGCTACCGATCCGGATACAGAACATTCTCCGATGAAAACGCGGTCAAGGTCGCCCAGCTGCTGGGCATCCCGGAAGGTGTGATCCTGGCAGATATGCACGCCGAGCGTGCCGCATCCGGGCCGGTCGCCGAGGCCTGGCGGCACGCCGCCGAAGTGCTGAGAAAGTCCGCCGCCGCGGTCGTTGCGGTCGCTGTACTGGTGGGAGGCCTGCCCATCATCGTGACGTCCCTCTATACTTGACACCGGTCATACGTACATACGCAGGGGATTGCAAAATGAGAACGGTTGAATATCTCGACGAACTGGCAAAGCTCACCGAGACCGGCAGCGATTATGCGGTGTCAAAGCTGCTGGGCCTCTCTCGCCAATGGATCAGCCATTACCGAAACGGCCGCACCTTCTCCGATGAAACAGCGGTCAAGGTCGCCCAGCTGCTGGGCATCCCGGAAGGTGTGATCCTGGCAGATATGCACGCCGAGCGTGCCGCATCCGGGCCGGTCGCCGAGGCCTGGCGGCACGCCGCCGAAGTGCTGAGAAAGTCCGCCGCCGCGGTCGTTGCGGTCGCTGTACTGGTGGGAGGCCTGGTCCTCGATGCCCCACCCGCTGGCGCTGCGCAACCGCAGAACACTGTATATTATGTCAAATCACGGAGGCGCTTCCGTGAGCTGTTGGATTTCCTGCTGGATCTGGCAGACTTGGCCCTTTCCCCCCTTTAATTCAGGCCACTGCGGCCGATATGACCGCCCACGGATCCAATAATAACGGGGGTTCCCCATGTCTCATTTTGATATTTCCACGCCCTGGGCGGACCTCGCGCCGCCTGGGTTCGGCCCGGACTTCTTCGGCGTGTCTCGTGCCACCTGGTATCGCTGGCGGCGCCACGATGCTGCGCCCCTGATGGCGCGCCGTCTGGCGCTGCTGGTGCGCGGCCATCTGGGCGCAGTGTCCGATGATTGGGCCGGCTTTTGCCTGGGCACCCGGGGCCCGGGTCATTCACGGGTGTATCTGTGGACGCCAGAGGGCGAGCCCAGGACGCCCGGGGATGTGCGTGTCGTGCCCATGCTCTGGTCCACGATCCGGGCGCAGGCTGTGGAGCTGCGGGAGGCGCGCAGGCCCAGGCCGAGGCCTGCGGCGGGTGGCCGGGTGATTTCGTTCCCGGCCGGCTGAGATCAGCGGCGGCGGGTCTTGCGCGTGCTGCAGGTCCGGCCGGGCTTGGTGGTGCGGCACCCCGCTTTCACGATCCGCCCGCCTTTGGTGTAGCGGTAGCCTTTCTTCAGTCGGCCGTTTTTCTTCAGGGCCTCGCTTTTGCTTGCCATGCGTCATTTCCTCGCTTTTCGGCGGCCCACTCCAGGCGGGCCACTCGTTTGTCCAGGCTGTGGAATATCTCGTCCAGGTCGCGGCGGATGGTGCGCAACTCCCGTTGCGAGCGCATCACTGACCAGCCAATCCAGGCCATGACGCCCAGGGCCGGCGTGACGCCCAGATCGGCCGCCAGCTTGACGAATTGGAACAGCTCCACTTGTCAGAATCCGGCGTCTTGCGCCTGCAGCTGTTTCAGCTGTTGGCTGAACATGGGCACGCCGTAGGTCTGGCTGTCGCGCCATTCCTTCCAGACATACAGCCCCAGGGCGGTGGCGCCTACAATGCTGATGATCTCTTTCATGTCATCACCTCGTCAGTAAATCCGTCGGCCTTGATCGAGGCCACATAGTTCCGGGTCTCGGCCGGCGCCCCGGCCATGCCGTGGCGTTTCAGGTTGCCGATTCCCCAGTTGTATGCCGCCAGGGCCCGCTCCCAGCTGCCGGCCTGGTGGCGGAGCTGTGCCAGGTAGCTGGCGGCATAGTCGATGCTTTCCCAGGGGTCGCATGGGTTTACCCCGGGATGCCACTTCGGCACGATCTGGGCAATGCCCTTCGCGCCGGCCGCCGAAACCGTCTTGCAGTTGATAATATCGGGGCGGAATCGGCTCTCTTGGTACAGCACACGCGCCAGCAGGTTATGCGGGATGCCCTCTCGATGCTCCGCTTCGTGGATCGCGGCCAGATAAGGCCCGGCCGCTGCGGGCGGCTCCCAGGCGGGCGCTGCGGGTGGCGTGCTCTCGGCCAGCCCGGGCACTGTCGCCCCGCCCTGCCCCTTGTCACGTTGCAGGAACATCCCCAGGGCCACCAGGGCCGCGCCGATACGTGCCAAGCTCATGGCCGATACTCCGGCGGCATCTGTCGCCGCGCCTTCTCGGACTCATATGCCCTGCGGCAGTGATCGCGTTCAAACGGCATCGCTATAATGTCGATGACGATATAGGCCATTCGCCAACCCCAGGCGTCATCCTGGCACCGCCACGCCCGGGCGCTGATACATTCATCGGCCCATCCACCGGACGGCAGAAACAGGCCGATCAGCACATTGGCGACCTGATCCACGGCAATGCCCAACTGTTTGATCCGGGTCGCCGCTTTCATCATACGGTGATAGCGGCCGCCTTGCGGAACAGGTCGTCAATTTGCGCGTCGGTGAACCCCAGCGCCTGCGCCGCGCCCAGCATCATGGGCGAGTAGCGATCCACGGCGGCGGCCAGCGTCCAGGCGTCGAGCAGGGCCGGGTCCGCCTTGATCGCGGCATCGACGGCGGCCCATTGGTTGCCCAGGGCCATTTTCAGTTGCAGCTTGGACACCGACTGCGGCACGGGCGGGGGCGGCGGCGGTGGCGTGGTGAGTGTGGTCCCATCCCATAGGTCACCCTCTTTCGCGCCGTTTGGAACCTGAACCAGAAAGCCCGGCTCGAAAAGTTGGTCAATGGGCGGGGCGACCCAGGTTACTACCCCATTTTTCACATGTGCAAACGCCATTGTTAATACTCCACGATGATTACGCCGTTAGAACCATTCCCGCCCTGTGAGCCGGCCCAACCACTAAACCCGGTCCCCGCCATATAACCCGCGCCGCCCCCGGCCCCGTAACCGCTCGCGTTTCCGCCTGGCGCTGCCGACGAAGTAGCTGGCGCGCCGCCGACGCCGAACGGGCCGGATTGGCCGGGCGCGGGCATTGGTTGTGAGGCGTTCTGAAAGCCTGTGACTACCGCCGCCGGTGCGCCCGCGATTGTCAAATACGATCCGAATGATGACGCGCTCCCGGTCGCGCCGGCGCTGCCTACTGTTACGGGGATAGATTCGCCCGGGGTGACAGATACCGGGGTTTTTACGGCCGCCTGTCCAGCGAATCCCGGCGC
>JALWSQ010000016.1 GCA_026993645.1 Thiohalobacter sp.
GCCTGGTGGAGGAACTGGCCGATACCGAACAGGTGCGGGGCATCCCGCCCCTCGGGCCGGGTGAAAACGGACCCCCCCACCCCGGCCGAACCCTTGGGCCGATTGTGGCAACTGGCACAGGCGTCGGTCAGGCCCGCGCCCAGGCGCGGGTCCCGCTCGATGTCGCCGATGCCATCGTGCACCCGGGGTCCCTGGCCCTGGGTGCGAGTGAACTTGCGATGGAACAACTGCCGGCCACGGCGCACGGCCCGCAGCGGATCGCGCCGAATGAGGTAGAGGGCGCTGCCGGGGGTGCGATCGGTTCCCCGCCCGGGTCCGATCTCCTGCGCCAGGCTCTTGTGGATACCGGCGTTCACCGTGTTCGGTGTCTGGGTGGTGTCGGTCAGGACTGCCTCGCTATTTTGCCAGGCCAGCAGGAGGCCACAGGCCATCAGGATGAGGGCGATACGGATCCCCAGTCTCTGCAGTGCCATCTCGCCGTCTCCTCGCGCTCGAAAACGGAAAAAGGAAAGAGGCCCGGCCACCACGACCGGGCCTCCCAAGTGTGGCTTCAGTGGTCATGACCCGAACGACCACCGAAGACCCACGGACTCACAGCTTGTCGATGAAGGTCATCGCATGGGGCGAGGCGTTGCCCGCACCCGCGCCGCGGGCGCCGGGCCAGTCCTTCCGATCCATGTCGATGCAACCCGGAACGGCCGTACCATCCTGGAAGGTCGTATCCAGGGTCAGGCTGCCGGTCCAGCGGTTGAACTTCATCATGCAGACCGTGTCGTCACCCACCGAGCCGGTGCCCGGCAGGAAGTCCGCACTGAAGCCCAGGTTGTTGCCCGTAGCACCCCACTTCGCGACATTGGCCGCCGCGTTGGGGTTGCTCAGGCTCTGGGTGGTGTTGGACGAGTCCTTGCCACCATGGGCCGGATCCAGGAACGGATTGAACGGCACGATGGCACCCGGCTTGACCCCGTTGAAGAAGGACCAGACGCCGGCCACCGGATAGCGCCGCAGATCGACGAAGTACTGCGAGGTCGCCACGTAGCGCTCCAGGTTGTCCGCCACAGTGAAGTGGGGACCGCCATGGGTATTGTTGTTGTCGTGCGAGTTCAACACCACCACACTGGCGATGGTCGGGCAGTCCGCTGCGCCGTTGTTGGGCCAGTACTTCGCCGTGGGCGTGGCATAGACCTGACCCACGGTGCCACGTCCCGGCCAGGGCACGGTACTCGTGTGCTCCGGATGACCCGGGATGTTGCTGCTGCCCACGGTGGCGGGCTTGCCACTGCCGGGCTGGGGCCGGTTCGGATCCGTGATGAAGCGGTCCGCCGGGGCCGCATCGCATTGGACGTTGGCCATGTTGGAACCCTTGGCCAGCAGCTTCTGGATGTCCAGCACCACGATACGGCGATCGTGCTCACCCGGGTAGTAGGCGTTGTAGGCCGGGCTGGCCACCCCGCCGTTGTCCGCCGGCGACTCCAGGCCCGCCACCGGGACCACCAGGTAGCGGTCGTTGCGGCTGATGAAGAACACCGAGGCACCGGTACAGGCACCGAAGTCGTAGACCTCGCGGAACTGCGGCTTCACCGCAGTGATGTCCGGCGAATAGTAGATGGTGCCGCCGCACATGGAGGCCACGAACATGCCCTTGTGGCTCGGTCGGTTGGTAACCGCCATGGCCATCAGGCCCTCCGGCTCCTCGTGGAACTCGGTGTCCTCCACCCGGTTGCCGTCCGGTACCTGGACCACCGCGTAGGGGCCGTCCGCCAGGTTGCTGAGGTGGAAGAAGCGCACCGTGGTACCCAGGGACTGGAACTTGTCGTCACCCCCCGACACCGCCAGGGACACTGGATCGGCATAGTCGGACTCGACGAAGATGCCCTTGTTGGGCACGGTCGAGGCATCCGAGGCATTCATGCCACCGGGATGGTAATACCCCCAGTACGGGCTCTGCGAGTTCAGGTCCGGACGGAAACCCATGCCGTGGGGATGGGCCTCGGGGCCGGTATCCGAGGGCGTGCCGATGCCATAACCGGTGACCGGGTCCTTGTTGGCGAACAGCAGGGGGTTGTTGGGATCCACCGCGCCCTCGCCCAGGTAGAAGTGGGCACGGTAGCGGTCCGGGGCGATCCGCTGTCCGGCCAGGGGCCCGCTGGCGGGATAGGTGGCACCGGCCGGGATGGCCGCCGGATACTCGCCCACCACGTTACCCTGGTAGTCGAACTCCAGCAGACCGCCCGGGGTCTGCAGGGCGGGCGGCAGGTCGGACAGGTGGCCACCCTGGGTGCCCGGCGCGCTGTGGGCGCTGGTGGGCGCTCCCGGGCCGAGGGTGATGGTAGTATAGGCGCCGGTATGGCCCAGGATCTGCCCGTACTTGGTGGCACCACTGGGATCCAGCGGGTAGCTGTCGTTCGCTGCATCGATGGTAATCTTGCCCTTGAAGCCCATCTGGGTCACGATCAGGTTGCCATTGGGGAGGGGCATCACATCGTCGGTCCCCGAGGTGTTGGGCGTCTCGTAGCTGCCAATGGCCAGGCCGCAGTGCTGCACCGTCTCGCTACCGACTTGGCTGCCCGGGGAGGGCTTGATGTGCATGGGGTCGGTGACGTCACAACCGAACAGGTTGCCGCTGATCAGGCCGCCGGGATAGATGTACTTGTGCCCGTTGGCGATGTCGATACGGGGCTTGACGTTGAAGTGGTGCGCCTCGTTGAGGATGCCCGAGGGAATGGGCGCCAGGGGGTCGGCCGTCTTGGCGCCAGGGCCACCGACCGCGTTGTCGACGATGTTCTCGGTCTCCGCCAGCAGGTGGGCGTCGCCGTCGGTGTAGGGCGCGAAGGGCTGGCCGTTGAGGATCTTGGCCAGGCCGAAACCGCCGACGTTGGATGCCACCGCGGTGTTCACCACATGACCGTAATTGGCGCTGGCCGGATCGGCATCCACCACTGCCAGGAAGTCCTGGTCGGCGTACTTGCCGTCGTCCAGCACCTGGTCACCGTTCCAGATCACCAGGTACTTGTTGGGATGCACGCCGAAACCGGGAAAGAAGCCCAGTGCCGAGGCATCCTCTGGCACCGACCACCCGCCCAGTACGAGCACCGAGCCGATGCTGGCCGCCAGTGCCGTGCGCTTGAAGATGGAATGTTTCATGAGTCTTAGCTCCTCCTGCTGTTATTGTCGTCTCAGGCCCGCTGCCGCCGCCGGCGTCCCGCGACGCCGACGCCCGCCAGCCCGGATAACATGAGCCAGGCCGCAGGCGGCACCGGCACCACGGCGAACTCCGCCACACCGAATACCTGGGTGCCACTGGTCACCGCCACGTTCTTACTCAGGGTGAAACTCTGCCCCACGGCGATCGGCGTACTGAAGTTGTAGCTGAACACGTTGAAGCTGCCGTTCAGCCCGCCCAGGACCTGGGTGCCCGCCGCACTGGAGGTGAAGCCGTCCCAGCTGATGGGACCCGGGCCCGCCGGGCTGTACTGCGCCTGAGCGCAATTGGCGTTGGCGGTATCACAGGCCTCCACCCAGACGATCTCTACCCACTTGGTCCAGGCGGTGGTACCCGTGTTGGTGATGGTCTCGTTGAGGGTGATGATGCCACCATTGGCCTGGGTGGTCGCATCGGTTTCGAACATCTTCACGATGGGGGGATGGCCGGGGATGGCGGGGGTATTGACCGCGATGTCCACCGAGCCGTTCTGGGGTGCTGCTGTGGGTATGGTGAAGTTACTGAAGGTGACCGTGTGCGGCCAGCTCAGGCCGATACCGCCGCCCGTGGTCTCGTAGGCGCCCAGCAGGCCGGCCTGTGCCTGGCCGGCCATCACCGCCGCCACCGCGGAGGCGCACAGGGCCATCCGTAGTCTCTTTTTCGTCATGATCTCCTCCGAGCTTTGTTTGTTGTCACGCGACCCGGCTCCGCCCCTCGCCGCCACTGCCCGCCGTGGCGTGAGGGAAGAGGGTTGGCCGCCCCCAAGGGACGGACCGGGCCCCGTTGACAGGGGGTGCAATAACCGGGCCAGCCTGCATGTGCCTGTTTTTCCCCCGCCCGGCCCTGTCCGGCCCTTGCCAACCTGACAAGATGACAGGACGCCTTGTCAGGTGCGACAAAATGTCACGCCCGCAACCGGCGCCCATTGACAGCCCCGACGGTGGAAAGGCTATGATGCCGCCCCGAAACGACCGAGCTGCGAACCCGGCATCCATGAGACTCCTGATCGAAATGGCCCTGGCCCTGGCCGCGGGCATCCTGTCCACCGCCGGCTTCGCGCCCCTGGGTTGGTGGCCGGTCCCCATCCTCGGCCTGGCGGTCCTGTTCCACCTCTGGCGCCAGGGCGGACCCGGCAGCGGCCTGGTCTCCGGCCTGGTGTTCGGGCTGGGTTTCTTCGGCGCCGGGCTGCAGTGGATTCCGGAAAGCCTGCACGGGTTCGCCAGCCTGCCGGCCGGGCCCGCCTGGCTGTTCACCGGGCTCTTCATCCTGCTGCTGGCCCTGTTTCCCGCCGCCTCGGGCCTGGCGGTGCGGCTGCTGTGCCGTGGACGCAGGGACCTCTCGGTGCCCCTGCTGTGTGCCCCGGCGGCCTTCGTACTCACTGAATGGCTGCGCGGGTGGGTGCTCACCGGCTTTCCCTGGCTGAGCCTGGGCTACAGCCAGCTGGACACGCCGCTGGCGGGGCTCGCGCCCCTGGCCGGGATCCATGCGGTGAGCCTCGGGGTGGCCCTGACCGCCGGGGTGATCGCCACCAACCTGAGCTGGCTGTCGTTTCGCCAGCGGCTGCTGTCCCTGCTCATCGTCCTGCTGGTCTGGTTCGTTCCGGCCCTGCTGCGGATCCACGAGTGGACCCACCCCCTGTCCGGGCCCCTCACGATCAGCCTGGTCCAGGGCAACATCCCCCAGCGACTGAAATGGGCGCCGGCCCAGCGGCTCGCAACGGAGGACCTGTACATGGACCTGGCCGAGGCCGAGCTGGGCCGGGACCTGGTGATCCTGCCGGAGACCGCGCTGCCGGAGTTCGCATCCCAGGCCCGACCCCTGCTCGATGCCCTGGCCGAGGAGGCCCGGAAGAAGAACAGCACCCTGCTCCTGGGCATCCCCCTGGATCCGCCGGGGGGTAAGGGCTATTACAATGCCGCCCTGGCCCTGGGCGCCAGCAGCGGCAGCTACCGCAAGCGCCACCTGGTGCCCTTCGGCGAATACCTCCCTGCCCCCTTCCGGGCCTTGCGCCCCTGGCTCGAGACCCCCATGTCGGCCTTCCGGCCGGGTGCCCGCCACCAACCCCCCATCCGCGTGGCCGGGGTGGCCCTGGCGGTCAGCATCTGCTACGAGGATGCCTTCAGCCCCGAAGCCCTGGATGGGCTCCCCGGGGCCGGCCTGCTGGTGAATCTCAGCAACGACGGCTGGTTCGGCCGCAGCACGGCGCCCTACCAGCACCTGGACATCGCCCGCATGCGCGCCCTGGAGGCGGGCCGTCCCCTGGTGCGCGCCGCCAACACCGGCATCTCCGCCATCATCGACTACCGGGGGCATCTCATCGACCAGCTCGGCCTGGGCCGGCGTGGCGTGCTCCACGGCGTGGTCCAGCCCCGCCGGGGCGCCACCCCTTATGTCCGCCTGGGCCAGGCGCCACTGCTGGGGCTGTGCCTGCTGGCCTTGCTGGCCCCCCGCTCGCGACGGCCCCGGCTGCGCCACTACCCCAGCGGGGCCCGCCCCCTGTAACCGGATGGATTTGTCAGGCGGCTGGTTTCGTGCCAGACTTGGATCAAATACAAGTCCGGCGGAACGCCTCGCCGAAGTCCGCTTCGGATCCTGCCGGGGCCCGCAAGACCCTCCTTTTTCATGAAATAATCAATGGGTTTTGCGGGACGATCGCCTTCGTGGAGGAGGATGAGGATGGACAAGCTGCTACTGGACCTGGAGTCCGTGATCAACACCCAGGATCGGCCGGCGGTGGCCATCGACGCCAATTATGTCATCGTCGCCGCCAACCGCGCCTACTGCGAATCCTATGGCGTCTCCCCCGATACCGTGGTCGGCCGCAAGTGCCACGAGGTTTCCCACCGCAGCAATACCCCCTGTGACCTCCATGGGGAACCCTGCCCGCTGCGCGCCGCCCTGGCGGGTGACGAGCCGCTGGAGGTCCTGCACACCCACTACGATACCCACAACCAGCCCGACCACGTGCGCGTGAAGTCCTATCCCCTGGTCGGACCCAAGGGTGAGCGGCTGGCACTGGAGACCATCACCCGCCTGGCCAAACCGGTGGACCTGAGCTGCGAAGAGATGCGCATGATCGGCAAGTCACCGGCCTTCGTCGCCACCATCGAGAACCTCACCGCGGCGGCACGTTCCAACATCCCGGTGCTGATCTTCGGCGAGACGGGGGTGGGCAAGGAGCTGGCGGCCAGTTTCGTCCACGAACAATCGGCCCGCAGCGAGGGGCCCTACGTGGAACTCAACTGCGCGGCCATCCCCGAGGAACTCTGTGAGAGCGAGCTGTTCGGCCACGAGAAGGGTGCCTTCACCGGCTCCACGGCGGCCAAGCAGGGTCTGTTCGAACTGGCCGATGGCGGCACCCTGCTGCTGGACGAAGTGGGTGAACTCAGCCTGCCGCTACAGGCCAAGCTGCTGCGGGTACTGGATTCCGGGCAGTTCCGTCGGGTCGGCGGCAAGGACCTGCTGAAGTCCGATGTACGCATCATCGCCGCCACCAACCGCCCCCTGCGCGACATGGTGGTGGAAGGCCGCTTCCGCGAGGATCTCTATTTCCGCCTGGCCGGTATCGTGGTCAACATCCCGCCCCTGCGCGAGCGCCGCGAGGACATCCCGGCCATCGCCCAGGCCCTGGTGCAGCGCATGGCGGAAAGCAACGGCGAAGGGCCCTGCATGCTGGCACGGGATGCCGTGAACAAGCTCATGCACCACGACTTCCCGGGCAACGTGCGCGAACTGCGCAACACCCTGTACAAGGCCATGGCGCTGTGCCGCAACGGGACCATCGGTGCCGAACACATCGAGTTCGATCATTCGCTGCATCACCACCAGCATCAGCACCAGCGCGCCACGGGCACCGACGGGCCCATGGCGAATACCGGGTCAGCAGGTGCCGGCGGCCCCACCCTGTCCATGTCCGAAATGGAGGCCCGTCACATCCGCCAGCTGCTGCAGCTCCATGGCGGTAACCGGCGCAAGGTGGCGGACATCCTGGGCATCAGCGAACGGACCCTGTACCGCAAGATCAATCGCTACCAGCTGCGGGACCTCTGACCCGGCAGGGTATCCCCGGCCTCATTCCCCCTCCCGGTCCAGGGTGCAGCAATGGGAGGCGGGCGCCTCGTCCGTGCCCAGTACCTCGCCCCGCAACGGGTTGGGCCGGTAACTGGTGCAGCCCTTGAGGCCCAGTTCCCAGGCCCGCCGGTAGATGCCGGCGAAATCGGCGAAGGGGTAGTCGGCGGGCACGTTGATGGTCTTGGAAATGGCATTGTCCACCCAGGGCTGCAGTGCCGCCTGCATGGCCAGGTGATCCTCCGGCGCCAGTTCGTGCGCCGCCACGAAGGCTGGCGGCACCCCGCAGGCCCGTTGCTGGCGCTGCCAGAGGGCGACGGCGTAGTCGGTCAGTTCCAGTTCCCGTTCCCGCCCCCGGGCATCGCGCACCCGGCGCCGGTAGCTGGCCCGGAAGAGGGGCTCCAGCGCGCTGGAGACATTGCCCGCCAGCAGACTGATGGTGCCGGTGGGGGCGATGGCGGTCAGATGACTGTTGCGGATACCGTCACGGGCGATGTCGTCCCGCAGCGCGTCCGGCAGCCCCTGGATGAAGGCCGAGGCCAGGTAGGCGTCGCGCTCGAAGAAGGGAAAGGGGCCCTTCTCCCGGGCCAGGGCGATGGAGGCCCGGTAGGCGGCCAGGGTGATGTCGCGCATGATCTCCGCCGCCAGCGTCCGGGCCTGCTCGCTGTCGTAACGCAGCCCGAGCATCAACAGGGCATCCGCCAGGCCGGTGATCCCCAGCCCGATGCGCCGGCTGCCGCGGGCCTGTTCCGCCTGGGCCGGGAGGGGGAAGCGGGACAGGTCGACCACGTCGTCCAGCAAGCGCACCGCCACCGCGACCGTACGGGCAATGGCATCCCGGTCCAGGCGCGCCCGGTCCGAGAAGGGATCCAGCACGAAACGGGTGAGGTTGATGGAGCCCAGGTCACAGGCGCCGTAGGGCGGCAGGGGGATCTCGCCACAGGGATTGGTGGTGGTGATGCGCTCCCGGTAGCCGAGATTGTCCAGCCTCTGGATGCGATCCACGAACAGCACCCCGGGCTCGGCACCCTCGTAGGTGGCGGTCATCAGTTCGTCCCAGAGGGCACGGGCGGGCAGGCTGCGCAGCACGCGGCAGGGCAGGGGTCCCTCGCTGCCGGTCCAGACACGTGGCGCCAGCGGCCCCTCGCCGTGCTCCAGGGCGGCGGCCGGAAACAGCAACGGCCAGTCGGCGTCCCGCTCGACCGCCCGCATGAAATCGTCGGTCACCTGCACCGAGAGATTGAAGTTGGCCAGTTCGCCGGGCGCCTGCTTGGCGCGGATGAAGCGCTGGATGTCCGGATGGTCACAGCGCAGGCTGGCCATCATGGCGCCGCGGCGCGAACCGGTGGAAAGGAGCACGTCGCACACCCGGTCCCAGATGCGCATGAAGGAGACCGGCCCCGAGGCCGTTCCCCCCACCCCGCGGGCCCGGGTACCCCAGGGCCTCAGGGTGGAGAAGTCGTATCCGACCCCGCCGCCCTGCTGCATGGTCAATGCCCCCTCCTTGAGCGCATCGAAGATACCGTCGAGGGAATCCTCGATGATTCCCATGACGAAGCAGTTGAACAGGGTCACCTGGCGCCCGGTGCCGGCCCCGGCCAGGATGCGGCCCCCCGGCAGGAAGCGCCAGTCCTGCAGGACGTCGAGGAAGGCCTGCCGCCAGCGGTCGGCCTCCGGCTCCACCGATGCCACTGCCGCCGCGACCCGGCGCCAGCTGTCACCGATGTCCTGCTCGGGACGGTCACCGCCGTCGAAACGGTACTTGGTCTCCCAGATCCAGCGTGAAACCTCCGTTGGCTGCACGATGCCGTTCCCCCTGGCGAATGCCGATGCATTCATTATAGGGGGTGAGGGGTGAGGGGTGAGGG
>JALWSQ010000017.1 GCA_026993645.1 Thiohalobacter sp.
CGTCTACATCGACGAGATCGACAAGATCTCGCGCAAGTCGGACAACCCCTCCATCACCCGTGACGTCTCGGGCGAAGGGGTGCAGCAGGCACTGCTGAAGCTGATCGAGGGCACCGTGGCCTCGGTGCCGCCCCAGGGCGGGCGCAAGCACCCGCAGCAGGAGTTCCTGCAGGTGGACACCTCCAACATCCTGTTCATCTGCGGCGGCGCCTTCGCCGGCCTGGACAAGATCATCCGCAGCCGCTCGGAGAAGGGCGGCATCGGTTTCTCCGCCGAGATCAAGAGCAAGGACGAGAGCAAGTCGGTGGGCGAGATCCTCTACGACGTGGAGCCCGAGGACCTGATGCGCTACGGGCTCATCCCCGAGTTCGTCGGCCGGCTGCCGGTGGTGGCGACCCTGGAGGAGCTGGACGAGGACGCCCTGGTCAAGATCCTCACCGAACCCAAGAACGCCATCACCAAGCAGTACCACAAGCTGTTCGAGATGGAGGCGTGCGAGGTGGAGTTCCGCGAGGATGCCCTGCGGGCGGTGGCGCGCAAGGCCATGGAGCGCAAGACCGGGGCCCGGGGCCTGCGCACCATCCTCGAACACGTGCTGCTGGACACCATGTACGACCTGCCGTCGCTGGAGGGGGTGCGCAAGGTGATCGTGGACGAGAGCGTCATCGCCGGCGAGTCGCAACCCTACCTGGTGTACGATTCCCAGGAACAGCGGGTGGCCTCCGATTGATGTGCCCGCACCGACCGCCGCCCCCGGGCGGCGGTGCCATCTCCGGCCTTGGGACCGGCCCCGGCGGGCGGCCGGCTGGCGCGGAACTTGCCTTTCCTTCACCAGGTGCCGAACCGCCGTCGGGGGCCTATCCAGCCCTCACCGTCCGGTTGAAGCCGGCGTGTTCGACCCCATAATGAGATCCAGGATCCCCGCCGGCGGCGCGGGTCCCCGGGCCGGCGGTGGCTGATGACCGTCCGGCCCGCCGACAACATCGACACCCCAAGGTAATGCTATGACTGAAACCCAATCCCTCGTTGCACCGGTTCTGCCCCTGCGGGACGTGGTGGTCTACCCCCACATGGTCATCCCGCTGTTCGTCGGCCGGGAGAAATCCATCCGTGCCCTGGAGGCCGCCATGGCGGCCGACAAGCGCATCCTGCTGGTGGCGCAGAAGAGCGCCGAGGTCGACGATCCCGGTGTGGACGACATCCACGGCGTGGGGACCCTGTCCAGTATCCTGCAGTTGCTGAAGCTGCCCGATGGCACCGTCAAGGTGCTGGTGGAGGGCGCCGAGCGGGCCCGGATCGGATCCCTGGTGCTGGAGGACGGCTACTACCAGGCCAGCGTCGAGCCCCTGGCGAGCGAGCTGGAGGAGGGTGACCGCGAGATCGAGGTGCTGATGCGGTCGCTCATGACCCTGTTCGACCAGTATGTCAAGCTGAACAAAAAGGTGCCGCCGGAGCTGCTGACCTCCCTGTCCGGCATCGACGATCCCAGCCGGCTGGCGGACACCATCGCCGCCCACATGTCGCTCAAGCTGGAGGAGAAGCAGCGCGTGCTGGAGCTGGCCTCGGTGCGTGAGCGCCTGGAGCATCTGATGGGGCTGATCGAGGGCGAGATCGACATCCTGCAGATCGAGAAGCGCATCCGTGGCCGCGTCAAGCAGCAGATGGAGAAGAGCCAGCGCGAGTATTACCTCAACGAGCAGATGAAGGCCATCCAGAAGGAACTGGGTGAGCTGGAGGATGCGCCCAACGAGATCGAGGAGCTGCAAAAGAAGGTTCGCCAGGCGGGCATGAGCAAGGAGGCGCGCAAGAAGGCGGAGAGCGAACTCAACAAGCTCAAGCTGATGTCACCCATGTCGGCCGAGGCCACGGTGGTGCGCAACTACATCGACTGGCTGGTGAGCGTGCCCTGGAAGAAGCGCACCCGCATCCGCCACGACCTTGCGGCGGCGGAGCGGGTCCTGGAAGAGGATCACTACGGGCTGGAGAAGGTCAAGGAACGCATCCTGGAGTACCTGGCCGTGCAGCAGCGGGTACGGAAGCTCAAGGGCCCCATCCTGTGCCTGGTGGGGCCGCCGGGCGTGGGCAAGACCTCGCTGGGCCGGTCCATCGCCCGGGCCACCAACCGCAAGTTCGTGCGCATGTCGCTGGGCGGGGTGCGGGACGAGGCCGAGATCCGCGGCCACCGCCGGACCTACATCGGCTCGCTGCCGGGCAAGATCATCCAGAACCTGGCCAAGGTGGGGATCCGCAACCCGCTGTTC
>JALWSQ010000018.1 GCA_026993645.1 Thiohalobacter sp.
ACATAATATGCATTTGCCCCGCACTCGGCGCTTTGCCAGGCAGGGCAGTCACCGCCACCGCCTCCCCCGGGTGAACCCCAAAACACAAGCCGGAACAAAAGGCTAGGATCGCCGCCGCATCACCCATCTGCTTCAGGATCTTCCGCCAGGCCGCCTTTTCCTCCGGGCGTTTTGCACGGTCCAGATTGATCTTTGCCACCAGCTCCGCGGGGTCGCGGCCCAGCAGGTCGGCGATCCTGTATGCCATCAGCTCGTCCATTGTGGCGCGGCCGTTTCGGTAGTGGCTTATCCGGCTGTGGGAGCAATTCAGAAACTTGGAGATCGCGTAATCAGACCGAAGTCCATAGCGTTTCATTAAGTCATTCAGTAGCTTATTCGTGGTATTCATGGCGAGTCCCCGTAATGTGATGGTTCAAGGATATGACATCATCCAAGGCTTTCAAGTGTTAAGGGGTTGACGGGGTTAAACCCTTAACGTAGTTTTTACGCCAGGCGTGAGGTGGGCGCGTCTGGTGAGTCCCCACCCACCTGCCGGAACCGTCCACCCGCGCCTACTCCTCCATCCTCCGAGGTGGTTTCCTCCCCGGCCTCCGGGCCGGGGCCTTCTACCGCCCGGAGGGGAGCCCTGGAAACCTAGATCGGAGGGTTACGCCATGAGGAAGTCGGAAGCGCAAGAATTTGCCGAACGTCTGGACCTGATCGCTGAACAGGTCGGCCAGGTCATCGATGCGTCCACCAAGGCGGAGGAGCGCGCCGCCCAGCTCGAAGTGGCCGTGTTCCGCATCCTGGATGTGATCAATCACCTGCACCCCGAACGCTGCCGGGAGATCCGGGAGCTGATCCAGGACCTGCCGCCGGAGGCCTACGCGGAAGAAGGTGAGCTGGCCGAGGAGGGCGCGGCATGAGTACTGCTGAGATCCTTTTCGAGCAGGCTTTCAATGTGCCTCGCGATCCTCGCTCGGATGCCTACAAGGCGGGCGTCCTTGATGCGTTGCGTTACTGCGCGGGCGAGATCGAATCCCTGAAGTCGGCGATGCTCTACGAAATGGGTACAGCCGAGGCGGATGCCTGGTTCGCTGGTGTCATCGAAGGGAAGCTGATCTGGCGTGATGCTCAACTGGAGGGCGCGGCATGAGTACCTGCATGCGGGACTTCGCCGAACCCTGCTCCAGCCGCCGGCCGCAGCCGCGCCGGCACCCGCTGGAGGTGTTTGCGGCCTGGTATCTGGCCACGTCCATCATCGCCCTGCCGGCCGCCATGGTGCTCGCGGTCGCCGCCTGGTGGCACTGATATGGCCGGGAAGCGCATCATCCGCAGCCGGCGGAAGTTCAAGACTGCCAAGGCGGCCTGGCGCGACATCGCGCAGGTGCGAGGCCTGACGCAACGCTCAGTCGTCAGGACGGAGCATGACAGTCGCTGGTGGGTGTTCATCGTCCGATGAGCCGCCGCGGCCCCAACTATCACCCATCACACAAACCCCGCCAGGTGCGGTTGCCGGCGCGAACCATCGAAGGGATCGCTGCCCGCAACCGTGCCTGGCGCGAGCTGTGCCGGCTGCTGCCCCTCGATGAGCGTTACCTGCGAGCCGACGGGGAGGTGGTGCGGTGATCAATCGGAGCTGCATCGGTCATGCGCTGACCGGGTTTGCCCTGGCATCGTGGCTAGGGGTCTTCGTCTCGCGGGCGTATCGACGATTCTTCTCCCGTCGCGTTCGCGGTGCCCTGCGTTTTTCCAATTCCAAAGCCGCCAAGAAACCCGAGGAAGGCGGTCATCAGGCTCATGATGAAACAGGAATCGGAGCGGATGAAGGCGTAGGTGAAGCCGCCCGCCATCACGAGGGTTGCGATGGCTAGGACCCAGATGGTTGCAACGAAGTCCCGCCTGCTCTCCGGTGTCCATTCGTTGCGTGCCCTGAGCCGCATTTCGAGGCGGCGGGTCTTTTCTTCCTCCGTTTTCATGAAGGCGTCCGCCAGGCCCTGGACTGTCTCGGTCAGTTTGTCCTCGCCCTTTGGCAAGACTTCGCCTTCCTTCACTGCTGGGTTCTCCGGCATCTTCATGGCCTCCTCCGGGGTGACGGACCAATGATACCCCAAGGGTCCGGACCGAATGCTCCCCTGCACCGTGTCCCATATCACGTTGGCCGTGCCCTGCGGCCAGGTGGTCCGCCCTTCCTGCCCCATGACGTGGAGGCCTGGATCGAGCGGCAGGACCAGCTCCACAAGCCGGTCGTCGACCGCAACCGGTTCGACCTGGTGCTCGCCCAGGAGCGCATCGAGGCCGAAATGGCCGACTATGCCCAGCGGCGCAAGGCGGAGCAGGCGCTGGGGCGGCGGTGCCTGCGCTGGTATGACGAGACCGCGGACTACCGGCTGCGGGATCTGTCCGAACGCCTGGCTGGGTGCCGATGCGATGGCCACGTCGGGGTGACGGAGGATCACCGGACCGTGATCGCCTGGTCGGCGAAATGCCGGCTGTCGAAGCTCTGCCCGGATGAGGAGCGCCTGGAGCAACGCCGGCTGGACCGGCGATACATCGATTTCATGGTGCGCTGGGGGCAACATCCCCTCCAGCGGGTCTATTACGCCGTCCTGACCCTTCCGAACTTCCCCCAGGGGCGCCTGGCCGACGGCCAGAAGGCGATCCTTGAGCGGTTCAAGCGCGAGATTCTGAAGGGCCGGGATCTGATCCCGAAGGAGGAGCGGGCCGGACGCAAGCGATACAGGGACCGGTTCCCCACCATCAAGGGGGCCTTCGTCACCCTGGAGGCGCCCCTGGCGGCCGCACGGGACTGGAACGTCCACCTGAACGTGCTGCTGTGCGTCAGGGGTGCGCTCTCCTACAAGCGGCTGCGCGAGGCCTGGGGCGCGAACCTGGAGATCCGGGAGCTGAAGCCCGATGCCCAAAGCCTGGCGTCCGCCATCCGCGAGGTCGTCAAGTATTCCGCGCAGCTCGTACCGACGAAGTCGGCCGAGAAGGCGGAGCGCCATTCCACCGATGCGCCGGCGATGGTCGAGTGGACCGCCGATGAGTTCCTGGAGTGGTGGTCTGCTCAGACCGGATTCCGCCGGACCCGGACCTATGGCTGCCTGTACCGGCTGCCGGCGCCGGCGGAGGAGGAGCCGTCCACCGTCCAGTGGTTGGGCAGGGTCCGCTGGGACCCCGCCAGCGGGGTTTATGCGGTTGGCTTGATACGGGCGGATAACTTTCCGGTTTCGCCGCCGCCGCCGGACCCTGAGCCGCCGGATAACTGGCCGGACCTGTCAGCGGGCCCTGATCCGGGGGGAGGCTGGGCGTAGTGGAACCCATCCAGGAGCTGATCATCGCCGTGCAAGCCGCCATCGAACGAGGGCGGCGCAGGTCGGCACTGCTGGGCGCCGGGCTCTACGGGGCCGGCGTGGTCACGGGGGCGGCGCTGGCCGCCATCATGAGGGGGTAGCATGCGAGAGAAGATCACCGAAATGCCCTGTCCGGACCCGGACTGTACCGCCACGGCCGAGGTGCGGGCCGACAAGCGGGGCAAGCTCTACGTCATTTGCCCGGACTGCGGCCGATTCACCTACAACACCCTGCGGGGGCAGGAGCGGCTGAAGGCGAAGCTGGCGGCCCTGGAGGTGGCCCAGCGGCCGCCGGTGGAGGAGGTGGACGGCGTGACGTTCGGGGCCCCGCCGGCGCCCGATCCGGCGCCGCCACCTGAGCCGGCCGATGAGGCCAAGGAAGATGATCATCGGCGCTGGGATCGCTGGCTGATCCTGGCAGGGGTTGTGATCGGAGTCGGGAGCTGGTGGTGGAAGCGACAGGCGGCATGAATCAGGTGGACTGCTCACCGGAGACCGTGAGCGCCGAATGGGACCGGATAGCGGCGGACCTGGGGCCAGCGGCCGCGCCGCCTGTGGGGTACGCGAGGACGGCGGAGTCCCCGGGGCCCGAGTCCGCCGGCATCGTGGAGCGCCTGCGGGGCACCCTGCTGATCGCGTTCAAGCTGGGTTTCGGCTGGATGGTGCCGGCCTGGCGCGTTACCGATGAGGAGTGCGCCCGCCTGGCCGAGGTCTGGGCCAGGGTGGGGGCGAAGTATCTGCCGGCGTCCTGGCTGCGCTGGCTGCCCGCCACGGCGGCCGGAGGGGCGTCGGAGTGCGTCGAATGTGATGCCCTGGTCGTGACCGTCCAGGTGGTCATGCCGCGGCTGAAGCCGAAGGCCGAGGGCAAGGCTGAAAAACCGGAATCTGAGCAGAAGGGGGATCGGAATGGGAAAGGGTCATCCCAGTTCGCCTACGCCGCGGACTGGCCGGAGTCCTGATCTGCGCCCGGATGGGCGCCTGGTGTTCTCGATCGGCGCATCGAGGAGCGGCAAGAGCCAGTTCGTCCTGTCCCAGGTGCGGGCGAGCAAGCGCCTGCTGGTCTGGGACGTGGAAGGCGAGTATGCGGCGAAGTTCGGCCTGGAGGCGGTGGAGGGCCGCGGGGCGCTGCTGGCCAGGCTGCGGGCTGCCACAGGGCCGGCGCGGCTCGCCTACCACCCGGAGGCGCTGCGCGACTTCGACCTGTTCTGTCGCTGCGCATTCAACTGGAGCCGCCAGGCACCGGCCGACATCGTCTGTGAGGAGCTGGCGGCCGCCACCAATGCCGTCAAGGCCGGCGGGTTCTGGGGCGTGCTGGTCACGCGGGGGCTGAAGTATGGCACGAACATCTATGCCGTGGTCCAAAGGGCCCAGGAAACCGACAAGTCCGTCCTGGGAAACGCCACCGTGGTTAACATCTGCCGGCCGAACACCCGGCAGGACGCGGAGTACGTTGCCAGCCGGTTCGGGCTCGCATTGTCGGACATCCCCGACGTCGATCTGCAGATGCTCCAGCGGCACAAGGATCGCACCCTCACGAAGGCGGCGATCCGGTTTGAATCCGGCTCCGGTCTGCCGTATCTTGTTAAGGTAGAGGAATTCGACAGGACCTATGCCGATGAATCTCGACCAGGCGAAGCACCTGGCGAATAGTGCCAGGGCCGTTGGAATGGCTCAATTTGCTGCGTATGGTTACGCCGCGCTGAAGTCGGTTCACACCGACTGGACCGTGGTCCTGGCGTCGCTCGCCGGGTATCTGGTCTCAGAGCTTGCGGCGTATCAACTGCTTGGGAGGGCGGAAAATGGGTAAATATGATCTGCTGATTCTGGCCATGCTTGCCGTGGCGGGGATATGGGGTATCAGTTTCATCGGCGGGAAAAAAAGCCGCAAGGGCGAGCCGAAAGCTGGCGGAAAACGCTGATCCTGAAAACTTTTCAGGAAAGTTCGGGAACCGGGCTTGATGCCCGGTTTTCTTTTGGCCTATCAATGCGGCATGGACATGAAGCGATTCTTGTTCCAGGTGGTGGCCGGTCTGACCGTGATGGTGATCTATGCCACCGTGATTGAACCTGAGATGAAGCGAGGGATTTGAAATGCCCAAGATCGAGACCATGCTGCGCTGGGCCGCGGTCGCTTTGGCCGCCGTGGCTGCTGCCAACCGGATTCCGCCTCTGCGCAAGCTGATCAACGGCTGAGGGGGTCCGCGATGATCACCAAGAAACTGCCGACGATTGCGAACGTCACGCCCGGCGGTCGATTCGTGCTCCAGTGCCCCGTGGGGCTCACCTATCAATCCGTGCTGTTTGCGATGGGTGGCACTACGTTCGACCAGACCCATCTCAGCAAGCTGACCGTGAAGATCAACGGCAAGTCGGTACAGGACTTCGCCACGGGCCAGCGGCTGGCGGATCTGAATCGCTACTACGGGCGGCCGGATGGCGCGGGTTTCCTGTCCATCCATTTCACCCGGCCGGAGCTGAACCCTGCCTGGCGTCATCTGCCGGCACTGGGGACGCAGGACGTCGATACGCTGACCATCGAGGGCGATATCGATGCCGCGGCATCGGCCGATCTGACGCTGGATGCCTGGGCGACCCTGGGCCCGCCCTCGCTGCTGGGTGCGTTCCTCAAGATCCGCGAGTTTCCCTACAATTTCGCGGCCGGAACGAACGAGTGGGATGCCATCCCCAAGGGGCCCCGTATCGCCGCGATCCATGCGATGGCTGGTGACGTCACCCATGCCGAGGTCGAGCTTGATGGCGTCAAGATCTTCGATGCCGACAAGACCACGGCACAGGAGCTGCAGAAGCTCGCGGAGTCCCGGGGCCGCGTTCCGGTGGCCGGGTTCACGTCCATCGACTTCCTGCTGACCGGTGAGCTGCCCGACGCTGTCGCGACCGAGGGGGTCCAGGACCGGCGTCTCCGGGTCAACAAGACCGCGGCCGGTGCGGCCGACCTGGTGCTGGAAATGCTCGACGGTTTCCAGGGTATCTGAGGGGGTGAGCCATGGCTGATCCGACCCTGGCGGCCCAGACCGTCAACAACCCATGGTGGAACCCCGCCATTGGCGGGCCCCACAAGATCCACGGCAAGCCGCAGTCCATCACGGGCATCGATGCTCTCGATGGGCTGTTGCGTGGGTGGTTCGCGGTCGAGGGGTTCAAGACCGCCCAGCACCTGGCGAAGTCGGGCGCAACGCAGGCGGCGGAGCGGACCACGGTCGAGCGCCAGAGTCAGGTCGGCCGGGAGCCGGTGAACATCCATGGTGCACCCGTCCAGGCCGGCGTGGTGTCCTCGGATATGCTGGTCCTCATGGGGCTGGGCCTGCTGTTGTTCCTGGCGGTGAAGTGACATGCCCTGGATCCTCGCAACCGTTGCGCTGGGGGCTGTCCTGGGGGCCGAGAAGCTCGGCGATTTCTTCAATGCGAAGTCGGGTATCGTCCAGGTGCCGGTGACGTCGCTGCCAGGCGCGGCCAAGCCCGCGCCGGCGGCGGCGGTGTCTCTGGGTGCGGCCGCGCTCACGGCGGCCGCCGTCGCCTGGTATGTGACCCGGCGCAAGAAGTGAGTGCGTTATGTGGGGCGTCGCGGCGAGTGCTTTGACCAGTTACCTGGGGGGCGGTACGGGTGGCGGTGCCGGTGGCGGATTCGGTGGCGGGATCGGACCATCATCCACGAGCGGTGATGCCAACACCGGCGCCGTCAACGTCGGCGGGCTGAACGCACCGGCCTATCCATTCGCTACCGTCCCGGGGTCCGGCCATGGTGCGCTGTCCCAGCAGGAGCTGATCATGTTGGGGCTGGGCGCGGTCGCCCTGGTGCTGATCCTGCGCCGGAAGTGATCGAGCCGCGCAAGATCCCCTGGAACCGCACCGCCGCCGAGGCACTGGCGCCCGCGCTGGGGCTGGACGTCCACGAGATCCGGCGCCAGGTGGAGGAGGGGGTGGCGGAGCTGTTCATCATCCCCACCCACGGCTACCTGGTGACCCGGATCGAGCAGGCCGAGGGCCAGCCGCCCGAGCTGGTGCTGGTGGCAGGCTCTGGGCATGGCCTCGATGCCGTGGTCGAAGCGTTCCGGGAGATCGCCAGGCGCAACGGGATCGGGTCACTGCGGGCCCACTGCCGCCGGCCTGGGATGGCCCGGATGCTCGGCCGCCACGGGTTCTATGTCCTGGAGACCGTCTACCGGGCGGAGATTGCATAAATGGGGCACAAGAGTTCATCGAGTTCAACCAGTTCGACCACGGTCACCAATACCCAAAACCTGAACCTCCAGGGCGTGGGGGCGCCGACCGTGGTGGGCGACGGGTCGATCACCGTGACCGACCAGGGCGCCGTCAAGGCCGCGTTTGCTGCGATCGACCAGACCAACCAGGCGCAGCAGGAGACCCTGCGCCAGTCGAACCAGGTGATCGCTTCGTCCGTGAAAGGGGCCCTCGATACGGCGTCGCATGCGACAGATTCCGCGTTATCCGCCGTGTCACGGTCGACGGGCGACGCCCTATCGGCCGTCCAGAATGTCCAGTCACGGGCGTTTGATTTCGCGCTGCGCCAGAATCAGGCGGCGCTGCAATTTGCCCGCGATGCGCAATCGAGCGATGCGTCGCTGGCCTTCCAGAATCTCACCAAGTGGGGACTGGGTACCGCCGCCGTCATTGGCGTGGCCTATGCCCTCAGGGGGAAACGTCGTGGCTGATTACGTCATCAACCTGACCGCGAACAAGGAAATTGAAATTGGTGCGTCCGGTAGTTATTACCGGGTAATAGACGCGCAGGATGACATTTGGATAGGGGTCGACGGCGGTCCACTGCAAAAAAGATCTGCTGGCATTGGTGAGTATGTCGACGGTGGGTTTTCGCGGCTCTCCGTTGTCTCACAAGTCGCACAGAAAGTTCTATTATCGACTGCGAACGGCAGGATCGATGATAACCGGCTGACCCTAACGAAAGGGGCGGTCGTAAGGGTCGATTCGGGAATGGTCACGACCGGGAAGTATATTGTGGGAACGACCGTATCGGCCGCGCCGGGCATGTCGATCGAGGTTGAGCCGCCGGCCGCAAACCTGAAAGGCATCCGTTTTTACGGCGCCTATATGATGACGCAGATTTCAGCAATAACCTACGTTTACGCGGCACAAAACAATGCGGGCGTCTATACGAATAATCCAATACTGATGGCGCTGGATACGTTTGGGATCCATCACGGGGCGCTTCCGGTCGTTGTGCCGCCGGGGTACGGTCTCTATGTCGGCACTAATAATAATTCGGGCGGGCTATTGGTGCCGATCAACGTCACCTATGAGGTGATCCAATGAATGACGAAATTCTGCTGCTGATCGCGGCCTATCTGCGCAAGGCGAATCACCCGACAGAAACCGATGTGCAGATAGACCAGAACGTCCGCATCGACCTGGCCAAGATTATCAGGGCGCGGGCGGCCAAACAGGCGCAGGCGATGCCGCCGGCCGAAGGCACGGCGCTGGTGGCGGCGGAAAATGCACGGGCGGCGGCGCTGGAATCGTGAAGGCGCTGCCGTTAGCTGCGATGGCCGGGACCTATCTGCTGTGGAAAACCATGTCTGAGAAGAAGCCGACCCTGGACCACTTCACGGCCAAGGAGTTCGGCCCCTGGTGGCCGATGATGGACAACCGCCTGCTCAAGCTCCTCGATGCCTTCCGGGAGCGGCTGGGGCGCAAGGTGATCATCTCGCCGGCGCCCGGGGCGCTAGGCCGCCTGTACGGGCCGTCGACGTCCATGCACTATGCCCGGCAT
>JALWSQ010000019.1 GCA_026993645.1 Thiohalobacter sp.
CCGGAACCCCTGGAACGGCCTGATCAGGCCAGACCTTACCCAAAAGACGAAGCGGGCGCAAAGCGATGGCGCCGGCCCCTCACCAGGTGCCGAAGCTGCGCCGCAGGGTCTCCACCGCCTGTTTGTGCCGGTGGATGATGCTGTAGAGGGTCGTGCGCCCGGACCCCACCGTCACCCGGGCCCGCAACAGGAAATAGTCGCTGCCGACACCCACCTGCGCGGCATCCACCCGGCGCCCAGCCAGCACCGGCAGTTGCAGGAAGTCGGCGGCCGACTCGAACCGCTTGCTCTTGCGCTGCTCGACGATCCGCTGTGCCTCGTCCGCGCTCAGGCCCGGTACCAGTGCCCGCAGGACCGGCGCCGGCGCCGTGTTGACATTGATGCGGGTGGGCTCGGGCAGGGCCACCACGTAGGGCGCGAGGCGGGTCCAGGTCCCATGGTCCATCCCCTTCACCAGGCGCAGCTCGCTGACGCTCACCAGGGGCCGGTTGCCGGCGCGATAGGCCGGTTGCAGCAGCAGGTAGGCATCGTCCTCGGCGCCGTCCGGGAACCTGGGGTCGATGTCCGCATCCAGCCAGTCCAGCACGGCCTGCACCAGGGCGGGGTCGATCTGCAACACCCGCAACAGCCGTTCGAACCGGGCCCGGGCCGCCGCATCCACCTTGCCCTGGCGCAGCAGGCCGTTGAGGTTGAAGCGCCCCTGCAGGTCCTCCAGCCCGCCGCGAATCTCACCGCCGGTCACCTGCAGCGGCGGCAGGTGCCGCGCCCAGATTTCGTCCAGGGAATCCACGTCGCCGTCCCGGGCGTCACGGCGCAGGATGGCCCGGCTCCAGCGTTCCACCCCCAGGGCATAGGCACGGGCCTGCTCGGTACCGAGCAGGCTGGCGGTGCGGCGCATGGACAGCGACAGACGGCTGGCCATGGAGGCCGCCGCCACCGTCGCCAGGGCCACCACCAGCAGGGCGGTGAGCAGGGCCACCCCGCGCTGGCCGTCCATGGCATTCATGGCAGGACGAACAGCCACCGCAGTTCACCCCAACGATCGGTATCCAGGTCCATCTCCACCGCCCGCGGCAGGCGCGGTGGCGTAGCGTCCGCCGGTACCGGCCAGTCCTCCCGCCAGTGACCGGCGCGGTCGAGAAAACGGAACCGCAGCGACCGGACCCCTGCCATCAGCGGCTCGGCCACGGGCACTGAATCCTGGGCCCGGTCCAGCACCAGCCAGTAGCGCCGCACCAGGCGGTCCTTCTCGATGCGGTAGGCCACCCGCTGCAGGCTGCTGCGGACCTGGCCGGCGGGATTGCGCCAGCCGCCCCGCGTGAACTCCACCAGGTCGGTGCCGGTACCGGTGAGGAAGGGCGGCAGCGGGTCGCCCTGGGCATTGCGGATACCGCGCGGGACCACCTGGGTGAAGTCCCGCGCACAAACCTGGTAGGTCAGCTGCAGGGCCCCGAGCGCGTGGGCCGCGCGCGCCGCCCGCGCCCGTACCGAGAGCACCTGGTCGAGGCCCCCATAGGCCATGACCGCAACCACCGCGAACACGGCCAGGGCCACCAGCAGTTCGATCAGGGTGAATCCCTGCGCCTCAGGTCGTGACACGGTCCTGTCCCGCAGGCGGCAGGTCGGCCGGCCGGGGGGCGGGCTTCTCCAGGAAACCGCTCAGCCGTGCCAGCACCGGCCCATCCCGGTCCCCGGCCCGGATCTCTATGTCCACCCGCCGCAGGTCCGGATCCTGGGTGCCCGCCACCACCGCCCGCCAGTACCAGTGGTGACGCGCCATGTCCAGTTCCCCCGTCTCCTCGCCGGTGGCGGGCCAGTCCTTGCGCAGGCGAAACTCGGCCAGCACGTCGTGTGCCACCAGGGTCCCCAGGGTCCGCTCCTGGAGATAGCCCTGGTGATCGACGTAGCGGCTCACGGCGGCCGTGGCCGCGCCCAGGGCGATGGCCAGCACCGCCAGCGCCACCAGCACCTCCAGCAGGGTGAACCCCCTGGCACGGACAGCGCTCACCCGCCGATCACCTCCTGCCAGCGGATGCCGTCGACCAGACGGCCGGTGATACGAAAGCGGCGCTCGGTACCGGTGGCGGAAAACTCCGCCACGAAGGGGGTGAGTCCGCCGCTGGAGAGCAGGACCAGTGAGGGACGCTGGCGCTCGGGGTCCGCCGCCAGCACCAGCGGCCGGCCCTCCAGCTCCAGCCGCACCTCGGTGCCCGGTGGGAAGTGGCGGGCACGGAACACGGGATCGTCGGTCACCGGCTGCCAGTGATCCTCGTCGTCCAGCACCATGAAGCGGTAGCCGTCCGGTTCCAGCAGGAGCCCCCATTCCTCGCCCCGGGCCAGCGCCTGTTCCTGCGCCAGCGTCAGCAGCGCGGACAGCCGCTCCACGGCACGGCCGAGCCGGTCACCACGGGGATCCCGGTCGATGGCGAGGGTGGCGAACCCCACGATGATGCCGATCAGGACCAGGACGACCAGGAGTTCGATCAGAGTGAAGCCGCGGCGGCGCCGCGCCGGGTCACTCGATGTTCCAGTTACCGATGTCGTCTTCACTCGGCTGACCGTCGGGACCCAGGGAATAGACGTCGATGGCGCCGTGGGTACCCGGGTTCAGGTACTGGTAGGGGTGTTTCCAGGGATCCATGGGCAGGCGCTGGATGTACCCCCCCTGCTTCCAGTTGGGGGGCTCCGGCGAGCTGGGCTTGGTCACCAGCGCCTCCAGTCCCTGGTCCGTGGTGGGATAGCTGAAGTTGTCCAGCTTGTACAGGTTGAGGGCCGATTCCAGCGCCCGTACGTCCTGCTTGGCCTTGGCGATCCGTGCCTGCTCCGGCCGGTCCATGATGCGCGGCACGATGATGGCGGCCAGGATGGCCAGGATCACCACCACCACCATGATCTCGATGAGGGTGAAGCCGGCGCTGTGGCGCCGCGCCCTGCCAGTACCGATCGATGTCATTGTGATCCTCTGAAACCCAACCCGATGTGAATGGAACACGCCGTCACGTCCTACCTTTATACCACATCCGGCCCGGTCGTCACGGGACGCGGGCCGGTGCTATGCTTGGCTCGGACAGGCTCCTGGGGGAGGAGAATCGCCGATGGACCCACGCCAGGCACTGGTCGACATCTATCGCTGGCTGCGCCGCTATGGTCTCAACGATTCCCACAGCGGCAACATGTCGGTGCGCAGCGGCGACCGGTTCTGGATCACCCCCACGGGCGCCTGTGCCGACACCCTGGAGCCCGCCGACCTCCTGCAGGCGCCGCTGGAAGGTGCCCTGCCCGGGGGCGCCTCGCTGGACGCGCCGTTGCACCAGGCGGTCTACCGCGCCAATCCCGCCGCCGGCGCCATCATCCACAGTCACGGTCCCCACAGCGTGGCCCTGACCCTGGACGGGCGGGACTTCGTGCCACCCGACTTCGAGGGCCAGTACTACTTCCCCCTGGTGCCGGTCATCGATCTGCCCTATGCCCGTTACGTCGAGGCATCGCCCGCCCGGGTCGCCGCCGTGCTGGCCCGGCACCGGATCACGGTGGTACGCGGCCACGGGGTCTATGCCCAGGGCGCCGATGCCCTGCAGGCCTACAAATGGACCTGTTCCCTGGAACTCTCCGCCCGCACCGCCTGGCTGGCGCGGCTGGCCGGCACCCTGCCGGCAACGGACTGACCTGTCCCGCTCAGTCGTCCAGCCGCTCGAAATCCTCCTTGCCCGCACCGCACTCGGGGCAGACCCAGTCGTCGGGGATCTCCGCCCAGGGTGTCCCCGGTGCGAAACCCTCGTCCGGCAGTCCCTCGCGCTCGTCGTAGACGAAACCGCAGACGGTACAGCGATAGCGTGCCATGATGCGCCCCTCCTCCTCTTTGCCCGTCCCATGGGGATGGTACAATCAGCGGCCATCCCATCCCAGCAGCCTGCGCGGGGCCCCGCATGACCGAGACCAACCCAGCCATCCCCGTGGTACTCGCCCTGTCGGGCAACGATCCCAGCGGCGGGGCCGGAATCCAGGCCGACATCGAGACCCTGGCCTCCCACGGCTGCCATTGTGCCCCCGTGATCACCGCCCTGACCATCCAGGACACCCAGGACATCAAGGGCTTTGCCCCGGTGGACGCCTCGCTCATCATCGAGCAGGCGCGGGCGGTGCTGGAGGACATGCCGGTGGCGGTCATCAAGATCGGGCTGCTGGGCAGCCTGGATTCCATCGAGGCCATCGAGGGCATCCTGCAGGACTACCGCGAGGTGCCGGTGGTGCTGGATCCCATCCTGGCCTCGGGCGGCGGCACCCAGCTCACGGACAGCGAGGCCCTGACCGCCATGCAGGCCCTGCTGTTCCCCCACACCACGGTGCTCACCCCCAACAGCCTGGAGCTGCGCGCCCTGGCGCCGGAGGCAGACAATCTGGACGCCTGCGCCATGGCCCTGCTCGACCGGGGCTGCGAGTTCGTGCTGGTGACCGGTACCCACGAAAACACCAGCGCGGTCACCAACATCCTGTTCGGCAACCACCGGCGGCTGGAAAGTTTCACCTGGGACCGGCTGCCGGGCCAGTACCACGGTTCGGGCTGCACCCTGGCCTCCAGTATCGCCGGGCTGCTGGCCCAGGGTCTGGAACCCTTCACCGCCATCCACGAGGCCCAGGAATATACCTGGGAGGCCCTGCACCAGGGTTACCGCGCCGGCATGGGACAGCTGCTGCCCAACCGCCTGTTCTGGGCCCTGGGCGAGGAGGACTGAGGGCGGGACAAGGATGAGGGTGACCGCCTCCAGGACCGGTCGGGCACGGCTGCACGGTCTCTATGCCATCACCGACGCCATCCTGTGCCGGGCCACCGGCCTGGAGGCGGCGGTGGCCGCGGCGCTCGCCGGTGGCGCCCGCCTGGTCCAGTACCGCGACAAGGGCGAGGACGCGGACCGGCGGCTGCGCGAGGCCCGGGCCCTGCTGCGCCTGTGCCGCGCCAGGGGCGTCCCCCTGATCGTCAACGACGATCCCGAGCTGGCCCGCCGCGCCGGTGCCGACGGCGTGCACCTCGGACGCGGCGACCCCGATCCGGGCCGGGCACGGGCCCTGCTGGGACCGGCGGCGATCATCGGTGTCTCCTGCTACGACGACCTGGGGCGGGCCCGGGAGGCGGCGGCGGCCGGCGTCGATTACCTCGCCTTCGGCCGCTTCTTTCCCTCGGCGACCAAGCCGGATGCGGTTCCGGCCTCGCTGGACCTGCTGCGCCAGGCCCGCAGGGAGCTGGATCTGCCCCTGGTTGCGATCGGCGGCATCACGCCGGAAAATGGCGCTCTGCCGATCGCCGCCGGCGCCGACATGCTGGCCGCGGTCGAGGCCGTGTTCGGCCAACCCGACCCGGGCGCTGCGGCCCAGCGCTTCGCCCGGCTGTTTTCCCACTGAACCAGGACACCCGCATGAACAGGTCGCACGCACTCTTCACCCAGGCCATTCGCCACATCCCGGGCGGGGTCAATTCGCCGGTCCGCGCCTTCCGCGGCGTCGGCGGCGAACCGGTCTTCTTCGAACGTGGCGAGGGTCCCTGGCTGATCGATGTCGATGGCCGGCGCTACATCGACTACGTCGGTTCCTGGGGGCCCATGATCCTCGGTCATGCCCACCCGGACGTGCTGCAGGCCGTCCACGCCGCCCTGGACAAGGGCCTGGGTTTCGGCGCCCCCACCGCCGTCGAGGTCGAGATGGCCGACCTGGTGTGCGAGCTGGTACCCTCCATGGACATGGTACGCATGGTCAACTCGGGCACCGAGGCCACCATGAGCGCCATCCGGCTCGCCCGCGGCTTCACCGGCCGGGACAAGATCGTCAAGTTCGAGGGCTGCTACCACGGTCATTCCGATTCCCTGCTGGTCAAGGCGGGCTCCGGCGCCCTCACCCTCGGCGTGCCCACCTCGCCCGGCGTGCCCCCCTCCCTGGCGGAACACACCCTGACCCTGGAATACAACGACCTCGACCAGGTGGAGCAGGCCTTCGCCCACTTCGGCGGCCAGATCGCCGCGGTCATCGTCGAGCCGGTGGCGGGCAACATGAACTGCGTGCCGCCGGTGCCGGGCTTCCTCGAGGGACTGCGCGCAGTCTGCGACCGGTACGAGGCGGTGCTGATCTTCGACGAGGTCATGACCGGCTTCCGGGTCGCCCTGGGTGGGGCCCAGGGGCTGTACGGCGTCCAGCCCGACCTCACCACACTGGGCAAGGTCATCGGCGGCGGCATGCCGGTGGGCGCCTTCGGCGGCCGACGCGAGATCATGGAACAGATCGCCCCCCTGGGGCCCGTGTACCAGGCCGGCACCCTGTCCGGCAATCCGGTGGCCATGGCCGCCGGCCTGGCCACCCTGCGCGGCATCATGGCCCCGGACTTCCATACCCGCCTGGCCGCCGCCACCCAGCGCCTCACCGACGGCCTGGTGGAGCGGGCGCGCAGCGCCGGCGTGCCCCTGGCCTGCAACCGGGTCGGCGGCATGTTCGGCCTGTTCTTCACCGAGGAGGCCGAGGTGCGCAATTTCTACCAGGTGACCCGCTGCGACCAGGACCGGTTCCGGCTGTTCTTCCACGAGATGCTCAAGCGGGGGGTCTACCTGGCCCCCTCGGCCTTCGAGGCGGGATTCGTCTCGGGCGCCCACGACGATGCCGTCATCGACGCGACCCTGGACGCCGCCGGGGACGCGCTGACGGAACTGGACTGAAACCGGTTCGCGCCCGGCGATGTCGTCCTGTCCCGGGCGGGTGAAGGGCCTTCGATGCTGAACGAGCTGCTGCAGGCGATTCTCCACTGGATCGGCCTGCACCCGCATTGGGCCTATGCCGCCGTTTTCGCCACGGCACTGCTGGAATCCCTGGCCGTCGTCGGCCTGTTCCTGCCCGGCACCATCATCATGTTCGGCATCGGCACCGTGGTGGCCACCGGTGCCCTCGCACTCGGCCCGACCCTGCTGTGGGCGGCCCTGGGAGCCCTGGCCGGCGACAGCTTCAGCTTCTGGCTGGGCCGTCACTACCACCAGCAGCTACGCGTGATCTGGCCCTTTCGCCGCTACCCCCAGCTCATCAACCGGGGCGTGGACTTCTTCACCCGCCATGGCGGCAAGAGCGTGCTCTTCGCCCGCTTCGTCGGGCCGGTGCGCCCCATCCTGCCGGCGGTCGCCGGCATGCTGGACATGCCCGCCCGGCGCTTCGTCACCGTCAATGCCTTCTCCGCCCTGCTCTGGGCACCGGCCTACCTGCTGCCCGGGGTGGTGTTCGGTGCCTCGGTGGGCCTGGCGGCGGAGGTGGCGGGTCGCCTGGCCGTACTCATCCTCGGGCTGGTGGCCCTGCTGTGGCTGCTGCTGTGGCTGACACTGCACCTGTTCCGCCTGCTGCAGCCCCGGATCACCCTGATCCTGGGCCGTATCCTGGACTGGAGCCGACACCATCCGCTGATCCGGCCCCTGGCCGGCGCCCTGCTCGACCCGGACCAGCCGGAGGCCCGGGGCCTGGCCATCCTCGGCCTGGTACTGCTGGCGGCCAGCCTGGTGTTCGGCTGGCTGCTGGCCCATTCACTGGCCGGCATCGACCACTACGTGTTCGCCACCCTGCAGGCCCTGCGCACCCCCTGGGGCGACCGTATCTTCGTGTTCCTCACCGGCCTCGGCGATCCCCGGGTGCTGGCCCTGGTCGGCCTGGCGGTGCTGGCCTGGCTCAGCGCCGGCCGCCACTGGAAGGCGGCCGGCCACTGGCTGGCCGCGCTCCTGTCGGTGGCGGCGGTGACCCGCCTGTTCAAGCTCTGGACCGCCGTGCCACGGCCCCTGCCCATCCACGGCACGGTCAACGATGCCTTTCCCAGCAGCCACGTCAGCCTGAGCCTGACGGTCTACGGCTTCCTGGCAGTGCTGCTGGCGCGGGAACTGCGCCCCTCGCTGCGCTGGCTGCCCTACAGCCTGGCCGCGATCCTGGTCGGGCCCATTGCCCTGTCACGGCTCTACCTGGGGGCCCACTGGCTGTCCGACGTCCTCGGCGGCCTCGCCCTGGGACTGGCGTGGGTCGCCCTGTTCGGCATCGCCTATCGCCGGCACCCCGCGGAACCCATCTCGCGCACGGGCCTGGCCCTGGTGTCGGCCGCCGCCCTGATCCTGGGCGCGGTCTGGCACAGCAGCCGCGACCTGGACACCGAGCTGGCCCGTTACGCCATGCGGCGACCGCTGCTGACCATGGACCTCGACGACTGGTGGCAGCAGGGGTGGCAGCAACTGCCGGCCTACCGGCTGGATCTGGCGGACCGGCGCACCCATCCCCTGGACGTCCAGTATGCCGGTGACCTGCGTCTCCTGCGCCGGGCACTCGAGGCTCGCGGCTGGCACGCCCCCGGCAGCGTCGGTATCGCCACTATCATGCAATGGTTGTCCCCCAGTGCCCGGGCCAGGGATCTGCCGGTACTGCCCCAGGTCCACGACGGCCTGCACGAGTCCCTGGACCTGGTCCAAGACCTGCCGGATCCCGACCACCTGCGCATCCTGCGCCTGTGGCCGGCGCCGGTGCAGCTGCGGCCGACGGGATACCGCCTGTGGATCGGCAACGTCAGCCGGTTGCGGGTCCGGCGGATGGCGGGTCTGATCGGCTTCCTGCAGACGGAACCGGCATTCGACCGGCCCCTGGAGCGGTTCGCCCAGGCCCTCGCACCGCATTTCCGGGTACGCCGGGCGCAACGGCCGGCCGCCACATCGCCGCCGGTCCGGTGGTCGGGCACCACCTTGCTGCTACAGGCCAACAGCGGGACCCATGGTGTCAGGCACCCCAGGGCGGCACCAGCGACTGATCCAGCCCCAGCTGGTCCAGGATCCGGGCCACGATGAAATCCACCAGGTCGCCGATCGACTGCGGCCCATGGTAGAAGCCGGGATTCGCGGGCAGCACGACCACCCCCAGGCGGGCCAGCTTGAGCATGTTCTCCAGGTGGATGGCGGAGAAGGGGGTTTCCCGCGGGACCAGGACCAGGGTCCGGCCCTCCTTGATCATCACGTCCGCCGCACGCTCGATCAGATTGCGGCTCGCACCGCTGGCGATGGCCGAGAGGGTCCCCATGGTGCAGGGACAGACCACCATGGCGCGGGGCGCGCCAGTCCCGCTGGCCACCGGGGCCGTCCACTCGCGGACACCGTAGACCTGCAGCCGCGCCGCATCGACGCCGAAGCGCGCCTGCAGCCGCCGGGCCATCTCCGCCGGGCGGGCGGCCGGCTGGATGTCGGTCTCCATGCCGAGCACCACCTGGCCCGCCTCGGACAGGAGCAGGGCGACCCGTTCCCCGGCCTGAAGCAGGCACTCCAGCAGCCGCGTCGCGTAGGGTGCGCCCGAGGCGCCGGTGATGGCCAGGCAGATTCCCGGCCGCTTCTCAGCCATGGCCCGCCTCCCGCCGTCCCAGGGCATCCAGCAACCGTTGGTGGATACCCCCGAAGGCCCCGTTGCTCATGACCACCACCGCATCCCCCGGCCGCGCCTCGGCCACCACCTCCGCCACCAGGGCATCGATGTCCCCGGCGACCCTGACCGGTACCGGGGCCGACGCCGCCACCTCGCCGGGTTCCCAGCCCAGGTCCGGCGGTTGATAGAGCCAGGCGCGGTCCGCCGCCGCCAGGGCCGGACCCAGCGTCCGGCGGTGGACCCCCAGGCGCATGGTGTTGGACCGGGGCTCCAGCACCACCAGCAGCCGACGCGCCGGCTGCTGGCCGCGCAGGCCCTCCAAGGTGGTGGCCACCGCGGTGGGATGATGGGCGAAATCGTCGTAGACCGTGACCCCGGCGGCGACGCCCCGCACTTCCAGCCGCCGCGCCACACCCTCGAACCGGGCCAGCGCCGCCAGGGCGGTGCTCACCGGCACGCCCACGTGATGGGCGGCCGCGATGGCGGACAGGGCATTGTGCCGGTTGTGGCCCCCGGGGACCGTCCAGTCCAGCCGCCCGACCACCTTGCCGCGAAAACGCACCTGGAAGCCCGACCCCGCGGCATCCGGCAGCGCCGCCCATTCGGCCGCGCCGCCAGCGGCGGAGACCCGCTCCACCGGCGTCCAGCACCCCATGGCCAGAACCTCGGCCAGGGCCGGGTCGGCAGCGTTTACCAGCAACCGTCCGGTGGCGGGCAGGATGCGCACGAGATGATGGAATTGCCGCTGGATGCTGGCAAGATCCGGGTAGATATCGGCATGATCGAACTCGAGGTTGTTCAATACCAGGGTCCGCGGCCGGTAGTGCACGAACTTGGCCCGCTTGTCGAAGAAGGCCGTGTCGTATTCGTCGGCCTCGATGACGAAGAAGCGGGATCCGCCGAGGCGGGCCGAAACACCGAAGTTGTGCGGTACGCCACCGATGAGAAACCCGGGCGCCAGGCCGGCATGCTCCAGGATCCAGGCCAGCATGCTGGCGGTGGTGGTCTTGCCATGGGTGCCCGCCACCGCCAGCACCCACCGCCCCTGCAGCAGATGGCGGGACAGCCAGCCCGGCCCCGAGTCGTACACCAGGTCCTCGTCCAGCAGGTACTCCACGGCGGGATTGCCACGCGACAGGGCGTTGCCCACCACCACGCAATCCGGCGCCGGCCGCAAGTGCTCGGCCCGGTAACCCTCCTGCAGCCGGATGCCGGCCGCCTCCAGCTGCGTGCTCATGGGCGGATAGACATTGGCATCCGAGCCTGTCACCCGGTAGCCGGCCTCGCGCGCCAGCCGCGCCAGGCCGCCCATGAAGGTCCCACAGATACCCAGGATGTGGATGCTGCCTGCTGTCGCCGTCATGTGCCCGCCGGTGTGAACCAGAGTTGTGCCAGGTAGATGTTGAGGAAACTGTACAGGATGGCCAGCCCCAGGCCAGTGTGGAAGCGCGCCGACAGGGCATGGCGCAGGATGTGGCCGAGCACCACCAGCCCCCACACGAACAGGGCGATCCAGAACAGGTTCATGCCGGCCGACAGATCGGCGGGCGAGGCCACCCGGCTCAGCCGATACAGCGGCGGCAGGGCCAGCAGCCCGAGCAGGGCACCGCTACCGGCCATGGCGCTCAGGGTCTGCAGCCAGCGTTGCGGGCGCCGGCCGAGGCGCAGCAGCAGCCGGACGAAAACCACCATCATGGCCAGATCGAACAGGGTCACCCCGGCGGCCGTGCCCAGGCCGGTGCTGCTGGCGGCCGCCGCCAGGTCCACGACCCCGTAGCCCAGCAGGCACAGGGCCAGCACGCTGGTCGAGGCGGGCAGCGCCTGGGGCCCGGCGCGCAGCAGGCAGATTTCCAGCAGGGTCGTCATCCAGCGCATAATGGCGGCCGCTCATGAACCATCCCGTGATCATACAGCGTTTTCCCTGGCGGCCGGGCAACCGCTTCGAGCTGCTGGTGGACGGTGACCGTTTCATCCCCGCCATCGTCGAGGCCGTGGAGGCCGCCAGCTACAGCGTGGCGGTCGAGGTCTACCTGGTCAAGTCCGGCCACACCGCCGATCGCATGCTCGGCGCCCTGGCCCGGGCCGCCCGGCGCGGGGTACGGGTGCGGCTCCTCATCGACGCCTTCGGCGGCAAGGGCCTCGCCACCACCGACCGCGAGCGCCTGCGGGCGGCGGGGGTGGAACTGCGCTGCTACAACCCCATGCGCCCGGCCCGCCTGCGCCACTACCTGTTCCGCGACCACCGCAAGCTGTTCCTGGTGGACGACCGCCTGCTGTTCACCGGCGGCCTGGGCATCACCGACGAGTTCGACCCGGTGGTCACCGGACCCGACGCCTGGCACGACCTGGCCCTGCGGGTGGAGGGCCCGGTGGTCGCCGACTGGCGCCAGAGTTTCGACCAGACCTGGCGCCGACTGGCCCCCGACCGACCCTCGTCACTGCCGGTACCCCGGCGCCGGCCGCCGGTACAGGCACCAGGCGGCGCCCTCGGCCGGCTCACCCTGGCCGCGGGCCCGCGCCAGGCCGAGATCCAGCGTTCCCTCGCCGCCCGCAGCGAGCGGGCGCGGCAGCGGATCTGGATCGCGACCGCCTACTTCGTGCCCCCGCGCAGGCTGCGCCGGCGCCTGGCCCGGGCCGCCCGGCGCGGGGTGGACGTCCGCCTGCTGCTGCCCGGGAGCCGGACCGATCATCCAGCCGTGCGCCATGCCGGCCGCCGCTTCTATCACCGGCTGCTGCGGGCGGGGGTCCGCATCTACGAGTTCGAACCCCGCTTCCTGCACGCCAAGATCCAGCTGGTGGACGACTGGGTCTCCATCGGCTCGGCCAACCTGGACCACTGGAACCTGCGCTGGAACCTGGAGGCCAACCAGGAGGCCATGGATCCCGCCCTGACCCGGCAGGTGATGGAATCCTTCCGTCGCGACTTCCGCCACAGCACCGAGATCCGCTGGCAGCAATGGCGCCACCGTTCCCGGCTGGAGCGGCTGCGGGAACGGTTCTGGGGCTGGGTCGATCGCTGGATCAACCTCCACCTGGGCTGAAGCCGGGCCGCCCCCCATGAAAAAACAGCGCTCTTCGGGTATCCTTGCGGGCCGGACCGGGCGCCAGCACCGTTGGCGGCGCACTCCGGCGCCGGTGCCGGCGGTGGCAATGGCCGTGATCGACGAGGCGAAACACGCGCATGGGCAGCATTCCCGACTTCAACGAGGCCGAACTCTGGGCCGTCCGCACGGCACTGGCGGAACGCTATGGCGAGGAACGGGAGTTCGAGCTGGCCGAGACCGAGCTGCGCCTGGACAAGCATTCCACCCGGCTCGTGCCCTGTCCCACGGTGTACTGGCGCGACGGTGCCTGCCATTTCGTCGTCTGCAAGACCGGCCCCGAGCGCTACCGCTGCAACTTCTTCTACCGGGTGCACCAGGTGTTCGGCACCGGCATCGAGGAATTCGACAATCTCACGGAATGTGTCGTGACCCTGCTCCAGGTACAGGCCGACCACCAGCGGGAGCAGGAAATGAGCGACTGAGGCACCAGGAGGAACCAGCGGCCCCGCGCGGGGCCTTCCCCGTCCTGCAGCCATTCCCAATATCAACGATCCACGCAGAGAACCGGAGAGTACAGCTATGGCCAGAACCTCGGCAAAGAAAAACGCCTTCTACGCGCAGTCCGGCGGCGTCACCGCGGTCATCAACGCCAGCGCCTGCGGTGTCATCGAGACGGCACGCAAGCACAAGGATGTCATCGGCAAGGTCTACGCCGGGCGCAACGGGATCATCGGCGCGCTGACCGAGGATCTCATCGACACCAGCAAGGAATCGGCCCGCAACATCGCGGCCCTGCGCCACACCCCCAGCGGTGCCTTCGGCTCCTGCCGCTACAAGCTCAAGAGCCTGGAGGAGAACCGGCGCGAGTACGAGCGCCTGATCGAGGTGTTCGAGGCCCACAACATCGGCTACTTCTTCTATAACGGTGGCGGCGATTCCGCCGACACCTGCCTCAAGGTCTCCCAGCTGTCGAAGACCATGGGCTACCCCATCCAGGCCATTCACGTGCCCAAGACGGTGGACAACGATCTGCCCATCACCGACAACTGCCCCGGCTTCGGCTCGGTGGCCAAGTACATCGCGGTCTCCACCCGCGAGGCCAGCTTCGACGTCGCCTCCATGGCCAAGACCTCGACCAAGGTGTTCGTGCTGGAGGTCATGGGCCGGCACGCCGGCTGGATCGCCGCCGCCGGCGGCATGGCGGCCAGCGAGGACTGCGACCTGCCCATCGTCATCCTGTTTCCCGAGGTCCCCTTCAGCCAGACCCGCTTCCTGGCCACGGTAAAGGAAAAGGTGAAACGCTACGGCTACGTCTCCGTGGTGGTGTCCGAGGGCGTGCGCGACCGCAGCGGCAAGTTCCTGGCCGACCAGGGCCTCAAGGACGCCTTCGGCCATGCCCAGCTCGGCGGCGTGGCGCCGGTGGTCGCCAACCTCATCCGCGACAAGCTCGGCTACAAGTACCACTGGGCCGTGGCCGACTACCTGCAGCGCGCCGCCCGGCACCTCGCCTCCAAGACCGATGTGGACCAGGCCTATGCCCTGGGCAAGGCGGCGGTGGAGATGGCGCTGGCCGGCAAGAACGCGGTCATGCCGGCCATCATCCGTACCTCGAACAAGCCCTATCGCTGGAAGATCGGCGAGGCCCGGCTGTCCCGCGTCGCCAACGTGGAGAAGATGATGCCCAAGAGCTTCATCTCCCGCGACGGGTTCGGCATCACCCCCAAGTGCCGGGAGTACCTCGAGCCCCTCATTCGCGGCGAGGACTATCCGCCCTACCGCAACGGCATGCCGCGTTACGTGCAGCTGCGCAACCTGCCGGTCCCGCGCAAGCTGAACACGGACTTCAAGCTGTGACGCGGCCGTCCCGGCCGATACCGGCGCCCGCGCCATGACCCTGGCACGGGCCCGGGAGCTGCTGAGGATCCAGTGCGGCCTCGGCAGCGGCTACAACCGCAATGCCGCCCGCCTGATCCTGGCGGAGGTGCAGCAGCACCATGGCCAGGCGGCGGTGGACCAGCTGATCGAGGAGCTGGACCTGGAGCGGATCTTCGGCTTCCGGCCCGGCACCCCCTTCCGGGCACCTTGACCTGGATCAACCGGGAACATCCGGGCAACGCGGATAATCGCACCCCTGCATCTTGGCGTAAGGAGGAAAAGAATCATGTCCCTGGAACTCATTTTCGCACTCGTGTGCGCCGGCGCGGCCATCGTCTACGGCCTGTTCGCCGTGCAATGGATACTGGCCAAGCCCACCGGCAACGAACGCATGCAGGAGATCGCCAACGCGATCCAGGAAGGCGCCAAGGCCTATCTCAACCGCCAGTACAGTACCATCGGCCTGGTGGGCATCCTGGTGCTGGTGCTCATCGGCTACTTCATCGGCTGGCCCACCGCCATCGGGTTCGCCATCGGTGCCGTCTTCTCCGGCATGGCCGGCTACATCGGCATGAACATCTCGGTGCGTTCCAACGTCCGCACCGCCGAGGCCGCCAACAACGGCCTCAACGCCGCCATGCAGATCGCCTTCCGCGGCGGGGCCATCACCGGCCTGCTGGTGGTGGGCCTGGGCCTGCTCGGCGTGGCCGGCTACTACGGCATCCTCACCGCCATGGGGGTCGAGGACAACCTGCACCCCCTGGTCGGCCTCGCCTTCGGTGGCTCGCTGATCTCCATCTTCGCCCGGCTCGGTGGCGGCATCTTCACCAAGGGGGCCGATGTCGGCGCCGACATCGTCGGCAAGGTGGAGGCCGGGATTCCCGAGGACGACCCGCGCAACCCCGCGGTGATCGCCGACAACGTGGGCGACAACGTGGGCGACTGCGCCGGCATGGCCGCCGACCTGTTCGAGACCTATGCCGTCACCGTGGTGGCCACCATGCTGCTGGGGGGGCTGATGATCCCGCAGGCGGCGGCCCAGGCCGCGGTCTATCCGCTGGTGCTGGGCGGTGTCTCCATCCTCGCTTCCATCATCGGCACCTTCTTCGTCAAGGCCAGTGAGGGGGGCAAGATCATGAATGCCCTGTACCGGGGCCTGATCGTCTCCGGCATCCTGGCGGCCATCGCCTTCTACTTCGTCACCCAGCAGGTCATGCAGGGCAACGGCGTCTATGCCCCCATGGACCTGTTCTGGTGCGCCATCATCGGCCTGGCCCTCACCGCCGCCCTGGTGGTCATCACCGAGTACTACACCGGCACCGAGTTCTCCCCGGTACGCCACATCGCCAAGGCCTCCACCACCGGTGACGGCACCAACGTCATCGCCGGCCTGGGTGTCTCCATGCGGGCCACGGCCCTGCCGGTGCTGGCGGTCTGTGCCTCCATCTGGGGGGCCTACCACCTGGCCGGCCTGTACGGCATCGCCATCGCCGCCACCTCCATGCTGTCCATGACCGGTATCATCGTGGCACTGGATGCCTACGGCCCCATCACCGACAACGCCGGTGGCATTGCCGAGATGGCGGAACTGGACGAGAAGATCCGTAACATCACCGATCCACTGGATGCCGTGGGCAACACCACCAAGGCGGTCACCAAGGGCTATGCCATCGGTTCCGCCGGACTGGCGGCCCTGGTCCTGTTCGCCGACTACACCCACGGCCTGGCGACGGCGGGCAAGGCCACCCAGTTCGACCTGTCCAACCACCTGGTGATCATCGGCCTGTTCATCGGCGGCCTGGTGCCGTACCTGTTCGGCGCCCTGGCCATGGAGGCGGTGGGACGGGCCGCCGGCGGCATCGTCGAGGAGGTGCGGCGCCAGTTCCGGGAGATGCCCGGCATCATGGAACACAAGCAGAAGCCGGACTATTCCCGCGCCGTGGACATGCTCACCCGCGCCGCCATCCGCGAAATGGTGATCCCGTCGCTGCTGCCGGTGCTGGTGCCCATCCTGGTGGGCCTGTTACTGGGGCCGCAGGCGCTGGGCGGTGTGCTGCTGGGCGCCATCGTCACCGGGCTGTTCGTGGCCATCTCCATGACCACCGGCGGCGGTGCCTGGGACAATGCCAAGAAGTACATCGAGGACGGCAACTACGGCGGCAAGGGCAGTGATGCGCACAAGGCGGCGGTCACCGGCGATACCGTGGGCGACCCCTACAAGGACACCGCCGGCCCGGCCATCAACCCGCTGATCAAGATCATCAACATCGTGGCCCTGCTCATCGTGCCACTGATCTGACCGGCGGCATCCGACCCCACCAGGCCGGCACCGAAGGTGCCGGCCTTTTTCATGCGCCGGCCGCTGGCCGCGGACGGGTATAATGCACCCTCTCCTTCCGGACCCGGGGCCCAGCCCACGTGAAGATCTGTATCCTTTCCGACAGCCACGACAACCGCGAGCTGCTGGCCGCCGCCGGCCGCGATGCCCGCGCCCGTGGAGCGGAGGCCATCCTCCACTGCGGCGACATCGTGGCGGCCGGCACCCTGACGGTGCTGTCGCCGTTGGGCCTGCCCGTGCATGCCATCCACGGCAACAACAGCGGTGACCTCTATACCCTGGCCCGCATCGCGGCCCGACCGGACAATCCCCTCCAGTTCCACGGTATGGATGCCGGCATCGAGCTGGGCGGTCGCCGCATCTTCCTGGTCCACTATCCGCACTACGCCCGGGCCATGGCGGCCACCGGGGACTGGGACCTGGTCTGCTGCGGCCATGACCACAAGGCGGCGGTGACATGGGTGGACAACGCCCGGGGCGGGCGGACCCCGGTGGCCGATCCGGGCACGGTGGGGGGCATCGGTGAGCCGCCCACCTACATCCTGGCCGACCTGGGGGCCATGCGGTTCGACATCCGGCCGGTGCCCGGCGGCGACTGAAGGGGCTGGGAATCAGCCCGGGGTGTTGTGTTCCACCCAGCGTTCCCCGTCCTGCAGGCGCTCCTTCTTCCAGAACGGGGCCTCGGACTTGAGGCGTTCGATGAGAAAGCGGCAGGCCTCGAAGGTGGCACCGCGGTGAGCGGACCAGACCGCGACCAGCACGATGGGATCACCGGGGGCGAGCGCGCCCACCCGATGCAGGATCAGGGCATCAAGCAAGGGCCAGCGTTCGGCCGCCTCTGCCAGCAGCCGCTCCAGAAACCGTTCGGTCATGCCGGGATAGTGTTCCAGGCGCATGCCGAGAACGGCATCCCCCTCGTTGAAGTCCCGCATGGTGCCCACGAAGCTGGTCAGGGCACCATAGGCACCCGCCGCCAGCCCCTGCTGGTAGGCCACCAGCTCCGCCAGGGGATCGAACGGACGTTCCCGTACCTCGGCCCGCATGCTCAGCCTCCGGTCACCGGGGGGAAGAAGGCCACCTCGTCACCGTCGGCGACCGGCGTGCCGTAGTCCGTGTATTCCATGTTGCGGGCCGCCAGGATCGCCGGTGGCCGCTCACGCCCGTCACTGGCGGCGGCCCAGACATCCGCCACGGTTGCACCTGCAGGCAACTCCACCGCGCGGTCGGAGAGACCCAGCCCGTCGCGCAGGCTGGCAAAGAATCGCACCCGTATCTGCATCGCACACCCCCGCTCTCTGCCGCTCTGGTCCCGTTTGAGTTTATCATGAGCGTCCCGGGGCACCGAGTACAGGATGGAAAGACCATGGCCGAATTGACCCATTTCAACAGTGCCGGCGAGGCCCACATGGTGGATGTCGGCGACAAGGCGGAGACGGTCCGGGTGGCGATCGCCGAGGGCCGGATCTGCATGGACGCGGCCACCCTGGCCCGGATCTCCGCCGGGGACGTGAAGAAGGGTGACGTGCTGGGCATCGCCCGCATCGCCGGCATCATGGCCGCCAAGAAGACCGCCGACCTGGTGCCCCTGTGCCACCCGCTGGCCCTGACCCGGGTGACCCTGGACCTGGAACCGGAACCGGAACCGGAACCGGGGGACAGTAGCATCCACTGCCTGGCACGGGTGGAGACGCGGGGCCGGACGGGGGTGGAAATGGAGGCCCTGATGGCGGTGGAGATCGCCCTGCTCACCATCTACGACATGTGCAAGGCCATCGACCGCGGCATGACCCTGACCGACATCCGTCTGCTGGAGAAATCCGGAGGCCGCTCGGGCCACTGGCGCCGGGCGGACTGAGGCCGACGCGGAACCCTTTCAGCCGGCGGCGGCCTGGCCGCGCAGGCCCTCGATCATGTGGCTGAGGGCACGATCCACCAGTGGGGCCCCCTCGATCAGGCTGGCACTGCCCCGTCGCAGCTCCGCCGCCAGCCCGGCCTGGGTCTTCTCCGCCGCCTTGAGCCCCTTGCGGTTGGTGAACAGGTAGATCCCGGTCACCGGGCTGATCCAGGTGAGCTTGGCACGCAGTTGGGTCCCGTCCTCCTGCTCGAAGGCGACCCAGTCGCCGACCTGGAGCCGACGCACCTGCTCGGTGAACTCGTCGTCGATATCGTCCAGGGTCACCTCGGTGTCCAGGGTGATCTCCTCGATGTCGATGTCACTCTCCTCGAGCAGTTCCACCAGGGCATCGGGAATGGACAGTTCCGCCTCGTCATCACTCGCCTCCGTCTCCTGGTCCAGCGGGTCGTCCAGGGTCGGCGGCACCGGCGCCGGCATGCCCCGCACCGCCGCCGCGTGGTGATCCCCCAACTGGTTCAGGAAGCGCTCGCGGGCCTCCGCCGGCATGGCGATGAGATCCATGCCCTCCTGCAGCGAACCCAGCAGGCCAGGCAACAGCCGCGCCAGCCGCTCCTGCTCCTCCCCCTGCTCCTTGGGGGTCAGGCTCCAGACCAGGTTGGCCATGGTGGCCGTGGCCTTCTTCCATGCCAGGCTGTCACGGCCATCGCGCAGGTGGATGATCAACAACAGGTTGTGCCAGTGGAACCGCAGGAAGGGCTCGACGAAGGCCGGCACCTGCACGTCCTCCAGCTGGCGCGAGATCAATTGATGGATCTCCTGGCGGGCCTTTTCCACCCGCTCCCGGTTCTCCACCAACCGACTGAAGTCGTCCGGACCACCCGGCTGCTGGCGGCGCTCCTCCGCCAGGTAGGTCTCCAGTGCCTCCAGTACCTCACTGAACACACTGGGATCCTCCTCGAACTCCGCCAGCACCCGTTCCACGGCCGCTTCCATCTGCCGGTACAGGCCCTGGTCGTCCTCGGTCCAGCCGATGCCCACCTCGGCCAGGCGGTCGAGCAGGCGCCGCGCGGGATGGCGCTTGCTGGAGAAGAAACCGCGGTCCAGCATGGCCACCTTGAGCAGGGGGATCTGCAGTCGCCCGATCAGGGCCCGGATGGGACCGGGAATGGCGTCGTCGTCCAGGATGTAGTCGAACAGCATGGCGACCACGTCGATCACCATCTGGTCCGCCTGTGCCAGGGCCCCGCCCTCGGACAGGATCCGCTGCTTGACGTCCCGGATCACGTTGACCGGCATGCCTCCGGGACCCACCAGCACCACGCCGTTCCCGCTCGCAGCGCCGGTCCCGCCGGCAGCCCCGGCGACCAGGGCATCCCCATCGGCGGGGCCAGCGACCTGCCCCCCGGCACCATCAGCAGGGCCTCCGCCACCAACCGCCACCTGCTGCTGCAAGGCGGTCAGCCTGCCCATCACCAGCGGCAGCCCGCCCCCCGCCGGCATCGCGCCGGCGACCGGCGCCGCACCGGGACCCAAGCCACCGGCCGGGCCGGGCGCTGGGGTCAGGAGGGACTCCAGGGTGCCGAACAGGTCCTCGCCCTCGGTGGCCAAAGGATCCCCGGCGCCCGCCAGCCCCACCCCGGCACCTGTTGGACCCCCGGGTCGGCGCCGGGCACTGAACCGGATGGTGGGCAGGATCCCCTGCTCGATGAGGTAGGCGTTGACGTTGCGATACAGCAGGCCGACATCCTCGGTCACGACGAAGCGCTCGAACAGCTTGAGCACGATGAGCTTGACCTTGATGCCGGCATCGATGCAGCGAGTCGCGGTACGGAAGGCCTCGCAGATCATCCGTGGCCCGAGCGGGTTGCGGTCCAGGTCCATGTCCGGATCACCCAGCAGCCAGGCCATGCGCCGGTCCAGGGCATTGACCTCGTCACGATGGTCGGTCCGGATCCGGGTCACCATGTTGGTGACGGCCACCGACTCCTCCAGCTCCTCGTTATCCACCAGATCGAGGTTCTCCAGCGCCACCTTCTGTGTCGCCGCCGCCCGGCCCGGCAGCTCGCCGCGGATACGGGCATTGAAACCCTCCACCAGCTGGACCGCGTAGTCCGCCTCGATCTCCTGGCGCTTGAGCCGGATCTCGCGCATGGCGTCGAAGTAATGGTTGCGGACCTGGTCGCTCTCGGCCTTCTCCGCCAGCTCGAACAGGGCATCGTCCACTCGCCCCATCATGCGTTGCAGGGCCTCGCCCAGATGCTTGCTGGCCATCTCCCGGCAGTGACGCAGGATCTCGGTGGCCTCCTGGGTAGGCGTGCGGCGACGCGATGACTCGAAATCATTCATATGGACGATCGTCATGGCTGGCCCCGCTCCGGTTGCATCCGTACATGACACTATGACGGACGGGGCGATGCCCTTCTTGACCACAAATCCGGGCGGGGCGAGGTGCCAATGAGCCGTTTTGTGAAATGGACCACAATTCCCGCCACCCTGAGCGCGGGTGCTTCATGTTTTGCGACGATCCGCCGATGGCTGGATGGGAGCCCACCAGCCAAGGTCAGTGCAGATGCAGGACGACGCCACCCACGCCCGCCAGGACCTCGCCGCCGAGGTCGCGGCCAGCCTGGTCAGTGACATCGGTTACCTGGCCTCGCCGCCCGACGTCTGCGTGCGCGTGTTCGAACTGATCGAGTCGCCCCGGACCTCGGCGCGGGAAATCGGCGAGGTCATCGGTCACGACCCCGCCCTCACCGCCCGCCTGCTGAAGCTGGTCAACAGTTCCTTCTTCAATTTCAGCCGCCGCATCGACACCGTGTCACGGGCGGTGGCGGTCCTGGGCATCCGCGAGCTCTTCGCCCTGGTCATCGCCGTATCCGCCATCAAGTCGTTCTCCCGACTCTCCTGCGAGCTGGTCAACATCGACACCTTCTGGCGCCACGGGATCTTCACCGGCCTGATGGCGCGCAAGCTGGCCGAGCAACACCACGTGCTCCACCCGGAGCGCCTGTTCGTGGCCGGCCTGCTGCACGACATCGGTGCCCTCGCCCTCTACACCCGCATGCCGGAGGTCATGGGCCGGCTGTTGCTCCTGGCCGACGGGGACGAGGCCCTGCTGCACCAGGCGGAACTGGCGGAACTCGGCTTCAGCCACGCGGATCTGGGCGGGGCCCTGGCCGAGGGCTGGCACCTGCCCCCGCAGCTGTGCAACGCCATCTGCCAGCATCACACGCCCGGTCACGCCGGTGATGCACCACTGGAGGCCGCCATCGTGCATCTGGCGGAACACCTGGCCAATGGATCCGGACTCGGCGGCTACTGCGAGTCCGCCCGGGCCGAGGTGGGGGTGGATGCCGCCGCCTGGGCGGCCCTGGATCTCGACCCGGAAGGGTTCGATGCCGAGGAGATCGTCGGCGCGGCCGGCAACCAGTTCCAGGAGACCGCTGCCCTGCTGCTGGCCAGCGGCTGAAACGCTTCAGGGCCGGCGCTGGGCCATGACGTGACGGTCCACGTAGCGCTCCAGAAACGCCCGGGCCTTGCGGTCCAGGCCGGTGAACTCCACGCCGTGATGGAACACCGTCCGGGCCGCTCCCTCGATGTCGGTGGCCGTCTCCTGGCGCACGTAACGTACCTCGCACGGCAACCGTACCGGTTCGGCGGCGGTGCCGGTATGGTGGGGAATCTCAATGGAGAAACGTTCCCCCACCCGACCCAGGCGCAGCGAGGACACCAGGCGTGCACCGGACAGGCTGATATCCGCGAGGGCCACGGACAGCTTGCGCCCCCCCTCCTCCAGCACCAGCATGATGGCGAGATCGCGCACCTGGAGCCGCTCCGCGCGCCGCAGCCGGGTGGCCTCCAGCCGCTCGGGATAGGCCAGGTGGAGATAGGGATAGGGTTCGCTGCAGCACTGCAGCAGGCGGGTATCCAGGGTGACCGGCCCGTCCACCTCGAAGTACAGGCGCAAGGGCTCCCCCGGTGGCCAGGGGGCGGCTTCCCGTCCCCCCGTCACCGGCGGGGTCACCAGGATACTGTGACCGACGTGGTAACCCAGCAGGGTGACCGGCAGCAGCCGCCCCGCCCCCTGCCGCGGGCTCTCCAGGAACACCCGGGTGCCCACCGCCCGGTTGAGCAGGGCCTGGCGGCTCGAGGTCTCCTTCTCGTGGCCCAAGGACACCGTCTCCTCAGTTGAACTCCAGCCGTGCCCGGACCTGGTCCCCTTCCTCGGTGGCCCGAATGGCGCGCAGGTCCGGCAACCGGGTGGCGATGTAGGCGCACATGAGCGCCGCCACGCCCTCGTCGTCGCGCTCGATGGCATGAAACAGGTGACGCATCACGAACTGGATCCGCTGCATGCGGTCGGGATGTTCCACCCGCTCCCCGTCCAGGTCAATGCCCTGGTCCATGTCGCTGTCCAGGGCATCCAGCGCCTGGCGCTGGCGCCCCGCCAGGCCGCGGCTGCGATCGAACTCGGCGATCTGTTCCTCGCCCATGAAGATGAAGAGATTGTTGTCCATCCCGTCGTTCCTCGCCCTCACTTGCGCAGGTAGATCTCGCTGCCCTGATCACGGAATTCACGGGCCTTCTCCGCCATACCCCGATCGCGCTCCGCCCGTTCCCGCGCGGCAAAGTCGCGCACGTCCTGGCTGATCTTCATGGAACAGAACCGCGGCCCGCACATGGAGCAGAAATGGGCCACCTTGGCCGAATCCTTGGGCAGGGTCTGGTCGTGGTAGGCCCGGGCCCGGTCCGGATCCAGGCTGAGATTGAACTGGTCCTCCCAGCGAAACTCGAACCGGGCCTTGGACAGGGCGTTGTCCCGGATCTGGGTCCCGGGAAAGCCCTTGGCGAGATCGGCCGCATGGGCGGCCACGCGGTAGGCCAGGATGCCCTCCCGCACGTCCTGCTTGTCCGGCAGCCCCAGGTGTTCCTTGGGCGTGACATAGCACAGCATGGCGGTGCCGTACCAGCCGATCTGGGCGGCACCGATGGCCGAGGTGATGTGGTCGTAGGCCGGACCGATGTCGGTCACCAGCGGACCCAGGGTGTAGAAGGGGGCCTCGTAACAGTCGGCGAGTTCCCGTTCCACGTTCTCGCGGATCCCCTGCATGGGGACATGGCCCGGCCCCTCGATCATCACTTGCACGTCGTGGTCCCAGGCGATGCGGGTCAATTCCCCCAGGGTGGCCAGCTCGGCGAACTGGGCCTCGTCGTTGGCATCCGCCAGGGAACCGGGCCGCAGGCCGTCGCCCAGCGAGAAGCTGACGTCGTAGGCGGCCATGATGTCGCAGATCTCCTCGAAGTGGGTGTAGAGGAAGTTCTCCTGGTGATGAGCCAGGCACCACTTGGCCATGATGGAACCGCCGCGGGAGACGATACCGGTGACCCGCCGGGCGGTGAGCGGCACGTAACGCAGCAGCACACCGGCATGGATGGTGAAGTAGTCCACGCCCTGCTCGGCCTGTTCCACCAGGGTGTCGCGGAACAGTTCCCAGGTCAGTTCCTCCGCCACCCCGTCCACCTTCTCCAGGGCCTGGTAGATGGGCACGGTACCGATGGGTACCGGGGCGTTGCGCAGGATCCACTCCCGGGTCTCGTGGATGTGGCGGCCGGTGGACAGATCCATGATGGTGTCGGCCCCCCAGCGGATGGCCCAGACCATCTTCTCCACCTCCTCGGCGATACCCGAGGTGACCGCGGAATTGCCCAGGTTGCCATTGATCTTCACCCGGAAGTTGCGGCCGATGATCATGGGCTCCAGTTCCGGGTGGTTGATATTGGCGGGGATGATGGCCCGACCGCGCGCCACCTCGTCGCGCACGAACTCGGGGGTGATCTCCGCCGGCAGACTGGCACCGAAGGCCTGGCCCGGGGATTGGCGCAGCAGCTCGGCGTACTCGGGCCGCCGGCGCAGCTCGTCCAGGCGCATGTTCTCGCGCAGGGCCACGAACTCCATCTCCGGCGTGACGATGCCCCGGCGGGCATAGTGCATCTGGGTCACCCGCCGGCCGGGACGGGCCCGGCGTGGCCGCCGGATGTGGGCGAAGCGCAGCGGTGCCAGTTCCGGATCCGCCAGCCGCTGCCGGCCATAGTCGGAGGCCGGGCCGGCCTGCTCCTCGGTATCCGCACGCTCCCGGATCCAGCCGCCGCGAAGGTCCGGCAGCCCCTGCAGCAGGTCGATGGTGACAGCCGGGTCGGTGTAGGGACCCGAGGTGTCGTAGACGTAGATGGGCGGATTGGGCTCGCCCCCGGCCGCCGTGGGCGTATCGGCCTGGCGGATCTCCCGCATGGGCACCCGCAGGTCGGGGCGCGATCCCTGAACGTAGACCTTGCTGGAACCGGGGAAGGTGCGGGTGAGTTCGTGCGAAAGCGCCGCCGTCCGCTGGCGCAGGTCTTCCGGAATGGCATTCATGGTATCGCCCTCTCGATGTATGCGGCGGTGGTGCGCGGGGCGACAGGAACCGGATGGCGGCCACATCGGCTTTCCCTGCGCCGGCATGACCCGGATCAGGTTCGAAGGGTGTCTCTCAGCCCCGCGCGGGGCACCCCCAGCCAAGCCCCCACGTTATCGGATGTATCCGGGCTATGCAAGCCAATACCCCGGAAAACAACCCGTTAGCCCGACCGCCCCGCTGCGTCCGGTGCCAAGTGATTGAAGCAGGGGGGCAATCGCCGCTCCCGCCGGGCGGCGCGGCGGCACCGGCCGCCTTGCCTGCCCCCGGTAAAGCCCTTATGCTGCCCCACCATCACCCTCTCACAAACGCTGGAGCCGAGGACCCATGCCGCAGCAGCAGGCCGCCGCGCCGGATTTCGAGACCCTGCGCCACCATATGATCGAGCAGCAGATCCGCCCCTGGGACGTGCTGGACGAGCGGGTGTTGGACGTGATCCGCAACACGCCACGGGAGGATTTCGTGCCGGAGCGCTACCGGAACTCCCTGGCCTTCGCCGACATCACCCTGCCTCTCGGCCATGACCAGGTCATGCTGCAACCGCGCATCGAGGCCCGCATGCTGCAGTCGCTGGACGTCCAGCCCGGCGACCGCATCCTGGAGATCGGCACCGGCAGCGGCTACACCACCGCCTGCCTGGCACGGCTGGGGCAATCGGTCCTGAGCCTGGACATCTTTGCCGACTTCAAGTACGCGGCCCAGCGCCGGTTGTCGGCCCTGGGCATCACCAATGTGGAACTGCGGGTCGAGGACGCCGGCGGTGGCTGGCACCCGGATGCCGGCTTCGACGTCATCGCGCTGACCGGCTCCCTGCCCTGCCTGCACCGGGGTTTCCACGACAGTCTAGCCATCGGCGGCCGCCTGTTCGTGGTGGTGGGACGGCCCCCCGTCATGGAGGCCCTGCTGATCACCCGCACCGATACCGACCAGTGGGCCCGGGAGAGCCTGTTCGAGACCTCGATCCCCCCCCTGCTCAACGTGCCCGAGCCCCCGGCCTTCCGGTTCTGAGCCAGGCCGCATTGAAATCAGGATCGGCGCCCACAATATGAGCGATTTCTAATAGAATGGGGAATGGGGCGATGGCCGGCCCCACCGCCCCTACCGGGCCGCTTGCCGACGAAGGGAGTCCCTGTCATGAGAAAACGCTGCATCCTGCTCTTCAGCCTCCTGTTTTGCACCCCCCTGCTGGCGGGCGCGGCCGACCCGGAATCCCTGGCCGCCACCTACCGGCTCGCCCACGACGCCGACCCGGTGTTCCGGGCAGCCGCCGCGGCCCATCGCGCGGCCCTGGAGGCCCGGCCCCAGGCCCTGGCGGGCCTGCTGCCGACCATCGGCCTCAAGGGCGACTACTCCCGCAATCGCTACGACAACCGCAACCCCCAGCAAGGTAAGGCCAACCCCACCTACTCCACCAACCAGAGCTACAGCCTGGCGCTGAGCCAGCCACTGTTCCACTGGGACCGCTGGGTACAGCTGCGCCAGGCCGACAGCCGCATCCGCCAGGCCGAGGCCCGGTTCAGCGCCGCCGAGCAGGACCTCATCCTGCGCGTGGCCCAGCGCTACTTCGATGTGCTGGCGGCCCAGGACAACCTGGATTTCGCCCGGGCCGAGAAGACCGCCATCGCCCGCCAGCGGGAACAGGCCCAGCAGCGCTTCGATGTCGGGTTGATCGCCATCACCGACGTGCGCGAGGCCCGGGCCCGCTACGATCTGGCGGTCACCCAGGAGATCCAGGCCCAGGACCGGCTGGACTCCGCCCGTGAGGCATTGCGCGAGATCATCGGCCGCATGCCGGAGGCGTTGGTGCCCCTCCAGGGCAGCGTGCCCCTGGTCCGTCCGGACCCCGCCGACGTGGACGCCTGGGTCCGCGCCGCCATGAAAGGCAACCTGGCCCTGCGCGCGGCCCAGGCGGCGCTGGACAGCGCCCGCCAGGAGGTGAAGCGGCAGCGGGCGGGCCACTACCCCACCCTGGACCTGACCGCCAGTTACAGCTACCTGGACAACAACTTCGGTGGGGTCTTCCCGCTGGAACGGAACGATGCCAGCATCGGCGTGGAACTGAACCTGCCGCTGTTCACCGGGGGGCTCACCAGCTCGCGGGTGCGGGAGGCCCTGGCCAAGTACCAGCAGGCGTTGGAGGAGTTGCAGCGCCAACGCCGGGCGGTGGTGCGCCAGACCCGCGACGCCTACCGCGGCGTCAACACCCAGATACGCCAGGTGAAGGCCCTGGAGCAGGCCCTGAAATCCACGGAGACGGCACTGGAGGCGGCCAAGGCGGGATTCGACGTCGGCACCCGCACCATCGTCGACGTGCTCGACGCCCAGCGGGAATGGCACCGTTCCCGCCGCGACCTGGCCCGGGCCCGCTACGACTACATCCTCAACAGCCTGCGCCTCAAGCAGGCCGCGGGTACCCTGGCACCGGCGGACATCGAGCGGGTGAGCCACTGGCTCGGAACCCGGACCGCGACCGGGCGGGCGAAGACGGCAGCCCGCCGGGGTTGATCAGACGCTGACGTACATCCAGCCTTCCTGCAGCCGGTTGAGAATCTCCTCCAGTGCGGACGGCGTGATGATGGCCTCGGGCAGGAGGTCCGGGGTGATGTGTTCACGCTTGCGCAGGCGGTCGAGGGCCGTCTGGCAGGCCAGGAAGGTGAGGTTGTCGAACTTCATCTCCAGGTCGTGCACCCGCCGGGCAAAGGGGGAGACGTCCGCCCGCAGCAGGGCCAGGCCACCCGCATTGGCCACCACCTCGACCTCCACCGGTCGTTGCCCGTCCGGGCGGGACAGGAGCCGCTCCACCGTGTCCAGCGCGGTGCGCAGCTTGGCCGGATCGGAACTGCTGATGTGCAGCAGGATGCGACCGCCGTGGCGCTCCCGGGTGGCACGCGCCAGGCTCACCGTCTGGAACACCCGCTCCTGGTCCAGGTACATGGCCTTGAGTGCAGCCAGGGAATCCGCCGCCTGGCGCCCGTGGCCGACCCAGCCGGCCAGGGCACCACTGACCAGCAGCAGGACGCCGGCGGCCACCTGGCCCCAGGACGGCAGGCGGCCATGGGCCGGACGCCGCGGCACCGGCACCACGGATGGCTGGTAACCATAGCGTACCAGTTCCCGCAGGCTGCGCAGTTCGCACACCCTCCGGGCGACGGCCTCGTCCCGACCCAGCACGGCCAGCACCCGTGCCGTCTCGTCGGTGTCCAGCTGACCGTCGACGAACGCGTTGAGCTGCTCGTCGGAAAGACGTCGATCCTGCCCCATCACTTGATCCTCCTGATACGACCCGTTGCGGAGGCCCCCTCGGGCACCTCGTGGGCACCCGAATCCAGCAAGTCCTGCTTGAGTGCACGCCGGGCCCGGCACAGCCGGCTCATGACGGTGCCCACGGGCACACCGAGGATCTGTGCCACCTCGATGTAGGAACAACCCTCCAGGTCCACCAGGGTCAGCACCTGGCGCTGGCCCATGGGCAGGCGCGACACGGCATCGCGCACCCCGGCGACGATCTGGTTGCGGCGGTGGGTGTCCTCGGGGGTGGTGCGATCCACCAGCGGCATCTCGTCGATGTCCACCGTGTCCTTCTGACGCCGGAAATGATCCCGCCAGCAGTTGGTGAGGATGGTCAGCAGCCAGGTATCCATGGCCTTGGGATCACGCAACTGCTTGTTCTTCTTCATTGCCTTTTCCAGCGTCTCCTGCACCAGGTCATCCGCCAGGGCGGCCTCATGACACCAGGAATAGGCAATGCGGTAGAGCCGGCTCCGGCTGTCCGCCAGGCGCTCGCGGAAGCCGGCATTGCGACACAGCAGATCGAGAATCTTCACCCTGGCATACCCTTGTCCGGTTTTGGGCGCCCGACCCGGCGGGCCGGCCGACGACATGCAACGTCATTCTATACCACCTGGGACGGCCGGCCGGCGTGGATTATTCCGCCCCGCGGCAGGACATGGAATAAATCCATGGCATGGGGCGTCATCAAGGAGTACCTGAAACCCTCACCCCGTGGTGAGTGTTCAGAGTACTCCTCCTCTTGTAGCTGCATACGACAAGCAGCCGCCCCGGTCTCCCCCACCGGGGCTTTTTTTTGGTTGCGGGTGGGCACTACCGGCGGATATGGCGTAGCATCCGGTGCGGGGCGTGGCGGTACCCTGCGACGGTACAGGGCCCCCCTCATCACGGACGACGGATCGACCACCGACCGGTCATTCAGGAGTATCTACATGATTTTCCGACAGCTTTTCGAACCCGACTCGTCCACCTATACCTACCTGGTGGCCGACCCAGATGCCGGTGACGCCGCGCTCATCGATCCGGTGCTGGATACGGTGGAACGCGATGCCGCCCTGTTGCGTGAGATGGGGCTCAGGCTGACTTGCACCATCGACACCCACGTGCACGCGGATCACCTCACCGGGGCCCAGCGCCTCAAGGCGCTGCTCGGCAGCCGGATCCTGTATCCGGAGAAGGCGAAGTTTCCCTGTGTCGACATCGGCATCGAGGATGGCCGCCCCTTCCACATCGGCGGCATCGAGCTGCACGGCCTCTACACGCCCGGCCATACCGATCACCATTTCGCCTACCTGATCGACAACGGCACCCAGCGCATGGTCTTCACCGGTGACGCCCTGCTCATCGATGCCTGCGGGCGCACCGATTTCCAGTCGGGTGACGCGCGGACCCTCTATCGCAGCATCACGCAGAAACTGTTCACCCTGCCGGACGAGACGCTCGTCTATCCCGCCCACGACTATGAGGGCCGGTTCGTCTCCAGCATCGCCCAGGAAAAGACACGCAACCCCTATCTCGCGGGCAAGAGCGAGGAGGAGTTCGTCCAGCTCATGGAAGACCTCGATCTGCCCTATCCGCGCAAGATCGACTTCGCGGTGCCCGGCAACGAACAGTGTGGCGTCTGTCCCGACAACGTGCCCGAGGAATACCGCAAGCCCTGCGAGGCTCGTGATCAAGGATAACTTGCGCTCTTCACGGCCGCTCATTCCCAGCGCAGCGCGCCGCCGGTCTGGTATTCGGTGACGCGGGTCTCGAAGAAGTTCTTCTCCTTGCGCAGGTTGGCCTGCTCGTCGAGCCAGGGCAGGGCGTTCTCGGCGCCGGGGAAGGGCTCCTCGAGGTCCAGCTTGCGCGCACGGCGGTTGGCGATGAAGCGGAACTGCGCGATGTGCTGCTTGGCGGAGTAGCCGAGGATGGGGTCGGGCAGCAGGTATCGCGCATAGGCTGCCTCGGCCGCCTCGGCCTCGTCCCACATCTCGCGCACGGCCTTCGGGTCGAGGGTGATGTGCTCTTCCCTGAGGACCTGCTTGACCACGCGCAGGCCAAAGGCCGCGTGCAGCACCTCGTCGCGCATGATGTACTGCAGCTGCTCGGCGGTGCCCTTCATCAGGCCGCGGCGCTGCAGGGCGAAGATCGGCGAGAAGCCGTTGTAGAACCAGGTGCCCTCGAACACGGCGGCGAAGAACAAATAGGCCATGACGAAGTTGGCCAGCTTGTCCGGGTCGCGCAGGTCGATGTCGGGGCGCAGCACGGAATCGAGCCGGCGGTTGGCGATCCGGATCTTGTGGTGGATCTCCGGCACCACGCGGTAGCGGTTGTAGATCTCGCCCTGGTCGAGGCCGATGGACTCGATGCAGTGCTGGTAGGTCCAGGTGTGCAGGGATTCCTCGTACACCTGCCGCGCCTGGTAGATCTGCAGCTCGGGGGCCGACATCTTCTCCATCACCGCCAGGCCGATGTTGCGCATGGCCAGGATGTCGGAGGTGGTGAGGTAGGCCAGCACGTTCTCGTACACATGGCGCTCTTCCA
>JALWSQ010000020.1 GCA_026993645.1 Thiohalobacter sp.
CCGGGACCTGGCCTACGACGAGGCCATGAAGCAGGTGCCCGCCGAATGTGAACCGGAGATCATGGATGCCGAGGACCCCCTGTTCATCCTCTACACCTCGGGTTCCACCGGCAAACCGAAGGGCGTGCTGCACACCACCGGCGGCTACCTGCTGTACGCGGCCAGCACCCACAAGTACGTGTTCGACTACCACGATGGCGACGTGTACTGGTGTACCGCCGATGTCGGCTGGATCACCGGCCATTCCTACATCGTCTACGGCCCCCTGGCCAACGGGGCGATCAGTCTCCTGTTCGAGGGGGTGCCTACCTATCCCGATGCCTCCCGTTTCTGGCAGGTGGTGGACAAGCACCGGGTCAACATCTTCTACACGGCACCCACCGCCATCCGGGCCCTGATGCGGGAGGGTGACGAGGCGGTTGCCTGCACCTCCCGCAAGAGCCTGCGGCTGCTGGGCACCGTGGGTGAGCCCATCAATCCCGAGGCCTGGGAATGGTACTACCACGTGGTGGGCGAGGACCGCTGCCCCATCGTCGACACCTGGTGGCAGACCGAAACCGGTGGCATCCTCATCACCCCCCTGCCCGGCGCCACCCGGCTCAAGCCAGGCTCCGCCACGCGGCCGTTCTTCGGCGTGGTGCCGGCCCTCGTGGACAACGAGGGCCGGGTGCTGGAAGGGCCGGCATCCGGCAACCTGGTCATCACCCGGCCCTGGCCGGGGCAGATGCGTACCGTCCACGGCGACCACCAGCGGTTCATCGACACCTATTTCAGCACCTACCCCGGGCTCTATTTCACCGGCGACGGGGCCCGCCGTGACCAGGACGGCTACTACTGGATCACCGGCCGGGTGGACGATGTGCTCAACGTGTCCGGCCACCGTCTCGGCACGGCGGAGATCGAGAGCGCGCTGGTCCTGCACCCGGAAGTGGCCGAGGCCGCGGTGGTGGGCTTCCCGCATCCGGTGAAGGGCCAGGGCATCTACGCCTACGTCACCCTGGTCAAGGGGGTGGAACCCGATGATCGGCTGCGACAGGAACTGGTCGACCTGGTGCGTTCCGAGATCGGTCCCATCGCCCGGCCCGATGCCATCCAGTGGGCGCCGGGCCTGCCCAAGACCCGCTCCGGCAAGATCATGCGCCGAATCCTGCGCAAGATCGCCGCTGGCGACATCCACGAACTCGGTGACACCTCCACCCTGGCCGATCCGCGGGTGGTGGACGAACTGATCCACAACCGGGTGCCGACCCCCGACGGCTGACCTCTCCGGCCGGACAATACCCAGTACCAGGCCGCTCCCCCTCCGGGGAGCGGCTTTTTTGTGCCGGTCAAGATCGGCGGCCGGTGGCCGATACCTCCCTGGAACCGTATCGTCAACCCTTTGGCGCATGGTACGAGATGGACCCAATGCCGCCACGGGCAGTCCCACAGACATGGAGCAGATCAAATGAAATGGACGCAGTCACTCTTGCTGGCCTCCCTGATCGGTTGCGGCACGATCCAGGGTGTCCAGGCAGCACACCCGGTCGACGCCGACATCTATGCCGTTCGCTTCTCGGAGGATGGCCGCTACCTGGTGACCGGGGGTTACAGCGGTGACAGCGCGGCCCGTGATCGCAATTTCACCGGCGGCATCAAGATCTGGGATGCGGCCAACGGCAGCCTGCTCGATGCCTTCGGCCAGCAGGCCGATATCAACAGTATCTTCGGGGCCGAGTACGGCCGCGTCGGCAAGCGCCACTGGAACATCCACAGTTTCCGCGACGTCATCCTCACCGGAAGCTGGCCGCGCGGCAAGGTGGTTCTGTTACCCAGTTCGCTGAGCGAAATCCGGGGTGCCGGTGACATGCATCTGCCCGACTTCATCGGCGGCTACCTGGACCTTTCGGCACCGATACCCAAGCGTATCCCCATCCCCCTCGGCAAAAGAGATCACCGTACCTGTGGCAAATCGAAGGCCGCCTATGAATACATCGGCCCCATGGTATCCTCCCACAACGGGCGTTATGCCGCGGTGGTGGTAAACACCTGCAAGGTCAAGTCCGACCGCAACCTGCCATTGCCGCAGTACGATTCCGACCTGTTCGTCATGGATCTGCGCAATCTCAAGGTAGTGCATCGGGTCCGGCGTCTGGACTCCGGAATCTATGCCCTGGGCATCACCGAAGATGGCCGCCGCGTGGCCTACGTCGGCCGCGACCGCTTCGCCGTGCTCGATACCGCCAACGACCGGCAGCGGGTCATCGAGCGCTACCCGGACGCCGTGTTCCAGCTGCCCCGCCAGTTCAGCCAGCTCTATTTCAATACCCGGGGCGACCAGCTGGTTTCACTGCACTACATCCTGGACATCCGCACCGGCAAGGAGAAAGCACTCGAATGGGGCAAGGACTCGGTCATCAACCATGGCCGCACCTCGCAGGTCAAGGTCAGCCCCGACCTCAGTTTCTTCGTGCTGGTGAAACCCAAGCGTTCCTTCATCGTGTTCGATGACGATGGCTTCCCGCGTTCCTACGGCAAGGCCGACGAGGTCTACATCGTGAACACCCACAGCGGCCGGGAACACAAGCTGGCGGTGACCAGTTCCACCACCGAGGGCAAACGCTGCGTCACCGACATCTCGCCTGACAGCCGGCGTGTCGCCGTCGCCTGCCGTGGCGGTCTGCTCAAGCTGTTCGACGCCGCCAGTGGCAAGCTGATATGGGAACGGCGCAACATCGGGTACCGGGATGGCCTGGACGAGAACCTCAAGCGGGTCGAGGCCCCGGCGGCAATCCGGCCCTGGCACTGGCTCAGCCTGGCCACCCCCTGAACCCGGCGGCCGGTATCACCGCCTGACACTCCTGCTGACCTGGCACCGGCGCCGACAGCGCCCGACCTGATTCCGGCGACGGGCTACTTCCGGATGGCGTAGACCAGCCCGCCGAGAAGCCCGTAACAGAGGAACAGGCCGAAGGCGGTCCAGGCATAGGCGATGGCATCCGGCACCCCGACGCCGAACGGGGCCAGCAGGAAGACGAACACCCCCTCCCGCAGACCGATTCCATTGATGGACACCGGCAGCATCAGGATCACGCTGGCGATGGGCACGATGAGCAGGAAATCCTGGAACGGCACCGGCAGATCCAGGGCCCGGGCCACCACGAAATAGAACAGGATCACGTTCATCTGCAACAGGAAGGACCAGCCCAGGGCCTGCAGCAGCGCCCGGTACTGGCCACGATAGACCGCCAGGGCATCGGTCAGCCGCTCCAACAACCGTCGCACCCGCCCAGGCAGCCAGCCCAGCAGCCACTGTCCGGGACTCTGCAGCAGGGTGGGACTGACGAACACGAACCAGATGGATCCCACCAGAATGGCTACGATGCCCGCGATCCACAGCGACAGACCGGGGATCCGGCTGCTCACCCGCGAGGCGAACGCCAGCATGCCCACGGCGAACGACATCAGGGCCAGGGTTCCCACCAGCCGGTCCACCATGATGGTGGCCAGGGCCACCGAGCGACTGACTCCGCGGCGCCAGGTATCGTACACCCGGATGGCGTCGCTCCCGATGGTCGCGGGAAGGAACTGCTTGAAGAAACAGCCCACCATCCAGGACCCATAGAGATAACGCATTGGCAACCCGATGCCCTGGGCGTGCAGCAGGCCCTGCCAGCGCCGGGTGGTGAGAAAGGAACCGACGAACTGCAGACAGAGGCCGAAACCGAGGAACAGGGGCCGAACACGGTGCAGACTCTGCAGGACCTCGTGCAGATGGACCTGGCTCAGCAACCACAGGATCAGGGCAACCGAGATCAGGCCCCGGATCAGGGTCTTTCCCCAGCTTCGCTGCCGCGCCTGTCCTGGGGCGACGAGTACGGCCCCGGCCTCAGTGACGGTCGTGGTTGGTGGTTGCAATCTCATGTATCGGCAACCCGGTAACGGATGAGGCGGGCGGACGTATCCAAAGGCATCCTGTCGGTCGGTAGCTACCGTGCCCACGGCAACGATCGCCCATCAGAACACACATGCAAGACACGTGCCTCAGACGACAGAGTCGGGACATCGCCCCTGACAAGGGTACGCGGAGAATGTTGGCGGAAAACAGAACGGTTGGAGGCAAAAGGCACGGTTGAAAGCCAGCTGATGCTGGGTTAGCGTAAGACCATCATCTGGGTGGAGACTGGAATCCAGGCAACTGACGGCCAGGGACGTACCATACGGGGGTGGTACGCAGAGCAAGCATGGGGGTGAGCATGAAATACAGATTCATCGGTTGGGGGTTGTGGATCCTGGCGGCCAGCCTGCCACTGGCAGCCAGCGCCATCGACAAGGGCCGGCCCATCACCGAGCGGGGACCGACCAATTACTATAGCAACGATCCGCTACGTTACCAGGTGGAGAGCTACCATATCGGCCCCGGCCTGCGCAAGATGAACGCCGGCCTGTACAAGGCGGCCAGGAAAGACTTCGAGTTCGTCCTCAACCATTATCCCAACCATCCGCGGGCCCTGGCCCTCATGGGTGAGCTGGCCATCCGGATGAAGAAACCTGAGATGGCTGTACCCTACTTCGAACATGCCATCGAAATGTACCCGGACACGGCCACCACCTATGCGGCATACGGTGTCTTCCTGCACAAGACGGGCAAGCTCGCCGCCGCCATCCGCAATTACCGCAAGTCATTGGCCCTCAATCCCGGCCTGATCGAATCCCGCTACAACCTGGCCCTGGCCTATTTCGCCATGGGCGACTACGTGCAGGCCAACCGGGAGGCACAGAAGGTCTATGCCGAGGGTTATCCCCTACCGGGTTTACGCAATAAGCTGCGCAAGGTGCATGCCTGGAAACCCCTGGCCAAGGCCCGACAGGCGGACCATGGGGGTCCCAACAAGGACTGAAGGACTAGGCGCCTGTCCGGGTCATCGTATCGCTACTCCCGCGGCGTCTTTTCGAGGACAGGCGCCTAGGGGATGACAGGCGTGATCTGCACGCTGGGCTTGGCCGGCGCCGCCGGCGGGGCCGGCAGGCTCGCCCCACCCGTTCCGCTGCCACTGGAGAACCGGTAGAGAAACACGTTGCTGGCCACGTCGTTGACCAGTACCAGGAGATTGCTGGCGGGGCTGTACTGAAACCGCCCATAGGTTCCATTGGCTGCCGGCGCACCCGGGTTGGCACCTTGGCCCGAATGCCGGGTCCAAACCGGAGTACTGCCGCGCAGATCGATCGAGTAGACCGAGGTTCCTCCGTTCCAGGCCAGAAACACCCCGGCCTGGCTGTCATAGGCCAGCCCCGGCGCCACCCCGTTCTTGACGCTGCTGTCGCCGGTCCCGCCAAGCTGATGGCGGACCAGATTGCCGTTGCCCGAGATGTCATAGTAGAAGGCACAACCCGCACCGATCAAGAGAAAGATGCGATGGTCGGGGTCGATGGCACCGTTCATATAGTGCGGCAGGCTGCCGCCGCAACCACTGCTGCTGAGGTAGGCGCTGCGTGTCTGCCAGCGGTCGGTCGCCAGGTCGTAGCTGTAGAGGTGATAGTGGGACTGGACCCAGACCTTGCGCCCCACCGGATCGTAGGCCGCGACCACGCCCTCGTAGGCCGTCCCCGGCTTGGGCGACTTGCGGTGCCAGGCATGACTGCCGCTGGCCAGGTCGAAAAGCCAAGTGGAACGCTTGCTGTTGCCGTTGCGGTAGACGGAACCGCTGTTGGCGAACAGCAGGTCGAACGGTGATGCCAGGTAGGCGAGCCCGGCATAGGTGTGACGGGAGGCCGGCCGGCCATCCGGGTAGGTGTCGCTGCCATTGATCCAACCGTGGGCGGCGAAATCGTAGTTGCTGGCCAGGAAACTGGGATCCGTCAGACGCTGCCAGGACAGGCTCGCCAGGCTGAAGGCATAGAGTTCGTTGCCCCCGTAATCGGCATGGCCGCCACCCCACACCAGCAGGCGATCGCGCCGGCTGTCGAATGCGCCGCCGCTCCAGGCCCGCATGACGTTGACGATGTTGCCCGGCGGCCGCGGACTGGGGGCCACCTGCAGCAGGTCGCTGCCCGGCACCTCGTACCATTGTCCCGGTTGCAGGCTGGGGAGGCCCGCCGCCGACACCAGGCCGGTCAGGATCAGGCCCAATCCCGCCACCCCGCATTGCCATCCCATCCGCATGAGCCCGTTTCCTCTGGTCACTGCTGTTCTCAATTGGCCGGCACCTGGATGCAGGTCGGCGTCGACAGGGGCGAGCTGCCGGCCGCATTGTAGGCCTTGACCCCGAAACAGACGGTCTGCCCGCGACCCACGCCGATGGCGGACATCAACACGCTGTAGGAGGGCGCCGCCGGATCGACCACACCGCCCGCCAGCGGCAGGTTGGCCACCAGGGTGGTGACCGATGCCGTGTCCGGCCCATAGTACAGGGTATAGCCATCCACCGCCCCGGCATTGGGCGGCCAGGACACGGTTGCCCGGTAGTCCAGGGGACTGCCGGCACCACTGGCTCCACCCCCCGTCCCGGCGGTGGAAGTACGGTGCGGCACGATCGCAAACTGGGGCTCGCTGGAATAGTCCGGCTTGACGCTGCGCTGCATGAACCGCTGCCAGGCCAGGTCGGCCCCGGCGATACCGGACTCCACCGCCGCCGCCAGCGCCGGCTGCAGGTTGGACGGATAACCCTCCGGGCTGTTTGAATGCCCCACCATTTCACCCTTGGCCAATCCCAGGCCGTTGGCCATGGCGGCACTGCCGCAGGGATTGTAGTCGGCGATATTGTTGGCATAGAGCTCGGCGAAGCTGTTGAAGAAGCTGTCCGGGTGGGCCGTGCCCAGCTTGAGCGAGTAGGCCGAACCATAGATCCAGCAGTAACCGTTGTCGACCCCGCCAGTCAGCCCCATCCTGCCGACGGGGAACTTCGCCTTCCACTGTAACAGCGGCAGGGCGCTGCTGTTACCGAGTTCTACCAGGTAGCCGACGGCCCAGGTGAAGAAATCGTCCATCCAGGGCCGGGTGTCGGCGATCATGGAGGTGAAGCCGGAATTGATCCAGCCGAAGGGATTGTTCTTCGCACCGTGGACATAGTTGGCCAGATACCAGTGGATATTGTTCTGTAGCTTCTGCTGGAAATAGGCCTTCAGTGGATGACCATCCGGCAGGATATAGGCCACCTGCCCCAGGGTACGCAGATCCCAGGCCTGGCCGCGGGGCTGATCATACTTCACCAGGCCCTGGTCGTAACCCCGCTTGGCGGGATTGGCCCGGAACAGGTTGTAATCGGCCCAGAACACCAGCTCATCCAGGTAATAGCGGTCACCCGTCACCAGATAGGGCACGTAGGCGATGGCCGGCTGGTGCGACGAATCCGCCGTCAGGGGCGTACTGGACGGCGTCACCTTGGCTGGGAAGGCCTCATACTGGCCAGTGACAGGGTTCAGGGTATCGTTATGATTACCCTCCAGGGTCAGGTAGGGATAGCGGTCGATGGAAACGGGCTGGTCGGTCGCACGGTCCCGGTAATGGATGGAATAGCTGCCACCGGCATCGGCATTGCGCAGCATCGCCTGGCGGGCTCGATCATCCATACTGAGCAGGTACATGGCCGTCCATTGCGGCAAGGGACCGATCTGGGGATCGCCCCCACCGACGGTGAAGTTACGTCGCAACAATGCCTTGCCCATGGGAGCAGTGTTGGCTACCGCCAGGCTGGATGCCAAGCCGTTGAGGGCACCGTTACCCACTACGACGGTCTGATCATAATTGGGGACGGCCCCGGTCGCGAACAGGTAGGCACGATCCAGGCTCACTGACAACCCGGGCGCGGCCTGGCGCCAGAACTGACGGTGCCAGCGGGCATGGTGATAGTGTTCCAGCGCGGTGCGGTGATAACGGTTGCGGCCATCGACGCTGATATCCACATCGTAGGTGAAATTGCGCGGCGCGGTCTGCCAGGCCCAGTCGTTCTCCAGCGTCACGTCCACCCGGACCGGTCCGATTCCCCCGCCAGCGGCCGCATAGGCACGGACATCGAAGCGGGCGGCCAGGTGCGGGTGATCCGTTCCGCCCGCGGTGTGCACTGGGGCCCAGACCGTCCATTCACTCACCAGGGGTCCACCCAGCCAGCGAGACAGATGGCTGCGTTGTTGCAACAGTTGCCGAGCCGAGGCAGTGTAGACCGTGCCACCCAGATTCAGGGTCACCTGGCTGTCGAAACCCGTGGCCAGGAGATCCCCCAGTGCCACCGGTGTCGCCACCGGGGCCGTCCCGCTGACGGCGACCAGGCTGATGGTCTGGCTGCCCCCCGCATTTACCTGTGGCAGGCGCAGGCTGAGCACCGCGTGACGCAGTGAACCATCAGGATGGAAGGCCTTGGCATCCACCTGCAAGGGGATCTGGGTGCCGGTCGCACTGCCGATATGCGCCTCCAGGTGGCTGCCGGCAGGCACGTCGCCTGGCGCGAACACCTGGCCGAAGGTCACCGGCACGTTGCTGCGGGTGGAACCGGCGGTGTCACGCAACACCACGCGGGTGATCTGGCTGCCCAGGGGAATGGGGATGCCGCTGGCCGTGGTACCACTGCCACCCTGGCTGCCGGTACCACCGCCCGCCGTCGTACCGCCCGAGCCACTGGAGCCACTGGAGCCACTGGAGCCACTGGAGCCACTGGAGCCACTGGAGCCACTGGAGCCACTGGAGCCACTGGAGCCACTGGAACCACCGGAGCCACTGGAACCGCTACCACCGGCTGCGCCGCCGCCCGTCACCGGCCGGTCGGCCACCGTACCCGCCGGCAGGATCAGCACCGTGTACATGCCAGAGCGGGTGGAGCCATTGGGTCCCAGGACCAGGCTGGCACCGGCTGCCAGCCGGTGCCGGTAGAGGCTGTAGACCTTGGGTTCACTGTCCACCAGGTCATAACCGGAATCCGTCCACCCGCTGAGCCAGGCCGCCCGTTGGCCAATGTCGTCCCGGTAGGCCACGTAGACATCGGCTGCCGCCGCCACCTGGAGCCTGGCCAAGGTGGCACCGGAGAAGTTGCGCGAATCATTGGCCGTGACCACGCGCACGGCCGAAGCGAACGCAGCCGGCACCGTCTGCCAAGCGTAGGTGCGATCACCATAGGCACGAGTCCCGGTGCCCACCCCCTGCTGCAACGACCAATTACCCGCACGTAGGCTGTCGAACAGGGCAAGGTGCTGCACCAGGCCCACTGGTCCCATTACCCGGGCCGGTGTGACACCGGTGGTCGCCGGCGTGACAGTGATTTGCAGGGTCCGGGACACGGATCCGCCAGAACCCGTGCACTGGAGGCTGTAGACTCCGCTCCTGGACAGCGGTCCGACCCGCTGGCTGCCACTGGGGGTGCGGCTGCCACTCCAGGCCCCCGATGCCTGGCAACCCTGGCTGCCCTGGCTCTGCCAGCTGAGGGTCACCGTATCGCCGACGGTGACACGCGTGTGGTCGGCGACGAAATTCAGCAGGGGCGGCAGGACCGGCCGATCCTGGCGGGCCACCTGGTCCACGGCCTGCAGCGTCGTAGCCGATGCCGTCACCGCGGCCTGCCGGGCCTGGTCCACGGCCGCCAGCATGCCACTGGAGACACGCGCCCCCATGTCCTGGCGCCGCAGGCTGCCAGCCTGGATGGAACCCAGCAGATTGTCCAGCGCCGCCAGGCGGATATCGTTACGCACCGCCTGCAGTACGCGGATGCCACGCCGCGCCTGCTGCAGCAACCGGGCGTCCACGGGCAGGGCCCCCAGGTTGGTCGCACCACCCAGGGCCGGTACCAGCAGCGGCAGGCTCGTGGCCAGTCGCGGCATGGCATCCTGGCCACCCACCTGGAGGGCACCGCGCAGCACCTCCAGCGTGACATCGGCCGCCGCCGTATTCAGCAGTGCGGCCACCGTGGGATCCCCCGGGCCATCCCCCTGCCCATCGACGACGCCGTCGGTCAGGTCCCGTGCCAAAGCATCTACCACTTGGTTCTCGTCCATGGGATGGCCGCGTTGGCTCAGGGTCACCGCCGTGCGGCGCAGGGTCTCGGCCAGAGCCTCGCTGGAATACACCAGGGAACCGGCATTGGCCGCCGTCAGGGGAGCGGAGAAAAGGTTGGTGGCCAGGCTGGCGTCGAGCCCGAAACCCAGGGCATTAACGACCCGGGTACTGGCCGCACGGACATTGGCCTTGGACAGGCCACCCGGCAGGGCTGCGGCCGTCTTCGCCACCAGGGTGGAAAAGGGGGTGAAATGTGCGACCCGCTGGCTGGCATCCAGCACCAGGGTTTCCATGACCAGCCCGGGGCGACCACCGGTGACCGTATCGGTGCCACCCGAGGCCCGCAGGCGCAGCGGATAGCTGACACCCCGCGGAATGGAGACCTGGTAGTTGGCCGTGGCATCGGCCATGGTTCGGGAGACGACCCGACCGTCGGCGGCCAGGAGTTCGATCACGGCCTGCTTTACCGGACCATCCACCACCACCCCATTGAGGGCCGTCCCCACCGCTGCACCACTGCCAACGGTCTGCCCCGGCTGGCTGATACCGCCCGCACCACAGGCCGTCAGCAGGAGCACCCAACCGCACAGCACCAGTGATCGCAACCAGCTTGCCATAATCACCCCTTCACAACTGCAGGTGTCCAACTGGCAGACCCGATTCGGATCCCCCCGGTCTGACACACAATTCCGCCGCAGCAGCGACGGAGGCAGGCCTGTGCAGCAGTTCGAATCGTTCTGGGTTGTTGTTCGACTGGAATGCGAACGGCCTTGACATCCATGCCGCCATAATGGGCAGGGCATCACAGTCCCCGCATGACGAGAACAAAGGATACGGCTCGCGCAGCCGGCGTCTGTGAAAAGGATCACAGGCTCCCTGCCCAGCACCCACCCCGGCTGCCGAATACGCGACAGGGTCCGCAAAACTGGTATGCTGTGCGCCTGACACCATTGCGGAAACCGCCCACGACCGATATGCCCTCAACACCAGCCAGCACGCACCGGGCCGCGGAAGATACCGCTGCGACACCATCGGTTTCATCGCCTTTCCCCACCACCGAGGCCTGGTTCCGCCTCTGGATGGATGCCTTCGGGGATGAGGACTGTGGCATCTGGCGGCCGGGGGACGGCCGGGGCGACCTGGCGATTCCCTACCGCCGCCGGCCGCTGCGGGTCGGTCCACTGCGCATCCCCGCCGCGGCCGCGGCCGCCAACGACCACACCCCCCGTTTCGACAGCCTGGGAAACAGGGCACCCGATGCGTCGACCCTGTTGCGGATGATGCGCGAGCTGGGGGTGCACTGCCTGGTGTTTCCCTACCTGGCGCCGGACGCCCGCCTGCTGCGCGCGGCCATGCGTGGCCAGGGCATCGCCTGCCACCGCGACCTGTGCGAATACTCGCCCTACGTCGACTGTAGCCGCCCCTGGGACGATTACTGGCAATCGCTCGGCCGCAGCAGCCGGGCCACCTGGGGGCGCCGGGAACGCCGGCTGGTTCGGGACCGGGACGCCCGGCTGCAGGTCTACTCGGAATGGGCGGCCGTTGCGCCGCTGTGGGAACGGCTGCTCGAGATCGAGGCCTCTGGCTGGAAGGGCGAGATGGGCACGGCCATTGCCCAGTCGCCGGTGACACGGCAATTCTATACCCGCCTGGCGCAGGCCCTGGCCGACGCCGGCCGCCTGCGCCTGTTCACCCTGGAAATCCCGGCGCAGGGTATCATAGCCTTCGAACTGACGGAATTCTCCGACGGTGTCCTCTACCAGCTCAAGGTGGGCTACGATCAGGCCTGGCACAAGCACAGCCCGGGGCAGGCCCTGCGCGTCCAGCTCCTGCGCTGGGCCTTCGCCCAGCCCGACGTCCGCGCCTTCGACATGCTCGGCGGTGGCGGCAAGGCGGCCGCGGTCAAGCGCAAATGGGCCACGGATGCCACCCGCCTCGAGACCCTGTACCTGTTCCGCCCCAGCCTGCCGGGCCGCCTGGCCTGGTTGCGCTACCGGGTGGCGCCCGCCTGGAAGGCCCGGCTGCTGGGCCGTTGACGCAGGGGGCTCAGGCCGACTCCGCGCCGACCAGCGTTTCCAGCACCTCCGCCAGCCGCTGGCTGAGTGCCCGCCGCTCATAGGCCTGCACCGGCGGCCGGGCCGGGGGCAGGCGGGTCGGGGCACGGGTCCGCTGGCGGTAGAGTTCACCCAGCGCCCGGGCGATGGCCGGCACGTCGCCGGGGGCCACCGTGGTCCCGCCCTGTGTCTGGTCGAGCAGTTCGGCCACGGCACCCCCCGACACCAGGGCGAGGATGGGACGGCCCATGCGCAGGTACTCGTAGACCTTGGCCGGCACCTGCATGGCGGACCAGGCCCGGACCCGCTGGGCCTTGACCGAGTCGCCCAGGGGTTCGCTCAGCACCACCAGCACATCGGAACCCGCGGCATAGCCCAATGCCTCCAGGTAGGGCATGCGCTGGCTCAGGATCTCCAGGCGGTCACCCAGCCCGACCGCGGCCAGCTGGCGCCGGAAGGCCGGGGCATCACCGTAGGGACCGGTCCCGATCAGGCGTACGCGTGTCCGCTCCGGATCGAGCCAGCCATTGTCGAAGGCCACCCGGACCGCGCGCAGCAGAGGCATGGGATCCCGGTTCTCGGCATCGATCAGACCGGGGTGGATGATCTCGAAACGGTCGCTGGGACGCGGCCGCACGCGCGACAGGTCGGCCTCGTCGTAACCATTGGTGATGGTCACGAACTTCTCCGGCGCCACTGCCGGGTAACGGGCGAGAAAACTGCGGCGCATGGCCGGGGTGTTGCAGATGACGCGGCGAGCGGTGGCAATCACCCGGCGTTCCAGCCGGCCTTCCACCAGGCGCCGCAGCGGCGACATGGAGTCCTCCACCCAGGGGTCACGAAAATCCGCCACCAGGGGACACTCCAGCAGGCGGGCGGCGCGTGCCCCGATGAGCAGTGCCGTGGCCATGGGATAGGTGGCGAACACGGCGTCGAAGTCACCGGGACGGGCGAGCCGGCGCAAGTGGCGGATGGCATGGTGATACCAGGGCCAGAAGCGGTCCGGGATGCACAGGAAGTCCGGGTAGACCCCGCCGATGGAGAGCACCTCCTTGAGGTCGGGGGCCGGCACCCGGTGTACCCGGATCTCGGCCGGTACCTCCCGGGCGAAGCTGTCGTCGGCGCTGGGATAGCGTTCCACCGGTACCGACAACACCGTCGACCGCCAGCCGAAGTCCAGCAGGTAACGGGTGAACTTCCAGGTGCGGAGAACCCCGGTACTGGTGTTGTCCGGCGGATAGTGAAAGGCGACCACCAGCAACCGCCGATACCGGCCGACCGCCCTACCATCCCCCAACGCTCTACTCATCAACACGGCCTCCATGGCGTCATCCCGTCTCCTCGCTACCGTCGAAATAAACAGCGCCCACCCGGCTGTTCCGGGCGATGGCCATAACCGCGGCCTGGTCCGCCGCGGCCATCTCCTCGCGCCAGCGCCAGGCCGCGACCCCCGGGTCCCGGTAGACGCTGTAGTAACCCCCGTCACGGCCGCCGGTGCTGAGGCGCAGGAAGGCCTCGGTCTGCGGGCCATAGTCGATACCGGCGAAATTGAACAGGTCGCGGGTCACCCCGAAGGGATCGGCACAGAGCGCCTCGTAGCGCAGCAGCCGCGCGCGGGGTTCCTCCGCGATCTCGTCCCAGGCCTTCTCGTTGTAGACCACCCAGCGCCAGGCCAGGCGTTCCCAGGGCGAGAGGACCCGCAGCCGATCCAAATCAAGCCCATAGCGGCGGGCCGTGGGTGTCGCCACCAGCTGTTCGAACAGGCCATAGTCCTCGCTGGCCGGCGTCCGGTCCCGGAACCGCTGCTGGCTGTCACCCCGCATGACGGAGGCGGCATAGGCACAGGGGTGGCGCAGAATCAGAACGAGCCGGGCCCGTGGCAACGCCCGCAGTGCCAGACCCGAACGACCAACGGATTCAATCGATTTCCATACCACCACAGCCTTGCGTGCGGCCCGAGCGCCCGGTGCGAACCAGAGTGGCAAGGCGACACCCAGGCGGCCGGCGGCCTTGGCCGCATAGACATTGCCACGGTACAACCCGAGCTGCCCTGGTACCAGGTACTGCTTGGGGAAAAGCGGGAGCTTGCCAGCGACGCTGCCATCGGTCATGGCCCCGATATCGGTGGCATAACGGGCCAGGGCCGCGGCTGCGGCCGGATCCTCCGCCGGCGCGAACAGCGGCAACGACAGCCGTTGATGACTATCCGGCTCGTGCCTGTATAATGTGACCGGACTGCTGTCGAATATCTTTCCTATCCATGTCGTCCCCGAGCGTGGCAACCCGAAAAGCAGAACAAGATCCTGATCCATGTCACCCTATCCGCAGTGTGCGATAGTCCCACAGTAACCGCCAGCCACCATTCGATGCAATGCCGGCCGCCCAAGCAATGAATGCTTCCCTCACCGTCGAGCAGATCGAAACGGCGGCCGGGTTCGCCGCGCTGAAGCCCGACTGGAACCGCCTGGCGGACCGGGCACCGCCGCCGCGACTGTTCCTGCGCCACGAATGGTTCGATGCCGCCCTGGCCTGGCATGGTGACGAAGGCACCGCGTTGAGACTGCTGGTCCTGCGCCGCGACGGCATCCCCATCGCCATCGCCCCCTTTATGGCCCAGCGCCAGCGACGTCACGGCCTGCAGGTGCGCAGCCTGCGGTTTCTCGCCGTGCCGGATACCCAGGCCTGTGGCCTGGTGGCGGCACCGGACGACCTCCCGATGGCCGCCTCCGCCCTGCTGGCCCACCTGGGCCGGACCCGGGACTGGGACCTGCTCGACCTGCACCATCTGCCGGCCGACGGGCCCAGCCATGCCGCCCTGGCGGAGGCCGCCCGTCGTCATGGCCTGCACCTGGGCAGGGGCGCAGGCGCCACCAACCACCTCATCGACTGCCGGGCCGGTTGGGCCACCTATTACGCCACCCGCTCGCGCCGGCTGAAGAAGGGCAACAACCTGGTCGCCAACCGTCTGCGCAAGCGTTTCCAGCGGATCGAGGTGGTCCGCCACCGGGACTTTCCGGACCCGGCCGCGCTGGAACGCTGCCTCGAACAGACCATCCGTATTTCGGCCGGCAGCTGGAAACATGAAACCGGCCTGTCCCTGGACCACCCGGCGCCCGGGCGCTTCATCCAGCGCCTGAGCCGGCTGGCCGCCGCCGAGGGCTGGCTCTCCATCTGGTTGCTCTACCTGGACGAACGGGCCGTCGCCATGGAGTATCAGCTGGTGCATGACGGGCGGGTGCATGCCCTGCGCTCGGACTTTCTGCCCCTGGACGAGGGGCTGTCGCCGGGCGCCTATCTCAATCAACAGGTCATCCGCACCCTGTGCGAGGAGCGTTGCACCTGCTACGCCATGGGTCCGGGCGACAATGCCTACAAGCTGCACTGGAGCAATGCCGGTGCCCCCCTGGAACGCCTGCAGATCCACAACCGGACCGCGGCCGGCCGCTGGCTGGCGGCGGTGGAAGGGGGGCTGAAACCGCTCGCCCGCCGCGTACGTGATGCCTGCAGGGGGAAGACCGGATCGTGAACCTCCTGTTCGGCATGGTCCGGCTCGACCCCCGGGCCCGGGAACCGCTGGCGTTGCCGGCGCCGGTGGCAGCGGCCCTGGCATCCGAGGCCGGCACGCCGGCCCGGCTGGAGACACTGGACCTGGCCCTGATCCACCTCGGCGGCCCGCAGGCCACCCTGGTACGACGCGGCCCCCGCACCGCCCTGCTCTGGGGCCATCCGCGCTGGCCCGGCAGCGGGCAGGACAAGACGCACGGCGACACACCGCAGCAGATCGCGGCCCGCCTGGCCCAGGCCGAACCCGATGCCGGCGCGGCCCTGCTGCAACGTCTGGAGGGGGACTACCTGGCGGTGCTCATCGACGGCGGGCGGGGGCAGGTGCTGCTGGCCTCGGACCGGATCGGCAGCCGCCCCCTGTTCCATGCCAGGACGGGGGACCTGCTCCTGTTCTCGAATCGCCTGCAACCCCTGGCGGAACATCCGGACATCGGCCGCGCGCTGGATCCGCAGGCTCTCTACGATTATCTCTATTTCCATTTCATCCCCTCGCCCAAGACCATCTACCGCAACGTCCGCCGGCTGGTGCCGGGCCAGAGCCTCACCTTCGGGGCCCGTGGGAGCCCCAGCATCCAGGCCCGGCCATTGCAATACGTGGAAACGGGGGAGTTCGACTTCGCTGCTGCCCGCACCGAGCTCACCCAGCGGCTGTACAACGTGGTGGAACAGGCCGGCGGCGGACACCGGGACTGCGGCACCTTCCTCAGTGGCGGGGTCGACAGCTCCACGGTCACCGGCATCGCCGCCCGGCTGCGGGAAACGGCGGTGGATGCCTTCTCCATCGGCTTCGACCAGGAAGGCTACGACGAGATCGGCTATGCCAAGACCACGGCCGATCATTTCGGTGCCCACCATCACGTCTATTACGTGACGCCGGACGACATCGCCCATGCCCTGCCACGGCTGTGCGGGTACGCGGACGCCCCCTTCGGCAATGCCTCCATCGTCCCGACCTACTACTGCGCCCGTCTGGCCGCCGAATCCGGCATTCGCACCCTGCTGGCCGGCGACGGCGGGGACGAATTGTTCGGCGGCAATTACCGTTATGCCAAGCAGCTCCTGTTCGAGCGCTATGACCGGCTGCCCGGCTGGCTGCGGGGCGGGCTGATCGAACCGCTGCTGGCGGCCTGGCCAAAACCGTTGCAGCGGGGACCGGTGGCCAAGGTGGCGAGCTACGTGCGCCAGGCGCGGATGCCCATGCCCGACCGCATGCAGAGTTACAACCTGTTGGAGTGGTTCGGAGCGGAACGGGTGCTGACCCCCGATTTCCTGGCACAGGTCACCACCGACGCCCCCCTCGGCATGCTGCGTGACAGCTACTGGCAGGCCCAGGCCGAATCGACCTTGAACCGCATGCTGGCCATGGACATGAAATTCACCATCGCCGACAACGACTTGGTCAAGGTCAACACCGCCTGTGACCTGGCGGGGGTGGAGGTGCGCTATCCCCTGCTCGACGATCGCATCGTCGATTTCTCCCTGCGCCTGCCGGTGGAACAGAAGGTCCACGGTCAGCGCCTGCGCTATTTCTTCAAGCAGGCCATGGAGGGCTTCCTGCCCGCGGCCACCCTCACCAAGTCGAAACACGGCTTCGGCCTGCCGTTCGGGCACTGGATCGAGGCCAGTCCCCTGCTGCAGCAACTGGTGGGGGACAGTCTCGCCAGCCTGCGCGAGCGTGGCCTGATCCAGCCCGGTTTCATCGACCAGTTGCTCGATGTGCACCTGAAGGAACACGCCGGCTACTTCGGCACCATGATCTGGATCTTCGTGGCCCTGGAACTCTGGCTGCAGGGCCACCAGGCCAGCCCCTAGGAGCCGCTAGCGTTTCCCCCGGGCCACGTGGATGGCCTGTCCCGCCACGTCGAGGGCCGCCTCGTGCACCGCCTCCGACAGGGTCGGATGGGCAAAGACGGTCAGCGCCAGATCCTCGGCACTGCCTTCGTAGGACATGGCGGTGGTCACCGTGGCGATCAGTTCCGAACACTGGGGCCCGATCATGTGGACTCCGAGGATACGGTCGGTCCGGGCATCGGCCAGCAGTTTCACCACCCCCTCGGTCAGCCCGATGGCACGGGCACGCCCGTTGGCGGCGAAGGGGAACCTGCCGGCCCGGTAGTCGACCCCGTCCTTCTGCAGCTGCTCCTCGGTGCGACCGGCCCAGGCGATCTCCGGCAGCGTGTAGATGACATTGGGAATGACCGGGGCCTCCGTCGCCGGGGCACGGCCGGCGATGCGCTCCGCCACCCGTACACCCTCCTCCGCCCCCTTGTGCGCCAGCATGGGTCCCCGCACCAGGTCGCCGATGGCCCAGACATTGGGCAGGTTGGTTCGGCAATGCTCGTCCACATGCACGAAACCCCATTCATCGAGCAGCAGGCGCGCCTCGTCGGCGGCCAGGCCATGGCTGTTCGGCCGCCGCCCCACCGCCACCACCAGCCGGTCGAAACGCTCGCTCAGGGTCTCCTCGCCCTGCTGGTAACGCACCTCCACCCGCTTGCGTCGGACCGCGCAACCCAGGACCCGGGCACCCAGGCGGATGTCCAGCCCCTGCCGCCCGAAGGCCTTGAGGGCCGCCCGGGCCACCTGCACATCCACCATGGGCAGGAACCGGTCCTGCGCCTCCAGCAGCACCACCTCGGCCCCCAGGCGGCGCCAGACACTGCCCAACTCCAGGCCGATCACCCCCGCCCCGATGATGCCCAGCCGGCGCGGCACCTGGTCGAAGGCGAGCGCCCCCGCCGAATCCACCACCCAGGGGGGCTGCAAGGGCGCCACCGGCAGTTCCGCCGGCACCGAGCCGGTGGCCAGCACCAGGTGCCTGGCCTCCAGCTGGCGCGGGCGGCCCTTGCGCGGGTGGAACAGCACCTGCCCCGGCCCCAGCAGCTGCCCGCGGCCCGTCGCCAGCTCGACGCCATGGGCCTGGAACAGGGCCGCCACGCCCTGGGTCAGGGTGGCCACCACCCGCGCCTTGCGTTGCATCATGGCATCCAGGTCGAGCCGTACCTGGCCCACATCGATGCCGTGCTCGGCGCACCGCGCCCGCGCCATGACGTAGAGTTCGGAGGATTCCAGCAGGGCCTTGGAGGGAATGCAGCCGGCATTGAGGCAGGTTCCGCCGGGCGAGGCCATGCCCTGCTCGTCCACCCAGTCGTCGATGCAGAGGGTGCGCAGCCCCAGCTGGGCACAGCGAATGGCCGCCACGTAGCCGGCCGGACCGGCGCCGATCACCAGGACATCGTATGGGCCGCTCATGTCGTCTCCTCCTCGCCGGCACCCAGCCGACCGCCCAGTCGTCGGCCGGCCCGGCCGACGTCCGAGGCGCCTGTCCGATGACAGGCCCCTAGACCTCCAGCAACAGCCGGGCCGGATCCTCGATGGCCGCCTTCACGGCCACCAGGAACTGCACCGCTTCGCGGCCATCGACGATCCTGTGATCATAGGTCAGGGCCAGGTACATCATGGGCCGGATCACGATGGCACCGTCCCGTACCACGGCCCGCTGCTCGATCCGGTGCATGCCGAGAATGCCGCTCTGGGGTGGATTGAGGATGGGCGTGGACAACAGGGAACCAAAGATCCCACCGTTGGTGATGGTGAAGGTGCCACCGGTCAGCTCCTCCAGGCCCAGCCGGCCGTCGCGGGCCTTGGCGGCGAAATCGGCGATGGCCTTCTCGATGTCGGCCATGCTCATGCGGTCGGCATCGCGCAGGATGGGCACCACCAGGCCGCGGGGCGAGCCCACGGCGATACCGATGTCGAAGAAGCCATGATACAGGATGTCGGTGCCGTCGATGGCGGCATTGATGGCGGGAAACTGCTTGAGCGCCTCGACCACGGCCCGGACGAAGAAGGACATGAAGCCCAGCTTGACGCCATGGCGCTGTTCGAATGCCTCGCGGTGACGCTGGCGCAGCTCGATGACCGCCTGCATGTCGACCTCGTTGAAGGTCGTGAGCATGGCGGCGGTGTGCTGGGCCTCCACCAGGCGTTCGGCGATCCGCTGGCGCAGCCGGCTCATGGGTACCCGCTTCTGGGGCCGGTTCCAGGGATCCGCCCCCGGGGGGCCGGCCGGCGCCCCGGCGGCCTCGGGCGGCGCCGCGGGCGGTGGCGGGGGTGGCGGGGATGCCTCTGCCTGGCCGTCCAGGTAACGGAGCACGTCCTCCTTCAACAGCCGCCCATCCCGGCCCGTCGGCTCGATATGGGCGGGGTCCAGGCCGTGTTCCTCGATCAGGCGCCGGGCCGAGGGCGTGGCGCGCACGGGCACGGCCGGCGTCGCCTGCGGCCCGGGCGCCATGCTGGCCGGGCCCGCCTCGCCGGCCGTGGCGGCACCGGTTTCCGCCGCGGCTGCCGACCCGGTCTCCAGCCGCCCGATCACCTGGCCCGAGGTGACGGTCGCGCCCTCCGGCTGAGCGATCTCCGTCAACCGCCCATCGGCCGGTGCCGGAACCTCGAACACCACCTTGTCGGTCTCGATGTCCACCAGGTTTTCGTTGCGCCGCACCGACTCGCCCGGCCGGTGGTGCCAGGTGACGATGGTGCCGTCCGCCACGGACTCGGGAAACTGGGGAACCTTGATATCCATAGCTGTCGTCACACTCCCTGTATCGACGGGCCCTCAATCCCTGTCCAGGCCCAGCGCCTCGTCCACCAGCTGGCGCTGCTCCTGCAGGTGCAGGCGCGGGTAACCCACCGCGGGCGAGGCCGAAAACGGTCGTCCAGCGTAACGGATCACGGCATCCGTGGGCAACGACGCCTGCAGGTGGTGCTGGATGGCGAACCAGGCACCCTGGTTCTGTGGTTCCTCCTGGCACCAGACCCAGTCCTGCACCGTCGCATAGGGCCGCACCAGCCGCCGCAGCTCCGCCTCGGGGAAGGGATAGAGCCGCTCGATGCGCACGATGGCGACATCGGCCAGCCCCTGACTGCGGCGCCGTTCCAGCAGATCGTAGTATACCTTGCCGCTGCACAGCACCAGCCGCCGCGCAGCCCTGGGATCAATGGGATCCACCTCGGGAATCAGCGCCTGGAAGCCGCCCTGGGCCAGGTCCTCCAGGCTGCTGGTGGCCAGACGATGGCGCAACAGGCTCTTGGGCGTCATCACCACCAGCGGCTTGCGGCAGCTCATCAATACCTGGCGGCGCAGCAGGTGGAAGATCTGGGCCGGCGTGGTGGGCACGCACACCTGCATGTTGTGCTGGGCACAGAGCTGCAGGTAGCGCTCCAGCCGCGCCGAGGAATGTTCCGGCCCCTGCCCCTCGTAGCCATGGGGCAGAAACAGTACCAGGCCGCTGAGCCGGTTCCACTTCTGTTCACCGGCACTGATGAACTGGTCGATCACGACCTGGGCGGTGTTGGCGAAATCACCGAACTGGGCCTCCCAGATCACCAGGGTGCGTGGATCGGTGGTGGAATAACCATATTCGAAGGCCAGCACCGCCTCTTCCGACAGGGGGGAATCGATGACCAGGAAGGGGGCCTGGTCCTCCGCCACGTGCTGCAACGGCACGTGGCGGTCGCCGGTGCGGTGGTTGTGCACCACGGCATGGCGGTGGAAGAAGGTACCGCGTGCCGTATCCTCGCCCGACAGCCGTACCGGTACGCCCTCGGTGACCAGCGAGGCATAGGCCATGGTCTCGGCGAAACCCCAGTCCACCGGCAGCGCGCCCGCCGCCATCTTGCGCCGGTTGTCGAAGATCTTGGCCACGTTGGGATGCAGCTCAAAGCCGCGTGGCAGCTGGCCCAGGCGCTCCCACAGGGCCTGCAGCCGGGGCACGGGCACGGTGGTGTCCATGTCGATGGTGCAGGCCTGGACCAGGTAGGGTTTCCAGTCCACCGCGAAGGGATAACGGGCCTCCTCCGGCGGCAGCAGCTCGGCCACCGGGCTCTCGCCTGCATCCAGACGCTGGAAGTAGCCGTCCAGCCAGCGCTGGGGTTCCTCCGCCGGAACCAGCCCCTCCCCCACCAGCCGCCGGGCATAGACCGCCCTGACGGTCGGTCGCTCGCGGATGCGGCGATACATCACCGGCTGGGTGACCGTGGGTTCGTCCGCCTCACTGTGGCCGTGGCGACGATAGCAGACCAGGTCGATGACCACGTCCTTGTGGAAGGCCATACGGTAGTCCAGTGCCAGCCGCGCCACGAACACCACCGCCTCCGGGTCGTCCCCATTGACGTGGAAGATGGGGGCATCCACCATCTTGGCGATGTCGGTGCAGTAGCGGGTGGAACGGGCATCGCGATAATAGCTGGTGGTGAAACCGATCTGGTTGTTGACCACCACGTGCACCGTCCCCTTGGTGGAATAACCCCGCGTCTGGGACAGGTTGAAGGTCTCCATCACCACCCCCTGGCCGGCAAACGCGGCATCGCCGTGGATGAGCACCGGCAGCACCTGGCTGCCGTCCTTGTCACCGCGCCGGTCCTGCCGCGCCCGGGCCGATCCCTCCACCACCGGATCCACGATCTCCAGGTGGGAGGGATTGAATGCCAGGGCGACATGGACCGGGCCGGCCGGGGTCCCGATGTCCGACGAGAAACCCATGTGATACTTGACGTCACCGGAACCGGCGTGATCCGCGCTGGCGTCGCCCTCGAATTCGCGGAACAGCTCGGCCGGTGTCTTGCCCAGGATATTGACCAGGATGTTGAGCCGGCCGCGATGGGCCATGCCCATGACCAGCTCCGACAGCCGGTGCCGGCCAGCATGGCGGATGAGCATGTCGATGAGCGGGATGAGGCTGTCGGCCCCCTCGAGGGAGAATCGTTTCTGGCCCACGTAACGCATGTGCAGGTAGCGTTCCAGCCCCTCGGCCGCGGTGAGTCGTTCCAGGATGCGCAGCCGGTCCCCGGTCGTCAGCTCGCGGCGGCCCCGGTCCCCTTCCAGCCGCTGTTGCAACCAGCGCTTCTCGCGCGTCTCGGTGATGTGCATGTACTCGGCACCGACGGTGGTGCAATAGGTGGCCTCGAGCAGCGCGATGATGTCGCGCAGACGCATCCGGTCGGGACCGGCCAGGGAACCGGTCTGGAAGCTGCGGTCGAGATCGGCGGGGGTGAGACCGTGATGGGCCATGTCGAGCTCGGGGAGCTCGGGCCGCGGCGACAGCTGGAGGGGATCGGTGTCGGCGCGCTGATAACCACGGAAGCGATAGGCGTTGATGAGCTGCAACACACGCACCTGACGCGCGGCGTCGTCCCCCGCCACCGCTGCTATCGGCCGTCCTCGTCCTCGAACGGCCTCCTGCAGGGCCGCCTGCACCTCGGCATGGCTGGGCCCCGGGACCGCCGCGCCCGGCGCGAAACGCTCGAACAGGGCCCTGATCTCGGGCGGCACCGCCTCCGGTGACCGCTGCCAGGCCTCGTACAGGGCCTCCAGGTAGGTGGCATTCTCGCCGCCCAGGCTGGAGGTCTCCCACATGGCCCGCAACCGGCTGTGCCGTGTCATGTCATCCATCATGGACCATCCTGGCCTTCCCCCACCCTGGGGCCCCGCGGCAGGGTCCGCTGTGCGTTAGACCCTGACCGGGCCCGGGGTTCCTCTGTCACGATGCTGCTGACGCCCCCGAATACCGCATGCAACAAACGAGCCATGATCTGCCGCTCGTCCCCGCCACCTTGTACCAGCGATTGCTAATAATGGAAAATCTTGATCAGGATCAAGTGACGGCACGGGCAGCGGCCTATAGTGAAAGCCGTACAGCTCCTGGCGATCGCCGAACAGTCTGCCCCAACCATTCCGGGACAACAGGAATCATAACAGGATGAACCAGAACAGCACGGCGCTTGCGGACAATCCGAGCGGGCTGGCGCAGCTGGTGCAACGGCTGCAGGATCCCGCCTGCTTTCCCCACCCGGTGGACCGGTTCCAGGTCATCGAGACCCACATCTCCTTCGTCCTCCTGACCGGTCCGTTCGCCTATAAGTTCAAGAAACCACTGGACCTGGGTTTTCTCGATTTCTCCACCCTGGAGAAACGGCGCTTCTACTGCCATGAGGAATGGCGTCTCAACCGTCGGCTCGCGCCGGATCTCTACCTGGACGTGGTGGCCGTCGGAGGCACGCCGGACCGGCCCCGGATCCTGGAATCGGGCTACGGTGGTGACATACTGGACTACGCGGTACGGCTGGTCCAGTTTCCGGCCCAGGCCGAACTCGACGCCGTGGCGGAGCGTGGTGCCCTCACGGCCCGCCACATCGACCGCCTGGCGGACATCGTGGCCGACTTCCATCAGCGGACCCCCAAGGCCAGGCTGGAGAGCCTCTATGGCACGCCGGCCATGGTGGCCGACCGGATGCGCCAGAATTTCGACCAGATCGCGGAACGGGTCGCCGGTGACTGGGAACGGGAACGGCGCGAGCAGCTGCTGGAATGGACCCTGGCGACGACGACCGGACTGCGGAACGACCTGGACCTGCGGCGCCGCCAGGGCTGGGTGCGGGAATGTCATGGCGACCTGCACCTGGGCAACATCGTTCTGCTCGAGGACGAACCCGTCCCCTTCGACTGTATCGAGTTCTCGCCGGAGCTGCGCTGGATCGACACCCTCAGCGACACCGCCTTCCTGCTCATGGACCTGCACCACCGGGACCTGGAGACCCTGGCCAACCGGTTCCTGAACCGCTACCTGGAGGCCACCGACGATTACATGGGGCTGACCGTCCTGCCCCTGTACCTGGTGTACAGGGCCATGGTCCGGGCCAAGGTTGCCGCCATCGGCGCCGCCCAGCACCGCCAGGACCCGGCCTTCCAGGCCGCGGCCCTGCAGCAGTGCAGCGCCTACCTGCAACGGGCCGAGACCTACACCCGGCCGCGCAGCTGCACCCCGCTGGTGATCACCTACGGTGTCTCCGGCTCCGGCAAGACCTGGCTCAGCGAGCGGCTGCTGGAACATTGCGGGGCCATCCGGGTCCGTTCCGACGTGGAACGCAAGCGGCTGCTGGAGTTGCCGCCGGATGCAACCACGCACGGCCTGCTGAACGAGGGCGCCTACCGCCCCGAGGTGACGCTGCTGACCTACAAGCGCCTGCAGGCACTGGCATTCGGCGTGGTGGATGCCGGGTTCCCGGTCATCGTCGATGCCACCTTCCTCGACCGGTCGTTCCGGCAGATGTTCCGGCGCCTGGCAGAGGTGGCCGGTATCCCCTTCGTCATCCTCGCCTGCAAGGCACCGGAGCCGGTATTGCGGGAGCGGGTGGTGCAACGCGCCCGGGCCGGGGGCGATGCCTCGGAGGCGACCCTCGCGGTCCTGGACCACCAGCTCGCCCACCAGGACCCGCTGGATGCGGAGGAACAGGCCTGCGCCATCGAGGTCGACACGGCCGGGCGGGTCGACGTGGACCGGATCAGCACCCTGCTGCGCAATGCCGGCGGATTGAATAAATAGCCACCGCAATCGCCTTCTCGAACCGACCGGGTGCGCTGCCCGGTTCACCCCAGGCCGACACGAAAACATAGCCGGGTTCCTTAGCCGAGGGAGTCCACGCCAGCCAGACAATCACGGCCGATCCTGACAGTACGGCTGTGAGCCAGCCCAGTCTTTTGAACAGTTTTTCACCCATGACAGCCGCCTTCTCCTGAGCGACTCAAAAATTGAACCGGACGCTGATCCGCGCGATATAGTCGTTTTCCAGTGCATCACCATTGAGATTCTGTACCACCGGCACCTGTACCGCCGCCTCGCCGATCCAGCGCCGGGTAACATACTGAATACCCGGCGCCAGAAAAAACCGCGTGCCGCCGGAGTCCGGATCTTTGTTACCGTTGAACCGGTTCTTCTGTTGATAAATCAGGTTGGCCTCCATGACACCATAGACAAATGCGGGGACACCACCGCCCAGCGTGCGTGGCCACAGGCGGTATTGCAACGAACCGTCGAGGCGTACGACATCACCGGCTTCAAAATCGTTTGCTTTCGTATTCACCTGATAGCTGATCTGGCTATCGACTTGATAATCGAGCGTTTGATAGGTGCCCACCACGCCTAACAATGGATCCCACGAGCCTGAACCGATCTGAACCGCAGGCGGTAACTTGCCCGTGGCATCGCGCCTATTGTCATTACCCGTCGGCGCCTTGATACCGGCAAACAGGGCAATGCGAAAATTTCGTCCAGGCCGATCCTGCTGTAGCATTGTGTAGCGACCGAACACTGTAACGTCGCCAAAACCACTGGCACTGCGTGAAACACGCTGACCTCCAACCTTCACTTTCAATTCGTTATCCCTGTACGGCAATACACCAAATAATACAAGCTTGCTGTTGATGCCGTAACCGAGCACAGACACCGCCGCTTTCGCCGTACGATTTCGGCCAAGCACAGTTGGGTCGTCACTCGACCGATTTACAATGAATTGCTCACGAAAGACAAACTCGCCCTTGGCCACGGGCAATGCGGTGTTGAACGTAATCGGCGCACTTAACGCGGTGCCGGGCAAGCCAGCAAGGCTGGCAACCCAGAGAACCAAGACCGGCGCCAGAAATCCAGCCTTTGGGTGCTTGGTGCATACCATATGCGTGGTATTCATTTTTCAATACCATCAATAGAACTCAGCTTTATTTCCATGGCGTAGGCGCAATAGGGACAAGCGAGTCCATCATCACGTATCCGGTACTCGGTACCAACTGCTTTTGCCGCGACATGCCAGGCCATACTCATCATGTGATTGCAATTATTGTCGTGGGATGCTGATGGGCACGGCGCTGCGCGCCTTTGCCCATCCTACAAACTCACAGGACTTCCGTATTGAGCCAATTGTGAGACGGTCAATAACCTTTTCGTACTTTTTACAATGTGGATTTTATAAATGCCATTCGAAGATCAGTCGGGCACGGTAGTCGCTAGTATCCTGATGACCATTCAGGTCATTGAAGACTGGAATCTGGACGCCGGCCTTGATGGCGAAGTTACGTTTTGTCCAGAAGATGCCCGGCGACAAGAACCACTCCGTCCCGCCCGTGTTGGGCAGCTTTATTCCCCGGATCTTGGAACGCTGGCCGTACTCACCGTTGAGTTCGAGCAACCAGACCGTGTCTGGTTCCAGATAGCCAGTAGGCTTCGGCCGAATTCCACCGACGAGATCCACCAATAGCTTGTCACCGAGATGCAGCCCGTCACCGTTTTCACCATTGTGGCGGTAACGGACGCTGGCCCAGCGATACCACTTGCGGCTCTCAAATCCGTACGTCAAGCCCAAGAGCGCATCGGTGCTGCCGGATCCCAAAGGTGGTTTCTTATTGTCATCCCCGCTGGCGAATTTGACTCTGGCCAATACCGCCGCCGTTTCTTGGGCGCCAAGTGTGTCGTGGCGCCAGAACCGGTATTTGGTGAACAGGCTGACGTCACCGATACCGGACGCATTTTTCGCGCCCTCCTTGGTGAAGTTGTACGGGAGCTCGATACCGGCCGCCCAGTCACCGGTCAGACCGTACGTCACTTCGAGATTCAACTCGGTATCACGCGCGTTGCCCTTTTTGGCTCGAGCGATTGCTGGTGAGATTTCAATCCCACCCTTATAAACGACATGTGGCCCGATACCGAAAACTGGATCATGGGCCTGCACAGGAGTGGAGACGAACGCGGCTGATAAAACCGCACCCCAGAGCTGCGTAATGGATAGAACCCTTCGGTTAGCCATGGGATTCATTACTCCTTCATTTTCTTCCGAAGTTATGACAACCTGGCGTCCGCTCCAGGTTCTCTCCTTGATGTAAGAAACAACCAACAGGGGAAAGCCTAATACCTGGAGTCGACTCCACGTCAAGCGCCTTTTACAAACGCTTTCGGGCTAACCCTGAAATGGCATAAAGGAGGTATAAAATGGAGGAAAAATTACAGAAAACATGAACAGTTACAATGACTCACAAGAATAATCCGTGCTGACGAGATGCGATGTGTCAGTGCTAGGGGACACAGACAGGCTGGAGGCAGTTCATTCGGGATCGTCCGCCGCACCCTATCCCGCCATCCCACTGACCAGCCAGAAATACCCGGTGTTGTAGCCCGCGTGCAGCAGCAAGGGTCCCGCCAGCCGCCCGTGACGATCACGGAAGAACCCGAACACCAGCGACGGCAGCAGCACCAGGCTGGCCGCCAATGGTGGATGACCGAAGAAATGCAGGCCGGTGAACGCCAGGCTGACGGCCAGGTTGGCCGCGGTCAGGCCGTGCCATGCCCGCGGGCCCCAGGGTCGTGCCAGGAAGAACCCCTGCAGATGGCCGCGGAAGACCCACTCCTCCACCAGAGGATGCAGCCCCGCCACCAGGATGAACGATACCGGGGCATGCCAGGGCCAGAGAGGATCCGGGTGCAGGCCTTCGACCCATGCCAGCCCGAGCCAGCAGGGCAACGCGGCCACCAGCGCCCCCCAGAGCAGCGGGTCGCGCCACACCCGGCCCAGGGTCCAGGGCCCGGCCCCCTCTGCGGTCAGGGACCCCGGTGTCCGGGCGCGTTCAAGGGAATCTGGTACCATGCCGATCCTGGGCCATGGGTGGCGGATCCCCCACCCACCACCGATCCTCTGCCAACAAGGAAGGAAAGATGAGCAAGCGCAAGCTCCTGGTAACGGGTGGTGCCGGTTACATCGGCAGCCACGTGGTCAAACAACTGGTCGCAGCCGGTGAGTCGGTGGTCGTCCTCGACAACCTTTCCACCGGCTTCCGGGAGGCGGTGCAGGGCGCCGAACTCGTGGTCGGCGACACCGGGGACACCGACCTGGTCACGCGGCTGCTCGCCGAGCACGACATCGAGGGGGTGCTGCACTTCGCCGCCCACACCGTGGTGCCGGAATCGGTGGAGAACCCCCTCAAGTACTACGGCAACAATACCTGCAACAGCCGCAGCCTGCTGGCCTGCTGCCAGGCCGCCGGCATCCGTCATTTCATCTTCTCCTCCACCGCGGCCGTCTACGGCATCCCCGACGAACCCTATTGCACCGAGGATACCCCCACCCGGCCCATCAATGCCTACGGCATGTCCAAGCTCATGACCGAGTACATGCTGCGGGACCTGGCGGCAGCCAGCGATTTCCGCTACGTCGCCCTGCGCTACTTCAATGTCGCGGGTTGCGACCCCGACGGCCAGGTGGGCCAGTCCACGCCCCGGGCCACCCTGCTGATCAAGGTGGCCTGTGAGGTCGCCACCGGGCGCCGGCCCCGCCTCTATATCTACGGCACCGATTACCCCACCCCGGACGGCACCGGCGTGCGCGACTACATCCACGTCGACGACCTGGCCGATGCCCACCTCAAGGCGCTGGACTACCTGCGTGCCGGCGGGGATTCCCAGGTACTGAACTGTGGCTACGGGCATGGCTACAGCGTGCGCGAGGTGGTGGACGCCGTCGACCGGGTGGCGGGCAGCCCCATCACCGTGGAGACCGTCGACCGGCGTCCCGGGGACCCACCCATGCTGGTGGCCAGAGCGGATCGGACCCGCGAGCTGCTGGGCTGGGTGCCCCGCCACGACGACCTGGACTTCATCGTGCGCACCGCGCTGGCATGGGAACGCCGCATCGCCGCCGGCGAGGTCTACGGCGGCTGACCCTTCTCCCCCTCTGTTCGACTTCGGGCAAGGGCGCGTCAAAACAGGTTCTTCAGCCACCCCCTGGCCTTGCGTGCCCGCCGGATGAGCTGGGCGATGTGCCGGTGACCGGCCTTGCGCGCCAGGTCATCGGGCCGGTCGCGCTGCTTGTTGCGCAGGTTGGGATTGGCCCCCGCCTTCAACAAGACCCGCACCACGGCCTCCCGACCGGCCGTGGCCGCCACCATGAGCGCGGTATCACCGGTCGGATTGCGGGCGTCGAGCCGGGCCCCCGCCTTCAGCAGGCGCTGGACGATGGAAGTCTCCCCCCGGCCGGCCGCCAACATCAGCGGCGTGGAGCCATCGGCCCCGCGGGCATCCACCGCGGCCCCGGCCCGAAGCAGGCGATCCACGGCGGCGGCCGCGTCGGCCATGACGGCACGATGCAAGGGCTGGTCACCCTGCCGGTCACCGGCTTCCACCCGGGCCCCCGCCTTCAGCAGGCGGGCCACCATGTCCGCCTGGCCACGGTCGGCGGCAAACCAGAGCGCACTGCGGCCATGGCGGTCGGCCTGGTTCACCTGGGCACCGGCACGCAACAGGCGGTCGACCAGGGCCGGGCTGCAACACTGCACCCCCAATGACAACACGCTGGTTCCATCCCGCAACCGGCGATTCACATCGGCACCCGCCCGGATCAGGAGTACGGCGACCTTCTCGTGGCGTGCCCGCAGGGCCGCCATCAGGGGTGACACCCCCTCCGCGTCCACCACCCGTGCGCTGGCGCCTGCGCCGATCAGGGTCGCGGTCAGATCCGCCCAACCCCGGGTGGCCGCGATGTGAAGCGCCGTCCGTCCCTTGTGGTTGCGCAGGCCGACCCGGGCGCCGGCACCGATGAGGGCATTCACCACCTCGACATGGTGCTGTTCCACCGCCCGCATGAGCGGCGTGAACCCCAGCGGATCCCGGGCGTCGACCACGGGCCCCTTGGCCAGTAGCAGGCGCACCATGGGCAGGGCCCCCTGGGCAGCGGCCACCGCCAGGGGACTCCAGCCACGATAGGCCCCGCGGTGCTGGATCTGTTCCTGTAACAGGGTCGTGGCAAGCCGGTTCTTGAGCTTGCGGCGGTTGACGCTGGCCACCTTGGGCGGCAACCGGGCCCCCCGCTGGCGCAGCCGGCGGGCGATGTCCGTTCGCTTGCGCGCCAGCGCAATGGTCAGCGCGGTGCGACCGGCCTGGTTGCGCAGGTTCACCCGCGCCCCCGCCGCCAGCAGTCGATCCACGACCGGGTCCAGGCCGCGATCGACCGCCAGCATCAGGGGGGTGTTGCCCCGGGCGTCGGCCAGGTCTGCCTTGGCCCCGGCCGCCAGCAGCTGCAAGGCCACGCGCCCATGCTTCTGGCGCAGGGCCAGCACCAGGGCCGTGTCCTGGTTGCGGTCGCGGGCATCCACCGCGGCCCCGTGCTGCAGCAGGTAGGCCACGGCTTCGACCCGGCCGGCCTCGGCCGCGTCCATCAGTGGTGTCCGGCCATAGTCGTCACGGACATCCACCGCGGTCTGCTGCAACAGCGCCCGGAGCCGGTCCACCTCGCCCTGCTGGGCCGCCCGGTGCAGGCGGGCGATCCGGTCCACGGGTGACAGGGCCGCTACCCCGCTCCCGCTGCCCTCC
>JALWSQ010000021.1 GCA_026993645.1 Thiohalobacter sp.
GTTCGGGGGGGGATGGTGCGTTCATGCGGGCCATTATACGTGCGGCCCGCGGGGATCACATGGTGTGGGTGGCGCGTTCCGCCTTGAGCCCGCCGGCCAGGTAGGTCTCGATCTTGTTGCGGACGGTACCCCCGTCCTGGTCGCTGAACTGGACCCCGATACCCGCCGCCCGGTTGCCCTGGGCCCCGCGCGGGGTGATCCAGATGATGCGGCCCGCCACCGGCAGCTTTTCGGTTTCGTCCATCAGGGTCAGCAGCATGAACACCTCGTCGCCCAGGCGGTAGGACTTCTGGGTGGGGACGAACAAGCCGCCGTTACGGACGAACGGCATGTAGGCAGCATAGAGCGCGCCCTTGTCCTTGATGGTCAGCGACAGGATACCCTGGCGTACAGTTCGCGGCATGTCCCCTCACCTCGATTCCGTCGATGGAACGCCGGCGCCGGGCCGGACGTCCCTGGTTCCCAGTCGGGCCCACTCCAGCAACAGGGCCTCGAGCTGCAACTGCCGGTTGATGCCACCGCCCTGCCAGGTCAGCAGGGCCCACAGCCGGTCGAGCAACCGGAACAACCGCCGCGCGGCCAGGCGGCCGGCCTCGTCCCCCCGCACCAGCTGCCGGCCGATGCGGGATTCGATCTCCGCCGCCCAGGCCTGCAACGGCGCCGGGTCGGCCGTGCGGCCCCAGTCGGCGGCCAGGGCCAGCGGGTCCGTCTCGCCCCGCGCCACCTCGGCCAGGGCCTGCAACCACTGGCGCCGTTCCGCCAGGCCCTCGCTCTCCAGCAATGTCCAGGCCCGCAGGGGGGCGCCGCCGGCGGCGTCCAGGGCGGCGGTCGCCGCCTCTTCCGCGACCCCCTCGGTCCGCAGCCAGGCCAGGGCGTCGGCCCTGGACGGCAGGCCCTGGCGCAACGCCTGGCAGCGGCTGCGAACGGTGGCCGGCAACCGTTCCGGGTGCTCGGCCACGAGGATCATGAGTCTGTTATCGGTCGGCTCCTCCAGGGTCTTGAGCAGGCTGTTGGCGGCGGCCTGGGTCATGGCGTCCGCCGGGTCGATGACCGCCAGCTTCCAGGTCGCCCGGTGCCGGCTGAGTGCCAGCTCCGCGCACAGGGCGCGCACCGCCTCCACGCCGATCTGGCGTCCCTGGGCCTCGGGTTCCAGCCGCAACAGGTCGGGGTGGCCGGCGCCGGCCAGCAGGTGGCAGTCGGCACAGGTGCCGCAGGCGGCACCGTCCGCCTCCGGGGCACTGCAGAGCAGGCGCTGGACCAGCCAGCGGGCCAGGCTCCGCTTGCCGATGCCGGCGGGACCCGCCAGCAGCAGGGCATGGCCCAGGCGCCCGCCCCGCTGGGCCGCGGCCAGACTGGCCGCCTGGTGCTCCAGCCAGGGAGGCAGGCCGGTCACGATTCCAGCGCCCGGCTCTGGGCGGCGAGGTAGGCGTCCAACACCCGGTCCAGCTCGGTGCACACCTGGGGCAGGGGTTGCCCGGCATCGATGACGCGGAACCGGTCCGGGCAGGCAGCGGCCCGTTCCAGGTACGCCGCCCGTACCCGTTCCTGGAAGGCCCGGTCCTCCTGCTCGAAGCGGTCCGGGTCGCTGCGCCCCTGGGCCCGGGCCAGGCCGGTGGCCACCGGCACGTCCAGCAACAGGGTCAGGTCGGGCTGCAATCCCGCCTGTACCAGGGTCTCCAGGGTGGCGATGTGCTCGAGGGGCAGCCCACGCCCGGCACCCTGGTAGGCATAGGTGGCGTCGGTGAAGCGGTCACACAACACCCAGTCGCCCCGCGCCAGGGCCGGGCGGATGACCTTGTCCAGATGCTCCGCCCGGGCGGCGAACATCAGGAGCAGTTCGCAGTCCGGGGCCATCCCATGCCAGGCCGGATCCAGCAGCAGCCCACGGATGCGCTCGCCCAGGGGCGTGCCACCGGGTTCCCTGGTGACCAGGCAGCGGACACCGGCAGCGGCCAGCCGGGCCTGCACCCGCTGCAGGCAGGTCGTCTTGCCGGCCCCCTCGCCGCCCTCCAGGGTGATGAAACGCCCCCTCATGGAAGCGGCAGCATACCCAGCGTCTCCCGGGGGCGCAAACCGATGGGATTCACGGGTGCCGGCCGAGCTGGTACTTGCGCACGGCACGCTGGTGTTCCTCCAGGGTGGCTGAGAACTGGTGACTGCCGTCGCCCCGCGACACGAAATAGAGCGCATCGCCGGCGGCCGGGTGCAGGGCCGCATGGATGGAGGTGCCGCGCGGCAGGCAGATGGG
>JALWSQ010000022.1 GCA_026993645.1 Thiohalobacter sp.
GTCCAGGAGCAGGCGCTGGTGCGGGAGCTGCGCGAGGAACTCGGCATCGAGGTGAGGCAGGTCCGTGCCTTCATGCGCATCCCCTGGAACTACCCGGAGCAGCGCCTGCTCCTGGACGTCTGGAAGGTGACCGCCTGGCATGGGATTCCCCGTGGCCGGGAGGGGCAACCGGTGCGCTGGGTACCGGTCGACGAACTTCACCCGGAGGCCTTCCCCCCGGCCAATGCCCCCATCCTCGATCGATTGCAGCTGCCGCCCCTGTGCCTGATCACGCCCGCACCGGACGGGCACGACCTGGACGGTTTCCGCGGGCGGTTGGCCCGTGCCCTGGTGCCCGGTGTCGGCCTGGTGGTCTGGCGCGCGCCCAACCTCAGCGCGGTGACCTATGGCCGCTGGGCGCCAGACCTGGCCGCGGTCTGCCGCCGGCGGGGGGCCTGGCTGCAGTGGCATTGGGGCCGGCAGGCACCACCGTCGGGGCATGCGGGCGGGGTGCACCTGAGCGCGGGACAGCTCCGTCGCTGGGACGGGGTTCTGCCACGGGTGCCGGGCCCGGTGGGGGCCTCCTGCCACGATGCCGCGGAGCTGGAACGGGCGGCCCGTCTGGGGCTGGACTATGCCTTTCTGTCGCCGGTGCGACCCACGGCGAGTCACCCCGGGGCCCAGCCGCTGGGCTGGCGGTGCTTCGCCGAGCTGGCAGGGTCGGCCGGCCTGCCGGTCTATGCCCTCGGCGGACTGGGGCCGGCCGACCTGGCCCGGGTCCGTCGTCAGGGGGCCTGGGGGGTGGCGGCCATTCGCGGTCTCTGGCCCGGGGACGGGCCATGAAGGCGCTCGCTTACGCTCTGTTGCTTTTGCTGTTACTGGCAGGTGGGGCCTGGTGGCGGCAGCACGAGCGGGATCCGGGTGATGCCCTGGTCCTGCCGGCGGCTACCGGTTGCGACGCCGCCCGGACGCTGTGCTCGGTGGCCCGCGGTCCCGTGCGGCTGGCACTGCGGCTGGATCCCGGCGCGCGGCCCCTACTGCCCTTCGGGCTGGAGCTTCGGGTACGGACACCGCAGCCGGTGCAGTCGGTGACGGTGGACTTCCGCATGGCCGGCATGGACATGGGGCGTAACCGCTACCGCCTGCAGCCGGCCGGTCCAGGCCGCTGGCGCGCCCGGGTGCGGCTGCCAGTATGCCTCAGCGGGCGCTCGGACTGGCGCGCCAAGGTGCGGGTGCGGACCAGGGCGCGCAGCTACCTGGGATCCTTCGCCCTGCGCCTGGGGCGCTGAGGGGGCGGGCCGGTGTCCGGCAGCCAGGGTCGCTGGTGGGTGGGAACCTCGGGGTTCCAGTACCAGCACTGGGCCGGCGTGGTCTATCCGCCCGATCTCCCCCGCACCGCCTGGTTCGACTACTACAGCCGTTTCTTCACCAGTGTCGAGATCAACAACACCTTCTACGGCCTGCCAGCGGCGGAGGTGTTCCGGCGCTGGCACGATCAGGCACCGCCCGGTTTTCTCTATGCGCTCAAGTTCAGCCGCTTCGGCAGTCACCTGAAGCGGCTGCGGGATCCCGAGCAGACCCTGGGCCGATTCCGGGAACGGGCCGTCTGCCTGGGGGAACACCTGGGACCGGTGCTGGTGCAACTGCCGCCCCACTGGCGCCCCGACCTGCCCCGGCTGGAGGCCTTCCTGGCGGCCCTGCCCGCCGGCTGGCGCTGGGCCATGGAGTTCCGTGACCCGGCCTGGTTGTGCCGGCCGGTGTTCGAGCGTCTGCGCCGGGCCGGGGTGGCCCTGTGCCAGCATGACCTGATTCCGCGGCACCCCCGTGAGATCACCGCCGACTGGGTCTACCTTCGTTTCCACGGGGGGGCCGACTACAGCGGCCGCTACGGCCCGCGCCGGCTGCGCCCCCGGGTCCGGCTCCTGCGCCGCTGGCTGGCCGAGGGGCTGGACGTCCATGCCTATTTCAACAATGACGCCGCCGGACATGCCTTCCAGGATGCGCTCTGCCTGCGTGACCTGCTGGCCGGCTGAGGCGTTCCTGCTACGCCGCCCATGACTCGGACAGGTGCCTAGGCACCGCTGCCGTCGTCGCTCTCTGGTATGCGCCGGTTCTCGCCGAACCATTCCCCCAGGTCGATGAGTCGGCAGCGTTCACTGCAGAAGGGGCGCCAGGGGTTGTCGGTCCGCCAGGGCACCCGCCGGCCACAGGTGGGGCAGCGGACCTGGGGTAGGGCGGGCGGCTGGTTCTCGCAGGGAG
>JALWSQ010000023.1 GCA_026993645.1 Thiohalobacter sp.
GATCTACCCAGGGCAGGTGTTCAGCATCGACATGAATCCCTCGGCGGCGGACGTGGACGCGGCGGTGCATCATGCCAAGACCCGCGGTGCCTGGTCACTGGGGACGGTGGAGCAGTCGGACCGGGATTACCTCGGGGGCAGCCTGCGCGTGCGGTGATGTTCGCGCGCTGATGCGCGGCCGTGATGCGCACGGCCAGTGATGCGCACGGCGCTACGCGCCTTTGCGCATCCTACGGTGTAGCGGTATCGCCGTCCGTGGTTGGGTGACGCCCCGTCGATGGGGCAACGTCCCGTCGGTTGGGTGACGTTCCGTAGACGTTCCGTAGGTTGGGCAAAGCGAGCGCAGCGAGCGTGCCCAACACGGAAGGTACCGTTGACGGCAATGGTGGCACCCCATGATGCGCACGGCCCTTCGGGCCTTTGCGCATCCTACGCTCCAATCCCTACACCTCACCCCTCACTGATGCGCACGGCGCTGCGCGCCTTTGCGCATCCTACAGGCGCGTGATTTGTTCGATCTTGATCCGCCACTCGGCGGGGCCCTGCTCGTGGATCGATGCCCCCCGGCTGTCCACCGCGACGGTCACGGGCATGTCCGCCACCTCGAACTCGTACACGGCCTCCATGCCCAGGTCCTCGAACGCCACCACCCGTGCCGCGCGGATGGCCCGCGCCACCAGGTACGCGGCGCCACCGGTGGCGATGAGGTAAACGGCGCCGTGGTGCCGGATGGATGCGATCGCCTCGGGCCCCCGTTCCGCCTTGCCGATCATGCCCAGCAGGCCGGTCCGCGCCAGCATGGCCTCGGTGTAACGGTCCATGCGGCTGGCGGTGGTGGGGCCGGCGGGGCCGATGACCTCGTCGCCCACCGGGTCCACCGGCCCGACGTAGTAGATGAAGCGGTCGCGGAAATCCAGCCCTGCCGGTAACGGCTCGCCCCGCTCCAGTAGCTCGACGATGCGCTTGTGGGCGGCATCGCGCCCGGTCAGCAGCCGGCCGCTCAGCAGCAGGCGGTCGCCGGGTCGCCACTGGGCGATGTCTTCCCGCGTCAGCCGCTCCAGGTCCACCCGGCGCGCCGCCTCGTCGGTACCCCATTCGATCCTGGGCCAGAGGTCCAGCGAGGGCGGCGCCAGGTCCGCCGGCCCGCTGCCGTCGAGCTGGAAGTGGACGTGCCGGGTGGCGGCGCAGTTGGGGATCAGGCCCACCGGCTTGGACGCGGCGTGGGTGGGGTATTCGCGGATCTTCACGTCCAGCACCGTGGTCAGCCCGCCCAGGCCCTGGGCGCCGATGCCCAGCCGGTTGACCCGGTCCAGGATCTCCAGCCGCAGGGCCTCGGCGTGGGTGCGGGGGCCGCGCTCGCGCAGCTCGTGGATGTCGATGGGCTCCATCAGGGCCTCCTTGGCCAGCAGCAGCGCCTTTTCCGCCGTGCCGCCGATGCCGATGCCGAGGATCCCCGGCGGGCACCAGCCGGCGCCCATGCCCGGCAGTTGATCCACCACCCAGTCCGCCACGCTGTCGCTGGGGTTGAGGATGGCGAAGCGGGACTTGTTCTCGGAACCGCCGCCCTTGGCCGCCACGTGGACGTCCAGCCGGTCGCCGGGGACCAGCCGCACGTGGATCACGGCCGGGGTGTTGTCGCCGGTGTTGCGGCGCGCACCGTCCGGGTCGGCCACGATGGAGGCCCGCAGGGGGTTGTCGGGCAGGGTGTAGGCGCGGTGGACCGCTTCGTTCACCAGGGCCTCCACGTCGGTGCCCGGTTCGAAGCGCACCCCGGTGCCGAGGTCCAGGAACACCACCACGATGCCGGTGTCCTGGCAGATGGGCCGGTGGCCCTCGGCGCACAGCCGCGAATTGACCAGGATCTGGGCCATGGCGTCACGCGCGGCCGGCGCGGCCTCCCGTTCCCAGGCCCGGTGCAGGGCGCGGATGAAATCCGGCGGATGGTAGTAGGAGATGTACTGCAGGGCATCGGTGAGGCTCTGCACCAGGTCCGAGCTTTTGATGAGGGTCACGGCGGCGGTTCCTCCGAAGCTGGAAACTTTTTTGCATGGACTGCGTCCTTACATTGTAGCGGCATGGTGGGGGCCGGGGCGCCATCCCGGTCCGTACCCGGCAAAACCAGGGGAGATCTCGCAACGTGAAACTTAACCGATTGATAAGTCATGTACTCTTTCTGTTGCTGTTGGCACTGGGCAGCGCCCGGGCGGCGCCGGTGGACTTCAGCCTGCCG
>JALWSQ010000024.1 GCA_026993645.1 Thiohalobacter sp.
GTTCGCGCCAGTCCCCGGTCTTTCCGGCCTTCCGGCGGTTCTTCCACTGGTGGGGCGAACAGCTGCTGGCCCTGCTGCCACAGGGATTGCGGCAACGGCTGGGCCGGGACCGGCAGCGCCAGCGCCTGTGCGTGGAACCCGATGGCATCCGGCTCTATGTCCAGGCGGACGGTGCCCCGCGCCTGGCCACTGCCGCCGAGGGCCCCCCGGCCGAACTCATTCCCGACCTGCCGCTGGCACCCGGCACCGAGCTGGGCCTGCTGCTGTCCCCCCGGCTGGTACTGTCCAGCCGGGTGAGCCTGCCCCTGGCGGCCGAGGAGAACCTGCGCCAGGTGGTCGGCTACGAGCTGGACCGGCTCACGCCCTTCCGCGCCGACCAGGTCCACTATGCCGCCGCAGTCCGCACCCGCCATCCGGACCGCCAGGCCATGGAGGTGGAACTGGTGGTCATCGGCCGCGAGCGCCTGGACGACATCCTGCAGGCGCTGCGGCAGCGCGGGGTGAACCCGACCTCCGTGGGGGTATTGGCGACCGCTGGCGGGGAGCCCGGCCAGGTCATGGACGGCATCGACCTGTTGCCCCGGGCCGGTGGCGAGGGCGCGGGGTCCCACAGCCGCCGCACCCTGTTCTGGACCGCCACCTGCCTGCTGCTGATCGCCGCCAACCTGTTCCTGCCCCTGCTGCGCCAGCAGTGGCAGATCGACCGGTTGCAACAGGCGCTGGCCGTGCAGCGGCCCAGGATCGACCAGATCCTCCATCTGCGTGACGACCTGGACCGGCGGGTGCGCCGTTTCCAGGAGATCGCCGGCATCCTCCAACGCCGGCCACCCCTGACCCGGGTGGTGGCGGAACTCAGCCGGCTGCTGCCCGACGGCACCTGGGTGGAACGACTGGACATCCGCGGCCAGGACCTCAGCCTGATGGGGCAATCGGACCATGCCGCCGATCTCATTGCGCTGATCGAATCCTCGCCCCTGTTCCACGACACCCGCTTCGTCTCCCCCGTGACCCAGGCCATCGGCAGCCCCATGGCCAGTTTCCGCCTGCGCACCCGGCTGGCGACGGGGGACAAGCCATGAACGCCCTGGGGCCGCGAGTCCAGCGGTTCGCCGCCCTGGGGCTGCTGGTGCTCTGCCTGCTGGCCGTGCAGAGCCTGCTGGTCGCCCCCTACCTGGCGCGCTACCAGGCCAACCACCACCGCATCGACCGGCTGCAGGCCCGGCTGGCGGCCTACCAGCGGCTGGAGGCCCGGAAAGCGGAACTGGCCAGGATCGAGCACCGGCTGCAACAGGACCGCCGGCTCGCCCGCTGCTGCCTGAGCGCCGCGACCGATGCCCTGGCCACCGCCGAGCTGCAGCGGCTGCTGAACGAACGGGTGAAGGCTGCCGGTGGACGCATCACCAGCGCCCAGCCGGTGGGGGCGACCGGCGCGGGCACCGTCGGCATGGCCACCCTGCGCCTGCGGCTGCAGACCACCACCGGCCAACTGGGACCGCTGCTCCGCGCCCTGGAGGCCAACGCGCCCCTGCTGGTGATCGACAACCTCAGCATCCACAGCCGCAGCCGCCAGCTCCAGGGGCGGTCATCGGCCAATGACACCCTGGACGTCACCATGGACCTGAGCGCCTTCCTGCGAGGTGAGCGATCATGAGGGGGCGCGGATACCACCATGGCCGGGCCCGGCCGGGATCCCTGGTGATCCTCTGCCTGGCGCTGGCCGGGGCCGCCCTGTACCAGCTGCTCGCGCCCCTGCCAACCTCGTTGGGGGTCCGAACAGGCCGTTCCGCCGGTACGGAGGCGGGAAAGGACCTCCAGGTCCCGGTCCTGCCCCGGCGCCTGGCCGGCGTCGACGACGGGGTGATCGCCCAACGGCCGCTGTTCCTGCCGGGTCGCCGGCCGCTGGCGGCACCCCCGGCGAGCACGGCGGCGGCCCCGGCTCAGGCACGGGATGCCGACTATGCCCTGCTCGGGATCGTGCTCACCCCGAAGTACCGTGGCGCCATCCTCCAGGACCGCCACAGCGGCACCAGCGTGCGGGTACGGGAAGGGGACAGCCTGGGCGGCTACCGGCTGACCCAGGTGGCGCGGGACCACGTGATCCTGACCCGGGACGGCAAGCGGAAACGACTGGTCCTGCCGCAACCGGATGCGGCCCCGCCGGGGCTATGTCCCGGGCGGGTCCGGGGTCTACATGCCGCGGCGTTCCCT
>JALWSQ010000025.1 GCA_026993645.1 Thiohalobacter sp.
TCTTCTACCTGGAGGCACGGGCGCGCAAGGAAGGAACCCGTTTCGACTGGGACCTGCTGCCGGCGGACGACTGGCCCCGGGGCGAGGAGACCCTGGCGGCCCAGGGCCGGGGGTGGCGGGCCTGGGGCGAATTCCTGCTGGTCAATGCCGTGGTCCTGGGGCTCCTGTACCTGGCCGCGCCCAGGCTGCAGGCCCGCCTGGGTGAGATCGCGCGCCAATTGCAGGCCGCGCTGCCGCAGGCGTCGCAGTCGTCCGGCTCATCCCATGGGTCGTTGCCGGGGTCTCCGATGCCGGGGACGCGGCAGGGAGGGCAGATGCCGGGGAGCCAGGGGCAGTCGTCGGCGGGCACGGCCGGCCTGCGGCCCGGGCAGCCGGTTTACGGTGCGGGCGCGGGAGGTGCGCGGGGCAAAGGCAAGGGCCCGGCGGGTTCCGCCACGGAGGCCGCTTTGCCCAAGGATCCGGCAGATGCGGCCTATGCCCTGTACCAGGCGGGACGATACCGGGCATCCATCCAGCGGCTCGACCAGTTGTTGCAGAAAGAGCCGGGCAATGCCTGGGCCTGGTACACGCGCGCCTGGGCGCATTGGAAGCTGGGCGAGCAGGACCAGGCGTATGCGGATGTGGCCAAGGCCTGCGATCTCGGTTACCAGGATGCGTGCAAGATGAAGAAATAGCTTCGATGTAACGGCCATCGATGCGCACGGCGCTGCGCGCCTTTGCGCATCCTACGGGGCCCCTCATTCCCCGCCGTCCAGGAAACTGGCCACCAGGTCGTCGAGCAGGTCACGGCCGCGCGGACTGGGCCGGACGACGGCGGACGGCCCGTCACCGGCCTGCTCCAGCAGCCCCCGCTCGACCAGCCGCGCCACCCGCGGCTCGGCCAGGGCCCAGGGCAGGCCGGTGGCCGCCTCGAACGCTGCCGGCGTGAACCCGGCCCGCAACCGCAGGGCATTGAGCATGTACTCGAACAGGGCATCCGCCGGCGTCAGGCTGCGCTCACCGGCCAGGCGGTCGGTGGCGGCCAGGTAATCCCGCGGATGGCGCCGGCGCCGCCGCCGCAGGATGCGCCCCTCCCCGGCCAGGGTGAGCTTGCCGTGGGCACCGGCGCCGATGCCGATGTAGTCGCCGAACCGCCAATAGTTGAGATTGTGCCGGCAGGCCTGGCCCGGTCGGCACCAGGCGGAGACCTCGTAGGCCGCCAGCCCCGCCGCAGCCAGCCGTTCCGCCCCGGCCTCCTGCATGTCCGCCAGCCGGTCCGCGTCCGGCAGCGACGGCGGTTCCCGGGCGAAGGCGGTGTTGGGCTCGATGGTGAGCTGGTACCAGGAGAGATGCCCGGTGTCCTGGGCGATGGCCGCTTCCAGGTCGGCCAGGGCCTGATCCAGGGCCTGCCCGGGCAGGCCGAACATCAGGTCGATGTTGATCCGCTCGAAGCCCGCGCGCCGGGCGGCAGCGATGGCGCCCCGGGCCTCGGTGGCATCGTGGATGCGGCCGAGCCGCCGCAGCGCTGCGTCGTCGAAGCTCTGCACCCCGAGCGACAGCCGGTTCACCCCCGCGGCGCGAAAGCCCTCGAACCGCGCCTGGTCCACCGTGCCCGGGTTGGCCTCCAGGGTGATCTCCAGCCCCGGGCGGCAGGGCACGCGGGCGCGGATCCCGGACAGCAGCCGCGCCAGCTCCTCGGGCGACAGCAGGCTGGGTGTGCCGCCACCGATGAACAGGGTCTCCACCGTCCGTCCCCAGACCAGCGGCAGCTCCGTCTCCAGGTCCTGCAACAGCGCATCGACATAGGCCGCCTCGGGCAGCGCGCCGCGCAGGGGATGGGAGTTGAAGTCGCAATAGGGGCACTTGCGCAGGCACCAGGGCAGGTGCACATAGAGACCGAGCGGTGGCGGCGCCGGGAAATGGAAGGCGCCGGGGGTCCCGGTCATCGGCTCAGGCGCGCTCCCGCAGCCGGGCCACCAGGGCGCGCAGGGCCTGGCCGCGGTGACTGAGGCGGTTCTTGACCTCCGCCGGGAGTTCCGCCGCGCTGCAGCCCTCGCCGGGCACGAAGAACACCGGGTCGTAACCGAAGCCGTTGGCGCCGCGCGGCGCCTGCAGGATACGGCCCTCCCAGGTCCCCTGGCAGATCAGGGGCGTGGGGTCCTCGGCGTGGCGCAGGTAGACCATGAGGCACTG
>JALWSQ010000026.1 GCA_026993645.1 Thiohalobacter sp.
ACAGGGTGGCCTCCTCCAGGATGTCGATGTAGACCTGGTGCATCCGGTCACAGGCCTGGTTGAGTTCGCGGTTGTTGAACAGGGGACTCAGCTTGCGCGGGTTGGCGGCCATCACCAGCACCTTGCCATTGCGCTTCACCACCGTCACCCGGCAGGGCAGGAACAGGCCCACCCGCGGATCGATGGCCAGGGCCTTGTACAGGAAGTTGAAGTTGCAGAAATAGACGATGACCTGGTCCGGCGTCTGCCGGTCCCGGGGAAAGAGTCCATCCTCCAGGGTCTGGATGCGGATGAGGCGGAAGTTCTCACCCACGACCGCGCGCTTGACCGCCTCCACCGTCTCCTTGACCGAGTAGGGCGACTCGTAGACCAGCACCGCCGGTTCACCCTTGCCCTTGGCGAGGGCCTCGACCTGGTCCTCGGCCCCGCCGAGGGTACGTACGAAGGCCACCAGGTCGTCGATGTCCCGCTCGCTCAGCCCCTGGGCCAGGAAGGAGCGCATGGGCGTGCCCTTGCGGCCCTTCATCAGGGTCTCCTTTATCATGCGATCGGAGGCCGCCACCTGGAAGCCGGGATTGTTCAGCGCCGGGGGCATGATGGGCAGGTCGCGTGGCCGGGAGAAGGTCACGCCGGTACCATGCCCGCCCTGACCATGATCGCCATGGCAGCCGGCACAATGGCGGGCGAACAGCACCTTGCCATGGGCGACGTCGCCCTGGATCCGGGCCGGTGACCAGACGGGCCGGGGTCCCTGGTACCAGCTGCGGATGTAGGTGACGATGGCATCCACCTGGGCATCGCTGAGACGACGGAAGGCCGGCATGACCCGCCCGGGCCGGCCGTGGCGGATGGTACGCCGCAGGTAGCGGTCGGAGACGCTGGCCTGAAAGGCCGGCAGGGCGAGCGGAACCCCCACCCCGCCGCGGCCGTCGGCGCCATGACAGGCCGAGCAATAGCGGGCGAACAGCCGGGCGCCATTGGGCTGGCCCGCGCTGGTCGCGCCGCTGACGGCGACCAGCAGCAGGAAAAGCCACAACAGGCCTGTGGTCGATCCGCCTCGCATGGTATCGTCCGCCCTAGGATCCCGACTCTCCAGATTGCATCCTATACCAAAACCCCAGGCCAAGGATTTGACGCATGTCAAACCCGTCTCAGGGGAACCAACAGCATCCCCGGGGTGATTCCACTGGACCGGGGAAACCGGTACCCTAATCACAATGTCGATATTCCCGTAACTGATACCCGGAGGGCTTCCCCGTGAACAGATTACTGACCATCCTGGTCCTCGGCCTGACCCTGGTCGTGGGTGGCTGCGCCCAGAACCCCAACAATGAGCAGGGCGGTGCCGTCATCGGCGCCATCCTGGGTGGAATCGCAGGATCCAACGTGGGCAAAGGCAAGGGCAAGACCGCCGCCACCATTGCCGGCACCATCGCCGGTGCCCTGATCGGTGGCCGCATCGGCCGCTACATGGACGAGACCGACCGGCTCAAGGCCCAGCAGGCCCTGGAACACAATCGCACCCACGAGCCCGCCCACTGGCGCAACCCCGACACCGGCTACGAGTACACGGTCACGCCGGAGAAGACCTACAAGCGGGCGGACAACGGCGAATACTGCCGTGAATACCAGACCGAGGTGAAGATCAACGGCCGCATCCAGAAGGCCTACGGCACCGCCTGCCGCCAGCCGGACGGCTCCTGGAAGGTCGCCAACTGAACCGGGCGGGACCCGGATCAGGCGCGGTCGTCGGGCGGAAAACGCCCGCCGAGCCACTGGCCGAGATCGCGGATCTCCGACGGGCAGAGGCCGTGCCCCATGTCGTAGGCATGGAAATCCGGACGGCACCCCAGGGCCAGCAGCCGGTCACGGCTGCGCTCGCCCAGGGCGAAGGGCACCACCGGGTCCTGCCGGCCATGGGCCATGAACAAGGGTGTGGCCCGCGCGGCCGGCGTCAGTGACGCGGCCAGCTGCCGCGGCAGCGGCAGGTAGCCGGACAGGGCGATGATACCGCCAAGGGATCCCTCTTTGCGCTCCCGCCCCCCTTTGGGGTAATGTCCACCGCCATGAAACCACGTCACCGCCGGGACCGCTGGCTGTTGCTCGCCCTGTGCCTGATCCTGCTCG
>JALWSQ010000027.1 GCA_026993645.1 Thiohalobacter sp.
ACCGAACGGGACAAGGTGCGTGATGCACTCAAGGCCTACGAGGCCCGCTTCGCGGAGCTGCGCCGGGAGATCGCGGCCATGGAACGCCAGCCCTCCAACATCCCCGCGCACATGCTGGAGCTGCGCAGTGACCTGGCCGCGGCCATCGGCTGCGCCGAGAGCGAGCTGCCCTTCGTCGGTGAGTTGATCGAGGTGCGTGAGGCGGCTGCGGACTGGCGCGGTGCCATCGAGCGGGTGTTGCACGGCTTTGCGCTCTCCCTGCTGGTGGAACCCGGGCGCTACCCAGCGCTGACCGACTATGTCGAGCACACACCACTCGGCCGCCGGCTGGTCTACTACCGGGTCGATACGCGCACCCCGGCCGGTGGGGCGGAGGCCGAACCGCGTTCTCTGATCCACAAGCTCGAACTCAAGGAGACCCTCTTCACCCCCTGGCTGGAGGCGGAATTGCAACGCCGTTTCGACTATGTCTGCGTGGACAATCTGCAGGATTTCCGTAAGGCGACCCGGGCCCTCACTCGGGCCGGCCAGGTCCGCCACGGCCGCGACCGCCACGAGAAGGACGACCGCCGGGCCATCGATGATCGGCGGTACTGGGTGCTGGGCTTCGACAACCGCGAGAAACTGGCCCATTTCCGTCGCGAGGCCGGGGAGACGGGCGCCCAGATCAGCCGCCTGCAGGCGCGACTGCAGGCCTTCCGGGAACGGCGCCGGCAGGCCGAAGCGCAGCGGGATGCCTGCACCCAGTGGGTCAACCTGCGGTGGTCGGACATCGATGTGGGCGCGGTGCTGGACCGGCTGGTGAGCCTCGAGCGTCAGATCCGGGTCCTGCAGGAGGGCAACGCCGAACTGCGCGAACTGGGCGAACGCCTGGAGCGACAAAAGAAACGCGTCGCTGCGCTGGAAGAGGAACTGACCGATCTGCAGGCCGAGCTGCGCATGACCCAAAGGGACCGGGACACGCGGATGGCTCAACGCGCCGAGGCCGAGGCGCGCTTGGCGCAGTGTCCGCCCCTGGAGGCCGATCTCCGCGAGCGGCTGGACGCCCGGTTCGCGGCCGGTGGCGAGCTGCGACTCCAACGCCTGGACGACCGGCGGCGCAAGGTGGAACGCGAACTCCAGAACGAACTCAAGGCCCAGCGGGAAAGGCACGCGGGCCATGTCCGGCACATCGAGAAGGCCTTCGCCGACTTCCAACGCGAGTGGCCGCAGCTCGCGGCGGACATGGACGCCACGGTCGCCTCGGCCCCGGATTTCCTGGCACTGCTGGATCGCATCGAACGGGACGGTCTGCCCCGGCACGAGAAACGGTTCTACGACATGTTGCGCGAACAGAGCAGCGAGAACCTCGCCGCCCTCAGTACCTACCTGTCTCAGGCCCGCAAGGACATCCGCAATCGCATGGAGCTGGTGAACGAGGGTCTGCGGCATGCCGAGTTCAACCCGGGCACCCACCTGCAGATCGAGGTCAGGGATCGCCACCTGCCCGAAGTACAGGACTTTCTGCGCGATGTGAAGGACATCCTCAGTTACGCCTTCCAGGCCGAGCCGGCCCGGGCGGAGCGGCGCTTCGAACGGCTCGAGCACCTGGTCGGGCGTCTGGCCGGCGCCACAGCCGAGGACCGGCGTTGGCGGGAACTGGTGCTGGACGTACGCCAGCACGTGGAATTCCTGGGCCGCGAAACCGACGCCGGTGGCGAGGAAGTGGAGATCTACCGCTCCGGCGCTGGCAAGTCCGGCGGCCAGCGGGAGAAGCTCGCCACCACCTGCCTGGCCGCGGCGCTGCGGTACCAGCTCGGCGGTGACGAACAGGAGCGCCCCGGCTACGCCGCCGTGGTGCTGGACGAGGCCTTCGGCAAGGCCGACAACGAGTTCACCGAGCTGGCCATGCGTATCTTCGAACGCTTCGGCTTCCAGATGATCGTGGCCACGCCGCTGAAGGCGGTGATGACCCTGGAGCCCTTCATCGGTGGCGCCTGTTTCGTGGACATCACCGATCGCCGCCATTCCGCCACCCTGGCCATCGAATACGACGGGACGCACCAGCGGCTCGATTTGCCGGAGCAGGTCCGTGGCGAAGCGCTTGCGACTTGATCCGGATGCAGTTCGCGAACGGCTCGAGACCCGTTTCCAGCGCCAGCGAAACGCCTGGCTGAAAGGGGAGGGCGCCTGGCCCTTGAGCCTGCCTCTGGGTGTGCCCAGCGAGGCCCAGGCCCGGGAACACCCGCATTGGATCACCCGCTGGATCGATACCTGGCACGACTGGCCCGGTCCGGGTGAGGTGCAATGGGTCGAGCGGCGCTGGGCCCGGCTGGGCAGGCAGCGGCTGCCACACTCGATTCATTTCGCGTCCGCCGACGAGGTGGCGGCCTTCATCGGCAAGGATGCACAATGGCGGCAGGCCAGGGCGCGTTTGTCACGGGTGGGTGAGCGCTGGCCAGTGCTGACCGATACCGCCGCAAGAAGCTGGGCGGTGCTGGCGGAATGGCCCGATGATGATTTCGAACGGCTCGTGAAACTGCTGGCCTGGCTGGAAGCAAACCCCGCCTCCGGCCTGCTGCCACGGCAGCTGCCCGTGCCCGGGGTGCACAGCAAATGGCTGGAAGGGCATCGGCGGCTCGTCATGCGCTGGCTGGGCGTCATCCGCCAGTGCGAGACCCGCGGTGTCACGCTCGAACGACTGGCCGGCCTGCGCACCCCGCCGGAACGGCTGCGACTGCGGATCCTCGATCCTGCATTGCGCCGACATCTGGCGGGGCTGGCGGACATCGAGGCCCGGGTGGAGGAGATCGGGGCCTGGTCCCTGCCGGTGCGCAGGGTATTCATCGTCGAGAATCTGCAGACCGGGCTGGCCTTCGGTGACCTGCCGGGGACGGTGGTGTTCATGCAGCAGGGTTACGCCGTGGACCTGTTCGGTGCCATCCCCTGGCTGGCCTCAGTGCCTGTCTTCTACTGGGGCGATCTCGATACCCACGGTTTCGCCATCCTCGATCGCCTGCGGGTTCATCTGCCCGAGGCACGTTCCCTGCTCATGGACGAGACGACGCTCCTTGGCCACCGGGCACTATGGACAAGGGAGAACAAGCCGTATGGCGGTGCTTCACTCACCCATTTGACCGAGGCGGAATCCAGGCTCTTTGCGAACCTGAGGTCCGGGCGATGGGGCCAGGGGGTCCGCCTCGAGCAGGAGCGTATCGCCTGGCCTTGGGCCTGGGAAAACATCGTAGCCTGTGTGGGCGGATGATCGGGCCGCTATCGGGCGGTACCACCGGCCGATCGGTCCCTCCCGCCCATTGCCATGGGATGATATATGGACTAAATTGTGTCCGGTTGGACCAAGGGGTGCCACGATGAAATATTCTGAGCGGATCAAGCCAAGCCCATCAGTTATCAAGGGTCTCATAATTGTAGGAACGTATTCTGTTATGATCCTGGCGGACTTGGCAGGATGGGCAAAGGCCCGAAGGGCCGTGCCCATCATGAAGATCGTGGGATGCTGATGGGCACGTCGCTGCGCTCCTTTGCCCATCCTACAAAACTGCTGGCAAAGTCGATCAGGGGTTCGGGGAAGAACTCGGTCGTATCGCCATCACTGCCTCCACGAAGGTTTGTCGTTGCACCAGCTGGTCGGCTGTGTATTTGCCATTCCTCCTGGTGAGGCATACATAGTTCTCCAGAATAATCGATGCGCGCTCAGCCTTATAGGTTCGGAGGTAGGGTGCCAGTTGGCGGAGCAGTGCCAGTGCCTGGCGGTTGTAGATGGCGTAGGTATGACTTGGTGTGTGATGTGCGCGTGTCGTCCTCTTGGAGGTGATTTTCCCGGCACCAACCGTGTCACGTACGTAATGTAGAAGGGCGAGATCAGTGTTGCTGATACTTACGGCAAGCTGGTGATTTTCGTTGCGATGCTTGCGTGTCAGCGTGACAGTGCCCTCGCCATCGATGAGCCCTGCGATATAGGCGGCATCGACGGCCGCAAGTGTGCAAACGGTACGGTAGGCAGCCATTCCGTGGCGATTCTCGTTCCATGAGGCGTGTGTTCACAATATACAAAAGCCCCTGGCCGGATTGCCAGGGGCCCAGGATTGGTGGAGGCGGCGGGACAGCGGTTCCATATCTTTCGATATGGGCTGGACTATACCTTCATCCTGGCATGGCAGGATGCGGGGCGTGTTATCCATCGCACAGCAATGCGGTGGATCCTAGTGCCGGCTCGGTCCAGGTGGACTCAGCCGGTCTATGAGTCTCTACAGGGCAGGCCTGAGGTTGGCCCTCTTCCTACCCCTCGGTATCGCCATGGCGGCCCGTGCCGCTTTAGGTTTCACCGATGTGAGCCCCGTTTTCACTCTGCCCTTGCGGGCAGAGGCGACCCTTGGTTGATCGAACCCGCGTCCGCGAGCCCTCAGCCTTCGGCTCTACATGCTTAGCCCGGTCTATTGATTTGATCCGCGGCTACCCGACGGGCAGGGAAAACCGCGGACGATCCCGGTGAGGTTTTAACGGATCCGCGCCGGGAACGCTTCACCGCGATCCCATGAGAATCGACGCCTCGAACCTGGACGCATGGGCACGGCTCCAGTGAGACGGCACCCTACCGGTTTTTACGCGGCGAGTGCGTAGTTGTCGTCGTTGGCAACTATGAGGTTTGCAGCTGGATTAACGAGGTCGTCTGCCCCTCGGCATGCACCTCCGGTTTCGCGACCCACGTCGAGCCCAGGTCGCCCCCAGTACGTACCATTATATGGGCGGGCGGCGGAATCGCAAGGGCCGGGCGCGGACCCGGCGGGGCTCAGCGATGGCGCAGCAGCCGCTGCTTCTCCCGCTGCCAGTCGCGTTCCCGCTCGCTGGCGCGCTTGTCGTGGAGCTTCTTGCCCTTGGCCAGGGCGATCTCGGCCTTGACCCGGCCCCGTTTCCAGTACAGGGCGAGGGGCACCAGGGTGTAGCCCTGGCGCTCCACCATGCCGATGAGCCGGTCCAGTTCGCGCCGGTGGAGCAGCAGCTTGCGGCTGCGCAGGGGGTCGGGGTGGATGTGGGTGGAGGCGGAGGGCAGGGGCGTGATGTGGGCGCCGAACAGCCAGGCCTCGCCGTCCTTGAGCAGGACGTAGCTCTCCTTGAGCTGGACGCGACCGGCGCGCAGGCTCTTGACCTCCCAGCCTTCCAGCGCCAGCCCGGCCTCGATCCGGTCCTCGATGAAATAGTCGTGGCGTACCTGGCGGTTGAGGGCGATGGTGCTGCCGCCCTGGGCGGCCGTCTTCTTGTCCTTGCGCTTGGCCATCGCGGCATTATAAAGGAACCGGCGCGGCCTGACGGGGCGGCGCAGGGGACCCTCGTCCGCCCGCGGCCGGCGGTTGTGCCGGCTGCCGTTTTCCCCCACAATTGCGCAGGGTCCGGGCCGGGTTATGGCCGGGAATCAAACGGTTGGTGAACGATGGAGGGGCCGCCGCCCATGACAGGCCGTCGCAAATCCGTCCACGGGGAATGGTCTTCCCGCCTCGCCTTCATTCTCGCGGCCACCGGTTCGGCGGTGGGCCTGGGCAACGTCTGGCGATTTCCGTACCTCACCGGCGAGAGCGGCGGCGGGGCCTTCGTGCTGATCTACCTGTTGTGCGTGGCGGTCATCGGCGTGCCGGTGATGATGGCCGAGATCATGCTGGGTCGGCGTGGGCGCCAGAGCCCGGTCAACACCATGCGCACCCTGGCCCAGGAGGAGGGCCGCAGCCCGTCCTGGCAGTACCTGGGCTGGATGGGGATGCTGGCCGGGTTCATGATCCTGGCCTACTACAGCGTGGTGGCGGGCTGGACCCTGGCCTACGTGTTCCGGGCCGGGGCGGGTGTGTTCGATTCGGCCACCGCCGACGGGGTGGCGAGCATCTTCAGCGGCTTCGTTTCGGACCCGGAGCGGCTGCTGGCCTGGCACACCATCTTCATGGTCATGACCACCATCGTGGTCTCGCGCGGGGTCAAGAGCGGCCTGGAACAGGCGGTGACGTTCCTGATGCCGGCCCTGTTCGTCCTGCTGGTGGCGCTGGTGGGCTATGCCATGAACACGGGCGAGTTCAACCAAGCCCTGCACTACCTGTTCCACCCGGATTTCTCCAAGCTGACGGCCAAGGTGGTGCTGGACGCCATGGGGCAGGCCTTCTTCAGCCTGAGCCTGGGCATGGGGGCCATCATGATCTACGGCTCCTACCTGTCGCACACCGCCTCCATCGCCCGCACCTCCATCATCGTGGCGGGGATGGATACCCTGGTGGCCCTGCTGGCGGGCCTGGCCATTTTCCCGCTGGTGTTCGCCTATCACCTGCAGCCCCAGGGCGGACCGGGCCTGATCTTCAAGATCCTGCCCATCGCCTTCGGCCAGATGCCCTACGGGGCGGCCTTCGGCGCGGCCTTCTTCGTGCTGCTGGTGTTCGCCGCCTGGACGTCGTCGATCTCGCTGCTGGAACCCATCGTCACCTGGCTGGTGGAGAACCGCGGCATGAACCGGGTGAAGGCCTCCACCCTGTCCGGGATCGGCGCCTGGCTGCTCGGGATCGGCGCCCTGCTGTCGCTCAATGCCTGGAGCAACCACAAGCTGCTGGGCAAGACCTTCTTCGGTATCCTCGAGTACCTGACGGCGGACCTGATGCTGCCGCTGGGGGGGCTGCTCATCGCCACCTTCGCGGTCTGGCGCATGTCGGAGGAATCCAGCCGCAGCGAGCTGGGGCTGGGGTCCTGGAGCTATGCCCTGTGGCGGTTCCTGCTGCGCTACATCACCCCCATCGCCATCGGCCTGGTGTTCCTCAATGTCACCGGGCTGCTGACCCTCTTCGTCCATTGAGCGGGGTGGCGGCTTGAGCACCTCGGTCCACAAGTCGGTGCTGGTGCCCTACAGCGCCGACGAGATGTACGCGCTGGTGGCGGACCTGGAGTCCTATCCACAGTTTCTGCCCTGGTGCAGCGATGCCCGCATCCTGTCGCAGGACGCGGACCGGGTGGAGGCGATGATCGAGATGTCCAAGGGCGGCATCCGCAAGTCGTTCACCACCCGCAACCGGCTGCAGCCCGGCAAGATGATCGAGATGCGGCTGCGGGAGGGCCCCTTCCGGCGGCTGGAGGGCTACTGGCGGTTCGATCCCCTCGGTGACGATGGCAGCAAGGTGTCCCTGGACCTGGAGTTCGAGTTTGCCACCCGCATGCTCGAGCTGGTCATCGGGCCGGTGTTCAACCAGATCGTGGAGTCGCTGGTGGATGCCTTCCATCAGCGGGCGGTGGCAGTCTATGGGAAACGGTGAGGCCATTCAGGTGGAGGTGGCCTATGCGCTGCCGGACGAGCAGTTCCTGCGGTCGTTGCGGGTGCCGGCCGGCACCACGGTGGCCGACGCCATCGAGCGCTCGGGGATCCGGGAGCGGTTCCCGGACGTCGATCCCGGCGGGCGCAACAAGGTGGGGATCTTCGGCAAGATCACCCGGATGACGCAGGTGTTGCGCGAGGGTGACCGGGTGGAGATCTACCGGCCGCTGATTGCCGATCCGAAGGAGATTCGCAAGCAGCGGGCGGCCGCCGGCAAACGCATGAAGCGTGGGGGTGGTGATCTGGAGCCCGGGGGATCCTGAACGGGCGTGGGTGGTGGCGTGACGATGGATTCCCGCCTGCGCGGGAATGACGGGGGTCTCCTCACTCCTCACTGATGCGCACAGCCATTGATGCGCACGGCGCGTACCGCACCTTTGCGCATCCTACGGAGCTCGGCTCCCGCCATGGTCGTGGTGCCTGTAGGTTGGGCAAAGCGAGCGCAGCGAGCGTGCCCAACAAGGGGATGCCACCACCCACGGCAGGGGCACCCCATGATGCGCACGGCCCTTAGGGCCTTTGCGCATCCTACGTTTCCGTGTGTTTCCGCGTGGTTCCGTGGCTCACGCCCATGATGCGCATGGCCCGTACAGCGCCTTTGCGCATCCTACGGTGCTGCGCGGGAATGACGGGGTCTCCTCACCCCTCACCCCTCACCTCACTCGGCCGCGTGCTTGCCGGGAACGATCCAGCGCCAGAGCCGGCTCAGGACACCCCTGGGCTTGCGCTCGTGGGGCGGGACCACCACGATGGTGGAACGGGGTTTCTCCTGCCGGCGCTCGCCGGCCGGTGTCGGCCGCAGGTCGCCCTCGATCCGGGCCAGCCTGCCGTCCTTGAAGAACAGCGTCACCCGCTTGCGCTCGCCCTTGCCCTTGCCGGGATGGAACAGGTAGACGTAGTCCCAGCGGTCGTCATGGAATACGTCCCGTACCAGCGGCGTGCCCATGACATAGCGGACCTGGGCCGGCGTCATGCCCGGGCGCAGCCGGTCCACCTGGGCCTGGGTCACCAGGTTCCCCTGCTGGACGTCCACGTGATAGACGAACGGCAGCCGCTCCACCCAGCGCCCGCAGCTGGCCAGCGACAGGGCACTTGCCAGCACCCCGGAATAAATGAGAAGCTTTTTCATACAGGCACGCGCCGATTCAGCGTATCGGAATGGCCGGGGATGATACCCCACCGGGGCGGGCCGGGGCCAACCGGGGCCGCGGCCGGCGGGGGCGGGGGACCGGCACCGACAGGGAACGGGACAGTGG
>JALWSQ010000028.1 GCA_026993645.1 Thiohalobacter sp.
TTCGCCGGCCACCTGCACGACTGGGCGGATCTCACCGGTGACCTGGAAACACCCCTCTTCCGGGGACACATCCTGCCCGTCACCCGCCTGCACTGCCAACGCCGGCCGGGGCACTGGAAGCTGATCCTGCCCCATACCGGAGACTTCATCAGCGACGCCGTCAACGTGGGGGCCATCCCGGACATGATCCGCAAGGTGGCGCACAATACCACCGCCCTGGGCTGGGCCACCCTGCAGATGGTGAACCACTACCGCTCGGCGGGACGGGTGAAGGTGTTGACTGTCGACGGTGTCAGCCCAGGGGACCGGGCGGCCGTAGCCGCGGGACGCTATCCGTTCTACCAGACGACCAACCTGACCACCTGGAGTCGGGGCAAGGGCGCCGATCAGGCCCAGGCCCTGGTGGCCTGGCTGCGACGGACGGTGGGCCAACGCGAGATCGCGGGTTTCGTACCCTGGCAGGCCCTGGCCGGCTGGCGCTTCCGCGGCGAGGAACTGGTGGCTGAACCCGGCGACTGCGGCAAGACCCTGGCTGGCCGCGAACCATGATGCCACCCCTCCTCCGCCGCCGCCTCCGTTTCCGCCTGTGGCTGAAGGCGCTGCTGGTCTCGGTCGTGGCCGCTATGGCCGTGGAGGCCCTGGTGGATACGGCCCAGGGCATCCACCTGCACCGAACGCTGCAGCGGGAAACGGCGGAACGACTGGCGACGGCCGCCACCCAGGCACGCCAAGCATTCGACGAATATCTCTCCAGCTTTCAGGCATCCGCCAACCTGCTGGCGGGCCACGGGGCGCTGATCCGGCACCTCCTCATGGATGCCCGTGCGATGGCGGCGCGGGGCGGGGATGCACCTGAGATCTACAACGGGCGACCACACTGGCTGCCCGCCAACCTGTCATGGTTCGAGGCCGTCCATCCGGAATTCGTACTGACCCTGGATGCCAACTACCAGGTCCTGGAACTGGCCATCCTGGGTGCCACTGACCCGCCACCCGACCTCCTGCTCCTGGATCCCATGCTGGTGGAGCTGGCACGCGGCCAGGCCTTCATCACCCGTCTCGATGATCAGCCCGTCCTGCTCTCGGCGGCCCCGGTACGAACCCAAAAGGGAAAGAAGGCGGGTTACCTCCTGCTGGCCAGCCTCCTGGACGACAACCTGGTGCGGGCTGCACAGAAGGGCAGCGCCGCCGAAGCGGGCAGCAGCGTCGTCCTGACGGAAGGTGATCCCCCCCAGCTGCTGGCCAGTAACCTGGGCCAGGCGGTGCCGACGGGCACTCCCGTAGCCCGCCTGGCGCCAGACTACCTCATGTCGCCGAAGAACTTCCTCGACTACGGTGCCGCCGAAGTACCGCTGGGCTTCTATACCCTCTTGCCCCGCGCCCAACAGGCTCAACTGGAACGGACGTTGCGCTGGGACAGCCGCTGGCAGACGGGGGGTGGCATGCTGCTGCTGGCCGCCGTCTTCACCCTCATCATCCAGCTCTATGCCCGCCGCACGACCCGCCTGGCGGCGCAGATCGAATCCTTCGCCGCTTCCCTGCGCGGAGCAAAGCGCAACGCGACCACCCTCTACGAGGACGAGGCCGATCTGCTCGAACGCCGGTACCGCGACCTGGTGGCCGCGGTGACCGAAGCCCAGTCCAGGCTGGGGCGACAAAAGCAGCTCGATGGCCTGGGACGCCTGGCGGATGCGGCGGAACTGGGACTGCTGCTGTACCGGGACAATGACGTCGAACCCTTTTCTCCGGCCACCCGGACACTGTGCCTGGCGTGCGGCGGCTATGCGCCCTTCCTGGGGCACGTCGATACCGACCGGCCCTTGCGGCTGCGGGACGAGGAGGGCCGCCAGCGCGCCTTCCTGGTGCGGCGCATGCCGCTGGAGGGCGGGGAGACCGTGATCCTCATCCAGGACATCAGCGAGCTGGACGAGATCAACCGCAAGCTGGAACACCAGGCCCTCTATGACGACCTCACGGGCCTGCCCAACCGTTTGCTGTTACTGGACCGGGCGCGCCAGCTGGCCAGTGCGCACCGACGCAGCGGCCATCCCTTCGTCATCGCCCTGCTCGACCTGAACAACTTCAAGGAGGTCAACGACACCCTGGGGC
>JALWSQ010000029.1 GCA_026993645.1 Thiohalobacter sp.
CACCCACCCCGCCCGGCGGCGCCGCCGGCAGGCGGAAGAAATGCTCGCGGTAATAGCGCAACTCCTCGATGGACTCCCGGATGTCGTCCAGCGCCTGGTGGCTGGCCTTCTTGCTGAACCCCGCCAGGATGTCCGGCGCCCAGCGCTTCACCAGCTCCTTGACCGAACTGACGTCCAGGTTGCGATAGTGAAAGAAATCCTCCAGCGCCGGCATCCAGCGCGCCAGGAAGCGGCGGTCCTGGCAGATACTGTTGCCGCACATGGGCGAAGCCTTGGCCGGCACGTAGCGGCGCAGGAACTCCAGCGTCTCCCGCTCCGCGTCGGCCTCGCTCAGCGGACTGCGCCGCACCCGGTCGATGAGACCGGACTGGCCATGGTGGGTCTGGTTCCACTCGTCCATGCCGGCCAGCACGCTGTCCGACTGGTGGATGGCCATCACCGGCCCCTCCTCCAGCACATTGAGCTGACTGTCGGTCACGATGGTGGCAATCTCGATGATGTGATCCCGGCGGGTGTCCAGGCCGGTCATTTCCAGGTCGATCCAGATCAGGTGGTCGGCGCGTCGAGCCATGCAATTCCCCCTTGGGCACGGGTGATATCTTGAGCGCCATTCTAGCAAAGGCTAGAGTGGAGGTTCCGGACCGACACAGAAGAACCAGAACATGAGCAATGGATTCACCCTGGCCTTCCTCGCCCTGCTGGGGGCGGGCACCCTGCTGCGGCTGTGGCTGGCCGCCCGGCAGATCCGCCACGTGCGCGCCCACCGTGATCGGGTGCCCGAGGCCTTCGCCGACCGGATCGACCTGGCCGACCACCAGCGGGCGGCGGATTACACCCTGGCCCGCACCCGCCTCGGGCGCTGGGAACTGCTCTACGATGCCCTGCTGCTCCTGGGCTGGACCCTGGGCGGGGGCCTGAACCTGCTGGACGCCGCCTGGCGCGACCTGCACTGGGGCCCGGTGGCCACCGGCACCGGCGTCCTGCTCAGCGCCTTCCTGCTCATGGCCCTGTTGGACCTGCCGTTCTCGCTCTACGCCACCTTCGGCATCGAGCAGCGTTTCGGCTTCAACCGCACCCGCCCGGCCACCTTCGCCGGCGATCTGCTCAAGCAGATGCTGCTGACCCTCGCCCTGGGCGGCCCCCTGATCGCCCTGGTGCTCTGGCTGATGCAGGTGACGGGCCGCTACTGGTGGCTCTGGGTGTGGGGGGTGTGGACCGGCTTCTCGCTGCTCATGATGTGGGCCTACCCGGCCTTCATCGCCCCGCTGTTCAACCGCTTCACGCCGCTGGAGGATGCCGGCCTGCGGGAACGCATCGAACGGCTGCTGGCGCGCTGCGGTTTCACCAGCCGCGGCATCTTCGTCATGGACGGCTCGCGCCGGTCCGGCCATGGCAACGCCTATTTCACCGGCCTGGGCCGCAACAAGCGGATCGTCTTCTTCGACACCCTGCTGGACAGCCTGGAACCCGACCAGATCGAGGCCGTGCTGGCCCACGAGCTGGGCCATTTCAAGCGCCACCACATCCGCAAACGCCTGATCACCACGGCCCTGCTCAGCCTGGTGGCCCTGGCCGTGCTGGGCTGGCTGATCCGGAATCCGGCCTTCTTCCAGGGGCTGGGGGTGGCGCATCCCTCCAACCACATGGGGCTCCTGCTGTTCCTGCTGCTGGCGCCGGTGGCCGGTGTCTTCCTGCAACCCCTGGCCAGCTTCGTCTCGCGCCGCCACGAGTTCGAGGCCGACGAGTTCGCCGCCCGCCAGACCGATGCCCGTCACCTCATCGAGGCACTGGTACGGCTCTACCGGGAGAATGCCAGCTCCCTGACACCGGATCCCCTGTATTCGGCCTTCCACGATTCACATCCCCCGGCGCCGGTGCGCGTCGGGCACCTGCACCGGCTGCTCCAGGCCGGTGGTACCTGACCACAGAAGAACCCATCTTCACCGAGGAGTACTCGACCATGAACAGAACCCTGATCCACAGCCTGCTGGCCACCGCCCTGGTCCTGCCCTGGAGCGGCGCCGCTTGGGCCGATGCCGCGGCCGGGCAGAAGCTGCACGACCAGCACTGCCTCAAGTGCCACGACACCCACGTCTATACCCGCAAGG
>JALWSQ010000030.1 GCA_026993645.1 Thiohalobacter sp.
TTCCGACTCGAACCCGAAGCGGCGTGGAAAATCGATGCCCAGGCCGCCCTCCGCGGGATCCCCATCGTGGCCGTGGCGCCACCGCGAGAGCAGGCGCGGAATGCGCAGGTTGGTGAGGCCCTCGGTCAACGCCAGGGCGATCAGGGCGTAGACGGCGGGGGGCAGGTCGAGATAGAGCGCCGTAAGCAGGGTAGCACCAAACAGCAGGCGGTAGATCCGGTTGCTCATGAGGAGTGGGGTCCATTATTCAACATGACCCTGTAACGGCCATCGGGGAACCAGCTTGATCGCCGGCGCACCGCCGTCCATGTGGGCGGGTTCCTGTTGGGCACGCTCGCTGTGCTCGCTTTGCCCAACCTACGGGTGTCCGCCATACGCCTGATGATGTGTAGGATGCGCAAAGGCCCGGAACGCGCCGTGCGCATCGGATACCACCGTCGCCATCAATGGCGCCTTGGTGTTGGGCACGCTCGCTGCGCTCGCTTTGCCCAACCTACGGGTGTCCGCCATACGCCTGATGAGGTGTAGGATGCGCAAAGGCCCGAAGGGCCGTGCGCATCGATGGCCGTGCGCATCGACCTCCATGTTCACTACCCGCGTTAAAGCTCTCCCCCGGCCGGCCGATACCGGCCCCAAGGAAGCCGGGGAACCCACCCGCAGGCATCTGTCACAAGGAGGTCTCGCCATGCAAGTCAACAATCCGGTCCAGGCCGGTATCACGGCCAGCGGAGGCAACACGGCCGCCGCCGCGCCACCCAAGCCCAAGGCAGCACCCGTTGCGCCATCGGCGGCCGGGTCCACCCAGGCGCCGGCCGCGGTCGACAGGGTGAGTGTCGCGCCCCTGACCCCGGCGAGGGTCACCCAGGTGGTGCACACGGAGGTGCTCGGTGCCCTGATCGCCCCCGCGGCGGCTTCCGGTAGCCAGAAGAAGGGTCCGGCATCGGTGGCCGCCGGCATCGCCCAGGCGGTGCAGCAGTCGGGTACCGGCAACGGGCTGGCCGGGGTGCATGCCCGTATCGACCAGGGGGTCCAGGCGGCGCACAAGGTGCTCACCGCCCTGGGAGCCAACCAGCCGGGAACCCGGCAGCAGGTCGCCACCATCCAGAACGGGCTGCACAACATGGTCACGAAGATCGCGGCCTCCGTCTCCACGCAGGTGACGGGCACGACCGGCACCGCCCCGGCTGCGCCGGCGCAGACCGCGGTACCGGCCGCCAATGCCGGCGCGGTTTCCGCCGCCGCCCTGGGCAGCATCGGCCAGGCCCGGGCCACGGATCTCACCATCACCACCCGCCAGGGCGACCAGGTGACATTGCATGTGGTGGCGCGGCGTGAGGTCGGAGCCGCCGTGGCCGCCGCCATCACCGGCAACGGGGCCGCGGCAGCAGGCGCCACGGGAGGGCAGCGTTCACTCAGTGTGAGTTTCAGCGTCAAGGGCAACCTGAATGCCAACGAGTTGCATGCCCTGTCCGGTCTCCTGCGGGGCGTGAGCAAGGCGGCCAACGAATTCTTCGAGGGTGAGACGGGCGAGGCCTTCGACAAGCTGGCCGCGCTCAAGGTGAACCCGGACGCCATCGCGCGGGTGGCGCTGAATTTCAGTAGCCGTACCACCCTGACCTATGCCGCGGTCCAGGGGCAGGGGGCGGCGAACGGGGCCGGTTCGCCGGCCAGCCCGGCCCCGGCGGCACCCGCCCAGCCGGCGGCGGCCCAGGCCGCGCCGGCACCGGCAGCAGCGACCCCGCTCCCGACCCGGGTGATTCGCGCGCCGGTGGCACCGGTGGCGGCTACGGGTGGGGTGCAGGCACCGGCGGTGACCTCGGCCCCCAGCGCCCCGGTGGTGGCCCAGCCGGTCATCCAGGTGGCACGCCAGGTCAAGGCGACGGTCGAATCGCCGGCGGCGCAGCAGTTGTTCAAGTCGCCGGGTGAGAGCATCGCCGCCATGTTCCGCGCGGTGTTCGAGGCGGCGGGCGCCGTTCAGGGCGGTAAGGGCAAGGCGCCGGATGCGGTCAAGTTGTTGTTGTCCATGGTCGACGCCCTGGCCAAGGGTACGGAGACCGAAGGCAAGGACAAGGACCAGGAGAAGGTCGAGAAGGATGCCGGTAAG
>JALWSQ010000031.1 GCA_026993645.1 Thiohalobacter sp.
GATATGGGCGATGTCGATCATGGTGGATTCCGCTGCTTCGTTCTGCGAGGACGTCATCATACCGCAATTGCCGGCGGGCGGTGAGGCGCACAAAAAACCCCCCGCAGGGCGGGGGGTAAGGACGACGGAAAGTCGTCGGGGGCATCAGAGCTTGTTGCCGTGGCACAGGTCGCAGCGCACCTCGGTTCCCTTCTTGAGGAAGATGGTGCCGTGCTCGTCCGTGTCCAGGGTGCGGTCGGCCGCCACCCGCGCCAGCGGCGTGCCCTGGCCGTGCTGGCCATGGCAGGCGCGGCAGGCATTGGGGTCGGTCTCCGCCAGCTGTTCGTGCTCATGGTTCCAGTTGGCGTCGTTGACCGGGTGCATGCCGTGGGGGCCGTCCAGGGTGAGGCCCAGGCTGCCCGGCGTGTGGCAGACGTTGCACTCGATCAGGGTGCCGCTGTGGCCCTGCAGGCCCTTGGCCGTCACGTTGTCGTTGGCGAACGGGTTGGCATTGGGCCAGATGGCATGGGTGGACCCATGGCAGCCCTCGCAGGCCACGCCACCGTGGCCGTGACTGTCGCGGTAGAGCTTGCCGGGGTTCTCGGCGAAGCGGCTGGACAGGGCCCGGCGCGGGCTGGCCGAGGGGTCGGCCGGGTCATAGGCCGTCTTCATCCGCAGGCTGGTGCCCTGGTGGCCATTGGCATCCCCCGTGTGACACGACTGGCAGCGCGGCAGGTCGATCCAGGGCCGGCGCGGCTGGCCATCGTTGCTGCCATCCAGGCTGCCGCCGGCACGCAGGGGATACTTGCCGCCCACGGCCAGCAGGTCGCCGTGACAGTTCTGGCAGACGATGCCGGCACCGCCCATGGCGCCGCGCAGGCAGCGCGTGCTCTTGCCCGGGTGGCACTGGTAGCAGGTCTGGTCCAGGGTGCCGTTGGGCGGGAACACCGGCTGCCCGGTGGCCGGATCCTTCTGTTCGCCATGGAACCTGTGCAGGGCCATGGACAGGGTCTCGTGGCCCTGCTGCTGGGCATTGGGGCCGGCGCCCTTGAGATCCAGGGCGGTGGAATAGTGGCAGCTGGCACAGAGCACCGGGCGATGGCTGTCCAGCTGGGTGCCGTGGTTGGCATCGTGCAGCCGCAGGATGTTCACCTTGGCCGCCTGCAGCACGCTGTTGGGGTCGGTGATGTCCTGGGGGAAGACGAAATTGATGTTGGGATGCCGGTTGGGATCGGCACCCACCTCACCCAGCGCGTGGCAGTTCTGGCAGTCGGATTCCGCCGAGATGGGCAGCACCACCCGGGTCGAGGCCAGCACCTGGCCGTTCTGCTTGTCCTTGGCCCGCACCTCCATCAGCGGATAGGTGTTGACGTTGCCGTTGTCGTCGATGGGTGCCAGCGGGATGCCCAGGGCGGTGAACCAGTTGCCGCTGGTGTCGTAGCGCTTGAACGGCATGGGATCGTTGGCCACGAACGGCTGGGCGAAGCCCGGCATGCGCTGGCCGGCCAGCCCCTCGTCCGGCGGCAGCACGACGCCGAACAGGTCCTTGACATAGGGGTTGCCGGTGTTCGGGTTGGTGTCCCAGAAATTGATCTTCTGCACCACGCCGCTCTGGCTGGTGGTGGTGATGGAACCCGTGGCATCGGCCGCCGCCAGGTAGTCCACGCTGACCTGGGTGTCGTCCAGCAGCTGGGGCCGGGTGCCGGTCTGGATCACCTGGGCGTGGACCACGTTGAATGGCGGCAGCACCGAGAACACCGAGTAGTCCAGGTCGGCGCAGTGCATGCCGAGGTCGTTGAAGCCCAGGATCTTGAGCCCACCGGAGGCGACCGGGCCGGGGGTGAGGGTGCCGGTCTCGTCCACCCCGTCCTGTTCCACGATCATGGGGTCGTCCTTGACGCGTTCGCCCCCCTCGTCGTGGGTATGTCCGGCCTGGGTCGGGCTCATGGGCAGGGGCACGTGGCCCAGGTCGACGTGCTCGCCCGGTTTCACCCGGAACTTCGTCTTGATCTTGCCGTCCGCGCCGGGAAAGCCGATGACGGTGGTGACCGCGTCCGCGGTCCCGTCATGGGTGGTCATGCGCAGCTCGTAGTTCTTGTCCGGCGGCAGCGATAGGCTGAAG
>JALWSQ010000032.1 GCA_026993645.1 Thiohalobacter sp.
GCGCATGGCGAACCAGGGCACGAAGATGAAGGCCGCCAGCAGCGAGAAGAACATGGCCGCCGAGCCCAGCACCGGGATGGGGCGCATGTAGGGACCCATCAACCCACGCACGAAGCCCATGGGCAGCAGTGCCGCGATGATGGTCATGGTTGCCAGCACGGTCGGGTTGCCCACCTCGCGCACCGCGTCCACTGCGATGCCCACCGTGGTACGCCCGGCCTCCATCCAGCGGCGGAAGATGTTCTCCACCACCACGCAGGCGTCGTCCACCAGGATACCGATGGAGAAGATGAGTGCGAACAGGCTCACCCGGTTGATGCTGTAGTGCACCACCCAGGCCCACCAGACGGTGATCAGGATGACGATGGGGATGACGATGATGACCACCACCGAGGCGCGCAGGCCCAGGCCCACCAGCACCAGCACGGAAACCGCGGTGGCCGCCTCGAACAGGTGCATCAACAGCTCGTTGACCTTGTCGTTGGCGGTCTTCCCGTAGTCACGCGTGATACTGACGTGGACGTTGTCAGGAATCAGGGTGCCCTCCAGGCGTGCCAGCCGCGCCAGCACGTCGTTGGCCACGGTGACGCCGTTGCTACCCTCCTTCTTGGCCACGGCAATGGTGACCGCGGGAATCATATCGGCGTCCGGTTCGTCCTTGTCATGCGCCGGCCCGGTGCTGTAGGTGACCATCTTGCGGGTCTCCTCCGGGCCGTGGATCACGCGCGCGATATCACGCACGTAGATGGGCACCCCGTTCCGGATGCCGACCACCAACCGCGAAATGTCCTCGGCGGTGCGGAGGAAGGCGCCACTGTAGACGTTGAACGAGGTGTCGGAGGATTCCACCTGGCCGGTGGACTTCTCCTCGTTGGCGGTACGGATGGTATTGGCCACCTGGTCCAGGGTCAGGCCGTAGCCGGCCAGCCGCTCCGGTAGTACTTCTACGCGGATCTGCTGGTGGCGGCCACCGACGACGAAGCCCTGCCCGGTATTCTTGACCTCCTGCAACCGCTGCAGGACATCCAGGGCCAGGGTGCGCAGGGCACTGTCGTCCACGGACTGCGACGACAGGGTCACCGTCACCACCGGAACGTCGTGGATGCCCTTGGGCTTGACCAGGGGCATGCGCACGCCGGGTGGGATCTTGTCCATGTTGGACTGCAGCTTGTCGTGGACCTTGACAATGGAGGGGCCCAGCGGTTCGCCGACGAAGAAGCGCACGGTGACGATGGCGTGCTCCCGTTCGGTGGCCGAATAGACGTGGCGCACGCCCGGAATGGAACTCATGATCCGTTCCAGGGGTTCGGTCACCAGGGTACGCACCTGGTCCGCCGAGGCACCGGGATACTGCACGAAGATGTCGATCATGGGGACCGAGATGTCGGGGTCCTCCTGGCGCGGGGTGAACAGCAGGCCAAGGAAGCCCAGGGCCAGGGCCGCCATCATCAACAGCGGGGAGATGGGTGAATCGATGAAGTTGCAGGCGATGCGGCCGGCGATGCCGAGATGCCTGCCTTCCAGCAGCGCGCGATCCTCCGGATCCGTCACCTGGGGATGTTCGCCGCCCTTGTTCTCTTCTGGAGTGTTCTGATTATCCGTCATGACATCCGTCCTTCCCGAAGCAGGTTTTCAGCCCATGGCCGGTTGCTGGCGCCGGCCGGGACCGGGGAAACTGCCGGCGCAAGGCACCGGCCGCGACCGGTGGATTCCGCCGGCGCACCCGCCACCGGGACGGGTGCGCAGCTGGCCCGAGGATTACTGCCGCCTGTTCCAGCCGCCCTGGCCGGCGGGGGGATTGACGCGGATGCGTTCACCCACGCGCAGACCGGACAGCACGGCCACGGTGTTGGGGCCCGTGTAGTCGCCGAGGCGTACCAGGCGGAGGCGCGAATGCCCCTGGTCGTCGACCACGTACACCGCCGGCAGGCTGCCACGCCAGACGATGGCGGTATCGGGGATCACCGGCACCGTCGAGACCGGCGCGTTCACGTCCGGCACCATGACCTCGCCGTACATACCGGGGCCGCCGGGGCTGCCCTCGGGCAGGTCGAACTTGACCGTGACCGTGTGCCGCTGCGGATCGGC
>JALWSQ010000033.1 GCA_026993645.1 Thiohalobacter sp.
GTCCGGCACGGTCATTCTGCTCAAACCCGGGCGGCCGCGCGCGGATCCTGCACCAGCAGGCGCCCGTCCCGGATGGCCGCCAGCAGGCACCAGTGCCCCGCACGGTGGCGCAGCAGCAGGGGACAGAGTTCGGCGCGCAGGTCCGCCGGCCGCAGCGACTGGATGCGCGCGCGCAAACCGGCGGCCTGCGCCACACGTACCAGTTGCCGGGGCGTCGCCGGTGCCGGCCCCAGGGCCAGGCGCTGGCGCAGACCATCCGGGTCCAGAGCGATACCATGCATGCGCCCGGCCCAGGCCAGGCAACACAGGCCGCTGTCCTCTCCCCCGGCCTGCGCCTTCCCCGCCGTGTTCCCCGCCATTCCCGGCCCTCCCCGCGCCCGGTTCAGTGAACGGCGGGCCAGCCTAGGCCCATGCCGGGCCGGCGTCGAGCCCTGTCAGCGACCTGAGCGAATCTCCGGCGCCCCATCCTCCTCCGCCCAGCGCAGGCGGCGATAGTCGAAGCCGCTCTCGATGGTCGGCTTGATAATGCGGAAGTAGGGGGAGACATCGAAATCCCGCGGTGTGAACAGGCTGTAGTGCCGGATGTGGAGGATCTCCCGGCGCAGGTAGTCGGGCATACCGCGGGCCGCCGGCACCTGCTCCACCTCGGGCAGGATGGGATAGCCGATGGACTGGAATGCCTGCGCCAGCAGGGTGGAACAGATGGCCCGGGTGGGATCACCGCTGCCCAGGGCGAGCATGCGCCGGCGCCAGCGGGTGGGCACCGGCGGGGTCGGCAGGAGATAACGGATGAGATCGATGACGTTCTTGAGGTCGTAGCGCATGCCGATGCGCTCCGTCACGAAACGGACCAGTCGTTGCCGGTCGGCGGCATCCAGGTTCACGGGCCGGCACACCCGGGTATTGAAGGTGGCATATTTCTCCAGCGGCACCACGACCACGCCATGGGCCAGGTCGGCCTCGATGAGCTGGTGGTGGATGCCTTCCCGGGCCAGCAGCGGCAGGGCATCCGCCACGTACAGGGCGGCATGGGACCAGGTGGACTGGGTGAGGTACTTGATGGCCTGACTGATGCGCTGATTGCCCTCCACCAGCAGCACGTCACCCGGCTGCAGCACCTGCTGCAGCACGGCCGGCGGGGTGACACCGAAGGGCTCGTAGCGCCGCACCCGGCCCTCGAGATAACGCACCAGCGCCCGTCCCAGAAACTCACCCACCAAGGTCAGATCCCCATCCAGCCCCTATCCAGAATAGACTGCCGGCCGCGACCTGCGTTCATCCCCGCCCCTGGGCAACCCGGCGCCGGCAGGGGTATATTGGCGGGCAGCCCATGAACCGCGACCCGGTCCATCATGTTCGCGCCTGTATCGAGCAGGCCCTCGCCCTGCCGGCATTCGATCGCGCCGAGCTGGAGGCGCTGCGCCAGCGGGCCGCCGCCGACCACTTCAACCTGGTGGCACTGGGCGAGTTCAAGCGCGGCAAGAGCACGGTACTGAATGCCCTGCTCGGGGCCGAGGTCCTGCCCATGGGCGTGGTCCCCGTCACCGCCATCGCCACCATCGTCACCCATGGCGATGCCCCGGCGGCCCGGGTGGTCTTCCAGGACGGGGAGACGCGGGAGATCGCATTCCCGCAGCTGGCCGACTACGTCACCGAGAAGGGCAACCCCGCGAACAAGCGCGGGGTGGCCGAGGTACACATCCACTGGCCTTCGCCCTGGCTCGCCCACGGGGTACGCATCATCGACACCCCCGGCATCGGCTCGGTGCTCACCCACAACAGCGAGGTGACCTATCGCTACCTGCCCGAGGCCGATGCGGTGCTGTTCCTACTCTCGGTGGACCAGCCCGCCGGCCAGGCCGAAACCGAATTCCTGGCCCAGGTGCGCCAATACGCCGGGCGCATCTTCTTCGTGCTGAACAAGAAGGACCTGGTCACGCCGCAAGAACTGGAGGAATCGGTGACCTTCACCTCCCAGGTCATGGCCCGCGCCCTGGAACGCGAGGTGCGGCTGTACCCCGTCTCCGCCCGCGGGGCATTGCAGGCAGGCCAGGCCGGTGACGCGGCGGCGTTCGAGGCCAGCGGCTTCCCCACCCTGGTGCGGGCGTTGGAGACCTTCCTCGAGACCGGCAAGGGCCAGGCCCTCGCCCGGGCCCTGGCCAAGCGCCTGCTGCGCCTGGTGCAACAGGCGCGCATCCAGACCGAACTCGAGGCCTCCTCCCTGCGCACGCCCCTGGACGAACTGCGGGAGAAGATCGCCCTGTTCGAACAGAAGCAGGCCGAGATCCGGCAGGAACAACGAGACTTCGACGTCCTGCTGCGCGCGGCATTCAAGCATCTCGCCGACGACCTGGTGACCGCGGACCTGGACCGGTACCGGGAGACACTGCCGCCCCGACTGATCGAGGCCCTGGACCAGGCGGCGGCGGAAATGCCCGCCGCGCCCCTGGGCCGCCTGGCGCGGACCCTGGAACGGGCCGCCCGGGACAGCGTACGTGATGCCTGGGACCGGTTCCGGCGGCAGGAGGACCAACGCATGGCGGAGCAGGTGCGCCACGCATGCCAGCGCTTCGCCAATCGGATCGATGCCATCACGGATGAACTCTACCGCTTCTCCAGCGAGCTCTTCGCCATCGACTTCCATGCCATCCGCGCCGATACCCAGTGGACGGCGGGCGGCGAGTTCTACTACAAGTTCTGGGACGAACCCACCGCCCTGAAGACGCTCACCACCGTCCTGCCGCGCCTGCTGCCGCGCGGCCTCGGCCGCCCCCTGGTGTTGCGCCAGGCACGGCGTTACGTTCTGGAGCTGGCCGCCACCCAGGCCGGCCGGGTGCGGTACGATTTCGCCCGCCGCCTGGAACGCAGCCGGCAGGCTTTCCATGCCGCCATGACGGCCCGGGTGGATGCCACCGTCGATGCCATCCAGCGCGCCGTGGCCACCGGCCTGGAACGGGACCAGCAGGATGCGAGCCGCGTGAAACAGCGGCAGCGGGAACTGGCATCGGTGGTGGCCGCACTGGATGCCCTGGCCGACGAGATCCAACCCATCATCCGCCCACCCGCCGAAGAGGCCCCATCCACTACCTGACAGCGCCGCAGCCGGCCCGCCTCTCAGGCGGGGGCCCGACTGCCGTTCTGCCGCACCTGCTTCTGGATCCGCTTCTTCTCCACCGCCTTACGCGCCCTAAAGCGGGCGTATTCCTCCAGCTTGCGCTCCACCTTGCGGCTGCGCTTGCGTACCTTCTTCGCCTGCCGACCGATGCGTTCCTCCGCCTCGGTCGCCTTGGCCGCCGCCCGGCCGGCACGCTTGGCCGCCTTGGCCGCCTTGCGGGCGGCCTTGCGCGCCTTGCGGATCGCCTTCTCCAATTGCGCCAGTTCGTCCTGCCTGCCCATGTCTTCGACCCCCCTCGGTCCCATGGCCGGCCCGCCCCTCAGGCCGGGCGCTCCCGTTCGCGTCGCCCTGCCTCGATACCCACCACCTTGTCGTGGCCGGGACCGGTGTGCACCGCGCCCACGATCAGCGGATCCGGCGCATAGGCCACGGCCGGATCCTTGTTGGGATAGTCCAGCCGGAACAGGAAATCCCGCATGCAGTTGATACGGGCGCGTTTCTTGTCATCCGACTTGACCACCGTCCAGGGTGCATCTGCGGTATCGGTGTAGAAGAACATGGCGTTCTTGGCCGCAGTATAGGCATCCCACTTGTCCAGCGACTGCAGGTCGATGGGACTGAGCTTCCACTGCTTGAGTGGATCGTGGGTGCGCGCATGGAAGCGGCGTAGCTGTTCCTGCCGACTGACTGAGAACCAGTACTTGAACAGACGCAGCCCGGAATTCACCAGCATACGCTCCAGTTCCGGTGTCTGCCGCATGAATTCCAGGTATTCGTCGTTGGTGCAGAAGCCCATGACCCGCTCCACACCGGCCCGGTTGTACCAGGAGCGGTCGAAGAACACGATCTCGCCCCGGGTCGGCAGGTGCTGGATGTAACGCTGGTAGTACCATTGTCCGCGCTCCCGCTCGTCCGGCTTCTCCAGCGCGACGATGTGGGCGCCACGGGGATTCAGGTGCTCGTTGAAACGCTTGATGGTGCCGCCCTTGCCGGCCGCATCCCGCCCCTCGAACAGGGCCACGATCCGTTGGCCGGTCTCCTTGACCCAGTTCTGCACCTTCAGCAGTTCGATCTGCAAAAGGTGTTTCTCTTGTTCATATTCCTCCAGCGTCATCTTGTCCGGGTAGGGATAGATGCCCAGCTCGTAATTCAGTCGCAGCAGGGCCTTGCCGGAGATGCTCTTCGGCGATTGCAGCACCCGCCGTGGATCACTCAACCGCTTGAGCAGCTTCTTCATCCTGCCCTTGTGTCGCTTCTTCGCGCCCATGGCGTCCTCCTGTTTCCCACTGGAGATAGCGGCCGCTGCCGGCCGATCCGCAGCCATGGAAACAGCCTCCCAGGTGAGGGATCCATCGCCAAATGACTCAGATCAAGAATGGGCGCGATTCGACTCTATGGACTGGGCAAATTTCCCCGAATACGATACATTGCCGGCGTGTGGCCCCGCCCGCAACAACCGACCTGCCCCGAAAGCGGCGTGCCCCTGGTCGGGCCCTCGACAGTCCACACCGTCAGGCCGGGTCGAGGCGGGGATAATCGGTGTAACCCTCGGCCCCGCCGCCATAGAAGGTGTCCGGGTTCGGCTGGTTGAGCGGGGCATCGCGCCGGAAGCGCTCGACCAGGTCCGGATTGGCCAGGAACAGCGTGCCAAAGGCGACCGCGTCGGCCGCCCCACTGGCGATGGCGGTATTGGCGCGGGCCTTGTCGTAACCCCCGTTGGTGATGTACAGACCCTCCCAGGTCTCACGTAGCGTGCCCAGGTCGAATTCAGGGCCAGCGGCCCCGGGCCGGCCCATGTCCATCTCGGTGACGTGCAGGTAGGCCAGGCCAAAACGATTGAGTGCCTCGGTCGCGTACTGGAAGGTGGCCCGGGGGTTGCTGTCACGCATGCCGTTGAACGGGTTGCGTGGTGACAGGCGCACCCCGACGCGCTCACTGCCGATCGCATCGCACACCGCGCCGGTCACCTCGAGCAGGAAGCGGGCACGGTTTTCCACCGGCCCGCCGTAGGCATCCTGCCGCTGGTTGCTGCCGTCACGCAGGAACTGGTCGATGAGGTAACCGTTGGCCCCATGGATCTCCACGCCGTCGAAACCCGCCCGCCTGGCACAATCCGCGGCATGGGCATAGTCGGCCACGATGCCGGGGATCTCCTCGATCTCGAGCGCACGTGGGATCACGAAATCCTTCAGCCCCTCGGGGGTGAAGGCCTGACCCTCCGGGCGGATCGCCGAGGGCGCGACCGGAAGATCGCCGCCATGGAAGTCGGGGTGCGACACGCGCCCGCAATGCCAGAGCTGGCAGAAGATGTGCCCACCCGCCTGGTGTACCGCGTCGGTCACCCGGCGCCAGCCGGCCACCTGGGCGTCGGTATGGATGCCCGGCGTGGCCGGATACCCAACCGCCTGGGCCGAGATGGGCGAGCCCTCCGAGATGATCAGCCCGGCACCGACCCGCTGCCGGTAATAGGTGCGCATGAGGTCGTTGGGGATGCCGTCGGGCGCCCGGTTGCGGGTCATGGGCGCCATGAAGATGCGGTTGGGCAACTCGAGCGGCCCGAGCCTGATTGGGGTGAACAGGTCACTCATTTCCGCACCCCCTCGATGGACAGCCAGATCCGAACGTTCTCGGCGACCGGCCCAAGAATGTGGGCCTCCTTCATCTTGTAGTCGGACAGATGCAGGGTGGTGGTGCCGACGAAACCACGCCGAAAGCCGCCCCAGGGATCCTTGCCGGCGCCAACCTGATGCACCTCGATCACGATGTCCTTGGTGATACCGCGCAGGGTGAACTTGCCCCTGAGCCTGGCCTGACCCTGGCCCAGGTCTTCCCAACCAGTGCTGACGAAGGCGGCCTTCGGATATTTTTTCACATCGAAAAAGCGCTCGCTGCGCAGGTGCTTGTCACGCTCGGCGTGGTTGGTGTCGATACTGGCCACGTCGATCTGCACCTTGACGCGATTGTTGGCGGGGTTGGCCGCATCGTAGTCGAAGTCACCGGAGAAGCGGTCGAAACGCCCCTCCAGCCAACTGAAACCCAGATGCTTGATCCTGAAGGTGATGAAGGCGTGCATGCCCTTGGTGTCGATGACATAGTGTTCGGCGGCATGGGCCGAGGCCGCACCCAGGCCGAGCAGCAACACCAGTGAGAACAGGGTCTTTCGGAACATGTTGGTTCACTCCTCTGTGATGCCCATGGATGAATCCGTCGATGGCACCCATCCTGTCACAGCATACGGCGCAGGGTGGCGTCGCCATCGATGAAGTGGTGTTTCAACGCGGCCAGGCTGTGAAGAACGAGCAGGGCGATCAGCCCGTTGGCCAGCCATTGGTGGATCACACCGGCGATGTCCTCCTGGTTGTCGAAGCCGTGGATCGTGGCCGGGACCTCGAACCAGCCGAACACCGAAACCCCCTGCCCGTCGGCCGTGGTGATGAGGTAGCCGCTGACGACGACTGCCGCGATCAGGGCATAGAAGATCCGGTGCACCCACAGGGCGACACACCGTTCCCACGGCCTGCCCAACATGGCGGGTTGCGGATTGGCCAACCGCCAGCCAAATCGAAACAGGAGCAAGAGCCCGGTGATCGCCCCCAGCCCGCGATGCAGGTCCGGCGCCTTTTGATACCAGGGATGGTCATACTCCAGGCCGACCATGTAGTCGCCCAGCACGAACAGCCCGACGACGAGCACCGCCATCGCCCAGTGCAGGAGGATGGAGATGAGGCCGTAACCTTCTGGACCGTTGCCGAGCCGCACGCCGATCGCCTCCAGGCCAGTCGATTGGCGATATCGAACGATGTAACGCATAATATAACGGGAAAAGTGTCGTTTATAGTGAAAATATTGCGCAAATTTGTTCGAATATTTTGAACCACAAGCCTGGAATCAGCCTGGACGCACTGCTCGTACTCGACGCCATCGCCCGTCGTGGCAGTTTCGCTGCGGCCGCCGAGGAACTGCACCGGGTGCCCTCCTCGGTGACCTATGCCATCCACAAGCTCGAGGAAAGTCTTGGGGTAACCCTCTTCGATCGCCGGGGCCACCGCGCCCGGCTGACAGCGGCCGGCAAGGCGCTGCTGCGCGATGGGCGGGATCTGCTCACGATGGCCGACGGCGTCGTGCGCAACGTGCAACGCATCGCAACGGGGTGGGAGGCGGAGCTGCGAATCGCGGTCGGCGACCTGGTCCCCTACGAAAAGGTGCTCGATCTGTGCACGGCGTTCTACCGGGTCGCACCGGACACCCGGCTGCGACTCTCCACCGAGGTGTTGGGTGGCGCCTGGGATGCGCTCGTCACCGGCCGTGCGGACCTGGCCATCGGCGCAACCGGTGAGGGTCCACCCAGCGGCGGCTATACACTCCGGCCACTGGGGGAGGTCGAATTCGTATTCGTCGTCGCCCCGCATCACCCCCTGGCCGACGCACCGGAACCCCTGACGCACGACCTAATCCGCCGGTATCGTGCCGTTGCCGCCGCCGACAGCTCGCGCGGACTCCCGCCCAGAACCGTTGGTCTGCTGCCTGGTCAGAACGTCTTCACCGTGCCCGACTTGAACATAAAACGGCAGGCACAAAAACGCGGGCTGGGTGTTGGCTACCTGCCCCGGCACCTGGTTGCCGGCGATATCGCCGCGGGTGAGCTGGTGGTGAAGGCAACGGAGGATGGGTCGAGCACCCGGCACACGATCTACTATGCCTGGCGCACGCGCCACCAGGGCGAAGCCCTCCTCTGGTTCAAGGAACAGCTGGCGAATGCCGGCAGGCGCGGCGGCTGGTTTTCATCGTGAACCCGCAGTCGGCGGCCTATTGCACGAAGAGCCTGTACCCGCCGGCCGCGTCGTACTCGGCCACTTCATCTTCATCTACATCCAATCCTACACTACATATTCCACTGAAGTCTGAACAACGCCACGCACTCACCATCCGTTTCTGGCCATAATCACTCCATCGCCAGAGAATAGCTTGTGCTACGCCCACCGCCGGGTTCTTTTCGTAATGCGCCCCGCTCGATCAGATCGAGTATGTCGCGGTAGGCCGTATCCTGCGAGCACTTGGCCATCTTTGCCCATTTCGAGGTGGTGAGCTTGCCTTCGAAGCCGTCCAGCAGCCGGTTCAGAACCTTGATTTGTCGTTCATTCAAGGGTTCTTTGGCAAAGCGGTCCCAGAAACGCGCCTTCTGCAGTACCTGGCTCAACGTCTCTTGCGCCCCCTCGATAGCACGAAGCAGGCAGTTCAGAAACCAGTCCTGCCACCGTGTCACATCCAGATCGCCTTTCTGAGTCCATTCCAGCGTCTCATAATAGGCTTCGTGTTCTTTCCGGATTTGTGCCG
>JALWSQ010000034.1 GCA_026993645.1 Thiohalobacter sp.
CAGTGTCATCGACCTGAAGCAGCGCCGGTTGGTGGACAACATCGCTGTGGAATCCGAGCCGCACAACGTGCGCTTCACCACGCGCGGCGACCGGGCCTATGTCACCCTGCAGGGCGGCGCCGGCCTGGGCGTGATCGATACCGCTACGCGCAAGGAGATCCGCGTGATCCCGCTGCCCGGGCTGAACGGGCCGCACAACCTGGACCTGTCGCCCGATGAACGGACTGCCTACGTGCGCGATTTCGTCCGGCGGGTGGCGGTGGTGGACCTCGTTCAGGGCAAGGTACGCAAGTTGATCGAGGTGGGGGCCGGCCATGGCGGCATCGACGTGGCCCCGGACGGCCGGGCCGTGGCCACTGCCTCCATCGCCAGCGACTTCGTCTCCATCATCGACCCCCGGACCCTGAAGGTGCGCAGCATCCAGGTCGGGCCGGCACCGCACGGCATCCGTTTCAGCCGTGACGGCCACTGGCTCTATGTCACCGTGACCGGCGCCAACCAGGTGGTGGTCATCGATACCGGCACCTGGCGGGTGGCCCGGCGCATCGCCGTGGGCCGGTTCCCGTTCTGGGTGGCGGTGCCGGGGAATCCCTGACGGCCGTTGCCAGCCATGGCGGGGGGCGGGCCCGGCGTGCCGGAGGGCCCGGCCCGGACGGATGGCCTCAGGCGAGTCGCTTGAGATGGGCGCCGCAGCCCCGGCGGCAGTCCGAGGCCCCGAACCCCGGGATGATCAGCTCCCCGCGCGTGGCCTGGTTCAGCTCGCATTCCGGCAGGCTGGAACGCAGCACGCACAGGATCTCGACCTCGGGACGGGTCGTCAGCCAGTCGATGTGCCAGCGACACGGCTTGTCGCGGCGCAGGTGGCGCGCGATGCGGGCCTCCAGGTTGCGCCGCGCGGACCCCGTATAGACATAGTCGCCGGCTGGCAGAAGGGTTGCCGCCAGCCGCCCCGGCTGGATCCGGACCGCCCGCTGCAGCCGCAGCACGAGCTGGTAGCTGATGGCCCGGGCCGAGTGCATGACCGCCATTGTGGGTAGCGCCAGCCCTCGCCGTCAAGGACCCGGCGCCGGGGGCGGAGCAGCCATCGGCGCTGCGTGCCCGCCACTTGAAGCCCCGGCGGCGAACCGTCAAAATAGCCCCTCTTCCACGTCCCGCGCCCGTAGCTCAGCTGGATAGAGCGTTGGCCTCCGGAGCTGACGCTCATGCACTTGCAAGGCACGGTGGCTTTCACTCAAAATACCCCCTCTTTCGCGTCCCGCGCCCGTAGCTCAGCTGGATAGAGCGTTGGCCTCCGGAGCCAAAGGTCAGAGGTTCGAATCCTCTCGGGCGCGCCATCTCCCCAATTTTCCGCAGCTTGCAGACGACCGAAGCGTCGTTTTTCTGGCATGAGCGTTAGTCCAAAAAACCGAGACTCAGCGGCGTGCCCAAACGCGGCTTGCGCTCGTGAGCTTTGGCCGTGGCGGCGAAAAAACCGCCTTTCGGGGGCTGTGCCTTGAATGTGCCCAGATTGTGCCTGGCGTCTTTCCGCCCGGGAAAGCCGTTGGACACTATTTGCCCAATTTTGAATGGTAGCCACGGTGCCTTCCCGCGGAATGCGAGGGGAGGGAACGACTCATTTTGAGTAGCTGGATGAGTCAACCGGCATCCTGGCCGGCTTCACTATCAGGGGTGGGTATGTATTCGACGAGGTCCTGAATCTCGCAGCCGAAGTAAGCGCACAACCGATCCAGGTTTTCGGTACCCGTATTGTAGCCTCGCTTGTTCATCATCTTCGAAAGCGTCATCCGGTGAATACCGGTGGCTTCCGCGATCTCCGTGATGGTGATCCGCCTTCCTTCCTCGAACTCCTTCTTGGCGATCATTTCCTTGATCTTGAAACGAAGCATTTTTCTTTCATCCGAAGCAAATAATATTCAAATGATACAAAAACTAGGCAATTGATACTTGCATTCGGCACACTGTGATGTATATTGATATCGAATGAAGCGTTTACGCATCATGTGATAGCCGAAAGGAGCAAGCCAATGTCTCAAACCTATCTCACCACCGAGGAACTCGCTGCTCGCATCAAGTACGACCCGCGC
>JALWSQ010000035.1 GCA_026993645.1 Thiohalobacter sp.
GATGTAGCCCTTGCGCAAGGTGGACGACCCGTTGCTGCGGCAACGCATGATCCGTCTCATCCGGCGCCTGGCGCCCCCCGTCCTGTCCCGGGTCATCCGTGCCTTCAACATCTATTTCAGCCTGGTGACCATCGCCGAGCAGGCGTTCGAACACCGCCAGCGGCGGCGCGAGGTGTCCGGTGGCGGCCCGCTCTGGGTCGGTTCCTTCGACCGCACCCTGCGCGAGTTCCGGCGCCAGGGCATCGAGGCGGAGCAGCTGGAACGGCTGCTGGAACAGACCCTCTACGTCCCGGTGTTCACCGCCCATCCCACGGAATCGCGCCGGCGCATCATCATGGAGGCGCTGCAGCGCATCTTCACCACCACCGAGCGCCTGGACCTCACCCGGCTGAGCCGGGAACAGCGCAGCGAGATCCGCAACGAACTCAAGGACTACATCCAGATCCTGTGGAAGACGGACGAGGTGCGGGCGCGGCGGCCCCGGGTGCAGGACGAGATCCGCACCGGCCTGTTCTACTTCCGGCACAGCCTGTTCGAGGCCGTTCCCCGGGTGTACCGCTTCCTGGAGCATGCCATCCACCGCACCTACGGCGGCGACGAGGCAGAACCCGTGGTACGGGTGCCGGGGCTGCTGCGCTTCGGTTCCTGGATCGGCGGCGACCGCGACGGCAACCCCTTCGTCCGGCCCGAGACCACCGAGCTGGCCCTGCGCATGCAGCAACGCGAGGTGCTGGCGGTCTACCTCGACCGGCTCCATGCCCTGCGCCAGCTGCTGGCCCATTCCCTGTCCTTCATCACCCCCTCGCCGGCCTTCGCCGCCGCCCTGGAATCCGACAACCTGCGCTTCGCCGGCGCGGTGTTCGCCGAGTATCCCGAGCGCTTCGCCACCGAGCCCTATCGGCGCAAGCTGGCCATCATGCACTACCGGCTGCGGCAGAACATCGAGCAGGTGGACCTGCGCCTGGGCAACAGCACGGCCGCCGCGGACGAGACCGCCGCCTATGCCAACGAACAGGCGTTCCTGGGCGATCTCTACCTGATCCGCGACTCGCTCCGTTCCCATGGCGACGCCCGCATCGCCGCCGGGGCCCTGCAGGACCTGATCCGGCTGGTGGAGACCTTCGGCTTCTTCCTCATGCAGCTGGACATCCGCCAGGAATCCAGCCGGCACACGGAGGCGGTGGCAGAACTCTGGCAGGCGCTCGGGTTGCCCGGCGACTACCGGGCCCTCGCCGAAGAGGAGCGGGTGCGGCGGCTGGGCGAGCAGATGACCCAGGCCCCGCCGGTACTGGAACGGGCCCCGCTGAGCGAGGCCACGCGCGAGACCCTGGCCGTGTTCGAGGTCGTGGCCCGCATGCGGCACGAGGTGAGCAGCGAGGCCATCGGCAACTACGTCATCTCCATGACCCACAGCGCCTCACACGTGATGGAGGTGATGTTCCTCGGCTGGCTGGCCGGCCTGGCCGGCCACCGCGGCCAGGGCTGGTTCTGCCACCTGCGCCCGAGCCCCCTGTTCGAGACCATCGAGGACCTGGAACAGGTGGAGGCGGTGCTGGGCCGGCTGCTGGACAACCCCGTCTACCGCGCCCTGCTGGAGGCGGCCGGCGGCCTGCAGGAGGTCATGCTCGGCTACTCGGATTCCTGCAAGGATGGCGGCATCCTGGCCTCCGCCTGGGGCCTGTACCAGGCCCAGAAGCAGATCCTGGCCATCACCCAGGCCAAGGGGGTGCGCTGCCGCCTGTTCCATGGCCGCGGCGGCACCATCGGCCGTGGCGGCGGCCCGACCCACGAGTCCATCCTGGCCCAACCACCGGGCACGGTGCACGGCCAGATCAAGTTCACCGAGCAGGGCGAGGTGCTCTCCTCCAAGTACGGTTGCGCCGAGACCGCGGTCTACGAACTCAGCATGGGCATCACCGGCCTGCTCAAGGCCAGCCGCTCGCTGATCTGCCCGGTGGAACCGGACCGGCCCGAATACCTGGAGGTCATGCGGGACCTGGCGCTGCTGGGCGAGACGGCCTACCGCGACCTGATCGATCACACCGAGGGCCTGCTCGACTATTTCTACGAGGTGTGCCCGGTCCAGGAGATCGGCCTGCTCAACATCGGCTCCCGGCCCAGCCATCGCCAGCGCAGCGACCGCTCCAAGGCCTCCATCCGCGCCATCCCCTGGGTGTTCGGCTGGGCCCAGTCGCGCCACACCCTGCCGGCCTGGTTCGGTATCGGTACCGCCCTGGCCGGCTGGCAGGGCAACGATCCGGCACGGCTCGCCTGCCTGCGGCGCATGTACCGCGAATGGCCCTTCTTCCGCGCCCTGCTCAGCAACACCCAGATGGCCCTGTTCAAGGGGCGCATGGACATCGCCCGCGAATACGCCGGTCTGGCCCGGGATCCGGTCCGGGCCCACGCCATCTTCGAGCGCATCCGCGCCGAATACGAACTCACCCGCGAGCAGATCCTGGAGGCGGCGGAGATCGAGGTGCTGCTGGAGGAGAACCCGGCCCTGTACCTGTCCCTGACCCGGCGCGACCCCTACCTGGATCCGCTCAACCACATCCAGATCGTGCTGCTGGAACGCCATCGCCGCGAGGACCCGGACCAGCCCTCGCCCTGGCTGGATCCGCTGCTGCGCTCCATCAACGCCATCGCCGCCGGCATGCGCAACACCGGCTGAGGTTCAGGTATTCAGACCAACTGGACGGGGATGGCACCGCCACGGCGCAGGATGCGGTTGTCGGCATCGAGATAGACCAGGCGCGGGCGGAAACCCTCGGCCTCGGCGGCATCCAGTACCGCGTAGGCGCAGATGATCACCCGGTCACCGGGGCTGGCCCGGTGGGCCGCCGCGCCGTTGACCGAGACCGTGCCGGAACCAGCCGCCGCGCGGATGGCATAGGTGACGAAGCGCTCGCCGTTGGCCAGGTTGTAGATGTGGATCTGCTCGTAGTCGCGGATGCCCGCGGCATCCAGCAGGGCGCCGTCGATGGCACAGGACCCCTCGTATTCCAGCTCGGAATGGGTCACGCGTGCCTGGTGCAGCTTGGCCTTGAGAAACGTCAGTTGCATGGTGCCACTGGGATGCGGATGTTCAGGGGAGGTCTCTATTATCGCCAATCCCCGGGGCCCGGGCAAACCCGGCCGTCAGCTTTCCGGCGCCAGATCGAAGGGCAGGTTGTCGATGAGCCGTGCCCGGGAACCCAGCCAGGCCGCGGCCAGCACGATGAGTTCGCGGTCCTCCGGCTGGGCGTATTCCAGGTCGCCCCGGCGCCGGATGGCCACGTAGTCGGGCCGGAATCCCTGGTCACGCAGCCGCTCCATGGCCGCCGCCTCCAGCTCGGGGCGCGGCAGCGCCCGATCCTGTCGCACCCGCTGCGCCACCCACTGCAGGGTGCGGTAGAGGCCCGGGGCGCAGCGTCGCTCCGCTGGCGTGAGGTAGGCATTGCGCGAGCTGAGCGCCAGGCCGTCGGGCTCCCGCACCGTGGGCACGCCCTCGATGCGGATCGGCCAGTCCAGGTCACGCACCATCTTGCGGATCACCAGCAGCTGCTGGTAGTCCTTCTCCCCGAACAGGGCCCATTCCGGCTCCACCAGGTTGAACAGCTTGGCCACCACGGTGGCCACGCCGACGAAGAACCCCGGGCGGTGCCGGCCACAGAAACGGTCGGACAGGCCGGGCACCTCGACCCGCGTGGTGGCGGCCCGGCCCTCGGGGTAAATCTCCGCCTCGGGGGGCGCGAACACCAGATCCACCCCCAGCGGGGCCAGGGCGGCGAGATCGGCCTCCAGGGTGCGGGGATAGGTCTCGAAGTCCTCGCCAGGACCGAATTGCAGGGGATTGACGAAGATGCTGACCACCACCCGGTCCGCCAGGGCCCGGGCCCGTTCCACCAGGGCCAGGTGCCCGGCGTGCAGGTTGCCCATGGTCGGCACCAGCGCCAGGCGCTCCCCCGCCGTGCGCCAGGCGGCGCGGCGGCGGCGCAGGTCCGGAATCCGGTGCAGGGTCTCCATGGCTGCGTCCGCCCCCCCTTGTCAGAAACTCTGGTCCGGCCCCGGGAAACGCCGTGCCCGCACCGCCTCGGCGAAGGCCCGCACCGCCGCCTCCACGTCCCCCGCACCGGCCAGGAAGTCCTGCACGAAGCGCGGCCGGTGCCCGCGGGTCACGCCGAGCATGTCGTACAGCACCAGCACCTGGCCGTCGGTGTCCGGGCCGGCGCCGATGCCGATGGTGGGAATCCGCAGCTCTGCCGTGATCTCCGCGGCCAGGGCCCGGGGCACGCACTCCAGCACCAGCAGGCTGGCACCCGCCGCCTCCAGCGCCCGGGCCGCCGCCTTGAGCGCCTCCGCCTGCTCCGGCGTGCGCCCCTGCACCCGGTAACCGCCGAGCTGGTGCACCGACTGGGGCTGCAGGCCCAGATGACCGCAGACCGGGATGCCATGGGAGACCAGCGCATCCACGCTGTCCAGCACCGCCATGCCCCCCTCCAGCTTGACCATCTGCATGTCGCCTTCCTGCATCAGCCGCGTGGCATTGGCCAGGGCGCGCTCAGGCGTGGCATAGCTCATGAACGGCATGTCGCCCACGCGCAGCGGACGCCGGCAGCCGCGGGCGACACAGGCGCAATGATAGACCATGTGGTCCATGGTGACCGGGAGGGTGGAATCCCGCCCCTGCACCACCATACCCAGGGAGTCGCCCACCAGCACCAGGTCGACACCGGCCTGGTCGAGGATGGCGGCGAAGCTGGCATCGTAGGCGGTCAGGCAGACGATGGGGGTGCCCGCCCGCTTCAGCGCCAGCAGGCGGGTGAGGGTAACCGGAGCGGCATCGGTGGTCATGGGCGTCTCCTGGACGGGGCCGGTGACTGGAAGTGACCGCGGCCTACAGGGAAACCGCCGCCGGGTTGAAATACTGGCGACCGGAACCGGCCCGCCGGATCTCCCGCAACAGCGCCGCGTAGTCCGCTTCCCCCTCCACCAGGTCGATGTGGGCCGCGTTCACGATCAGCAGGGGCGAATCCTGGTAGTCGTGGAAGAAGCGGGCATAGGCCTCCGACAGGCGACGCAGGTAAGCGGCGTCGATGCGCTGCTCCCAGCGGATGCCACGTCGGGCGATGCGGGCCAGCAGCACGTCCACCGGCGCCTGCAGGTAGATCACCAGGTCCGGGACCGGGACCTCCTGCACCAGGTGGTCGTAGAGCTGGCGATAGAGTTCGAACTCCTCCGGCGTCAGGGTGAGCTCGGCGAACAGGCGGTCCTTCTCGATGAAGAAATCCGCCACCCGCACCGACCGGAACAGGTCCTGCTGGCGCAGGGCCTGGAGCTGGCGCGCGCGCTGCAGCAGGAAGAACAGCTGGGCCGGCAGGGCACCCGACCGGGGATCGCGGTAGAACCGCTCCAGGAAGGGGTTCTCGTCGGCCCCTTCGAGCAGCAGCTCGCTGCCGAAGCTGCGGGCGAGGCGGCGCGCCAGGGTGGTCTTGCCCACGCCGATGGGGCCCTCGACGACGATGTATCCGGCGCTCGTGGTCTGCGCGTCCATCCTGCCTCCGCTTCAGACCGATAGCATACCCAGTTCCGGCGCCGGTGCGAACCGGACCGCGGCATCCGGGGAACAGGCCGCCGCCAGCTCCGCCACCACCGCCCCGCCCGGCAGGACCAGCCGCGGGGCGATCTCCGCCAGCGGCACCAGCACGAAGGGGCGCTCGTGCAGCCCCGGGTGGGGCAGCACCAGGCGCTCGGTCCGCATCCGCGCCCGGCCATGGAGCAACAGGTCCAGATCCAGGGTGCGGGGGCCCCAGTGGATGCCACGCACCCGCCCCTGGGCCCGCTCGATGGCCTGCAGCCGGTCGAGCAGGGCCAGCGGCGACAGCCGGGTATCGAGGCGGGCCACTGCATTCACGTAGTCGGGCTGGTCCGGGGGGCCCATGGGTGGGCTGCGATAGAGCCCGGACACCGCCTGCAGCCGGCTGTCGGGCAACCGGGCCAGGGCGGCCAGGGCCCGGCGCAGCTGGGCCGGCGGATCGGCCAGGTTGCTGCCCAGCCCCAGGTAGGCGCTGACCCGATCTCCGTTCAAGGGGCCGGTTCCCGCCGGCGACCGCGCCGGCGCCGCCGGGGCCGGCGGCGCGCCGGGGCGGGCAGCATCTCCGCCCGGGCCTCCGGGCGCTCCGCCTGCAACCGGGTCCACCAGTCGCACAGCTCGGGCGCCACCTCGCCGGCCTCGCCCCGCAGCAACAGGAAATCGTAGGCGGCCCGGAAGCGGGGATGGGCCAGCAGGCGCAGGGGGCGCCGCCCCTGGCGCTGTTCGAAACGCGGCTGCAACGCCCAGATCTCGCGCATGGGCACGCTGAACCGCTTGGGGATGGCGGTATGGCGGGTCTGGTCCTGGACCACCCGGCTGCCAACGATCTGCAATGCCTGGACCTCGCTCTCGGCGGCGATGCCGCCCGCCGCCAGCCGCGCCCGCACCGCCGGCCACAACAGGGCGGCGAACAGGAAGGCCGGGGTGACCGGCTTGCCCAGCTGGATGCGGTCGTCGGTGTTGGCCAGGGCGCGGGACACCAGGATCAGGGGGGCCCCCTCCCACTCCTGCGCCAGGGCCGCCTCGGTCAGGGGGAACAGCTGGCCGAACAGGTCGTAGTGGCGCAGGCACTCGAAGGTCTCCAGCGCCATGCCGCCCAGGAACAGCTTCAGCACCTCGTCGAACAGGCGCGCCGGGGCGATGTCGCGCAACAGTCCGCCCAGTTCCGTCAGCGGCCGCTCGCTGGCCGGATCCAGGCCGAAGCCCAGGCGCACGGCGAACCGGGCCGCACGCAGCATGCGCACCGGATCCTCGCGGTAGCGCGCCGCCGGGTCACCGATCAGGCGCAGGCGGCCGGCCTCCAGATCGGCCACGCCGCCGACATAGTCGATGACGCTGAAATCCGCGATGTCGTAGTAGAGGGCGTTGACGCTGAAGTCCCGGCGCCAGGCATCCTCCTCGATGGTGCCATAGACGTTGTCGCGCAGGATGCGCCCCGCCTCCGACACCAGGGCGCCGTCACCGTCGGCCGACGGCCGCCCGCGGAAGGTGGCCACCTCGATGATCTCGCGCCCGAACCGCACGTGGGCCAGGCGGAAGCGGCGCCCCACCAGCCGGCAGTTGCGGAACAGCCCCCGCACCTGGTCCGGCAACGCGTCGGTGGCGACATCGAAATCCTTGGGCTCGCGGCCCAACAGCAGGTCGCGCACGCTGCCCCCCACCAGGCAGGCCCGGAACCCGGCATCGCGCAGGCGGTACAGCACCTTGAGGGCGTTGGGACTGATGGCGGCGCGGGAGATGGGGTGTTCGGAGCGCGGGATGATGCGGGGTTCTGTACTGGTGTCCGTCACTGCTACTCCATACGCCCGGATGACCGCGCACCCCTGGGGCGCCCGGGTCCATCCGCCGGCGGCGGTCCATGGTCGCGGGAGAAGACGCGAGTCCGGCCGCGTGGCGCCGGCGCGACCCGGCAGGCGCCACGGCGTCCCTTGTGTTGCCGGAGGCGGTGCGTATAATAGCACCGCTTTCGACAGCGGGCACTTGCCGCACGGCTCCCTTCGTCTAGTGGCCTAGGACGCCGGCCTCTCACGCCGGTAACAGGGGTTCGAAACCCCTAGGGAGCGCCAAAACCCCACCCGGTCCCGTGATCGTCCGGTCGCGGTGGCCGGCAGCCCAACGAGCCGGATCCGCCGCCATGACCGTCCCCGTCGACCCCGACCTCCCTGCCGCCGGACTGGGACGGCGGCTGGTGGCATTGGTCTATGACGCCATCCTGGTCACGGTTCTGCTCATGGCCGGCACCGGCCTCGCGCTGGCGCTGCACCATGGCCACCTGGACGTCCACCATCCCCTGTTCCGCGCCTACCTCTTCAACCTCTGGTTCTTCTTCATCGCCTTCTTCTGGGTCCATCGCGGCCAGACCCCGGGCATGCGGGCCTGGCGCCTGCGGGTGCAACGCCAGGACGGTTTCCCCATCGGCTGGACCCAGGCCCTGCTGCGCTTCCTCGGCGGGCTGGTCTCCGCCGCCGCCCTGGGCCTGGGTTACCTGTGGGTACTGGGGCCGGCCCGCCTGGCCTGGCACGACCGCTTCTCCCAGAGCCGCGTGGTGGTACTGCCGCCGCCCGGGCGCGGGCGCTGAGGGGTCCCGGGTCAGCGTTGCCGCCGCAGGGCCAGTCCCGCCAGCACGAAGAACAGCAGCGAGGGCAGCAGGGCGCTGGCATAGGCCCGCAGGCCATAGATCTGGCCGAAATGCCCCATCATCTGGTTGAGCAGGTAGAACAGGATGCCCACCAGGACACCCACCAGCAGGCGCTGGCCGGTACCGGAGCGGCGCAGGGGGCCGAACACGAAGGGCAGCGCCA
>JALWSQ010000036.1 GCA_026993645.1 Thiohalobacter sp.
GCACCAGTTCGAGAAGGTGGAACTGGTGCAGGTGGTACGGCCAGAGGATTCCTGGGCCGCCCACGAGGCCCTGACCGGGCATGCCGAGGCCATCCTGCAGCAGCTCGAGCTGCCGTACCGTGTGGTGACCCTGTGCACCGGCGACCTGGGCTTCTCGGCGGCCAAGACCTACGACCTGGAGGTCTGGCTGCCGGGGCAGCAGCGCTATCGCGAGATCTCCTCCTGCAGCAACTTCCTCGATTTCCAGGCGCGGCGCATGCAGGCCCGCTGGCGCAATCCCGAGACTGGCCGCCCGGAGCCGGTCCATACCCTCAACGGTTCCGGCCTGGCCGTGGGCCGGACCCTGGTGGCGGTGCTGGAGAATTACCAGCAGGCCGATGGCAGCGTGCGCATACCCCGGGTGCTGCAACCCTACCTGGGCGGGCTGGAACGGCTGCAGCAGGCCGGCTGATCCGACGGGCCGCCGGCATGCAGCTCATCCTGCGCTTCCTGCTGGTGGCGACCTTCGTCGTCGTGGCCCTGATCATCGTGGCCGCATCAGTGATGCGTTACCAGGAATTTCGTCATTACCACCGGGCCATGGCCTCGCATACGGTGACCGAGGTCTCGTCTCAGATCGCCCTGCTGATCGCCGATCGCAAGCGGCTCATCGAATGGTTCGGTTCCGAGCATGGCGGCCTGCTGGAGCGGTTGCTGCGTCACCCCGGGGATCCGGCCGCGCGCAAGGAGCTGGCGGAGCTGGTGCGGGGCTACTTCCCCAGTCATTTCTCCTATGCCTTGGTGGACAGCCAGGGTCTGGTGATCCTGGAGGATGCCCCGGGCCACGTGGGTCCCCAGTGCCTGGCCGATGTGCGCCGGTTCGATACCGAGGGCCGGCAGCGGGTGCGCATCCACAGTGGCCGCAATGGTCAGCATTTCGACGTGATGGTGCATCGGTCCGTGACGGGGCAGGGTGCCCTGACCCTGCTGGTGGGTTTTCGTCCCGGTGTGATCACTGGCCTGCTGGCCGAGAGCGAGGTTCCGGGCCACCACCTGCTGATGCTGAGTCGGCGCCACCCGGAATGTATCGAGATGACGGTACGGGCGGCGCGTGGTTCGTTGCAACGCAGTGCCAGGGTGACAGCCTACGAGCAGTCCCACCGCCTGGCCATCCATCCGGTACCCGGCACCGATTGGCTGCTGGCGGACCATTACGGCCAGGGGTTTCGCGAGCAGTTCGTGCGCGGTCTCATCTGGCAGACGACCCTGGTGCTGGTGCTGTTCGCGCTCTACTGCTATGCCATGTGGCGCTGGGCCCGTACGGCCGAGGGTCGGCGGCGCAAGGCGGAACGGGCGCGGGACGAGTTCGTGGCCGTGGTCAGCCACGAGCTGCGCACACCGCTGACCTCCATCAAGGGTGCTTTGTCCCTGCTGGCCAGCGGGGCCGTGGACGAGGCCGGGCCGCGGGTGCAGGCGTTGTCCCGCATCGCCCTCAGCAACACGGAGCGGTTGCGCCGCCTGGTGGACGACTTGCTGGACATGCGCCAGATCGAGTCGGGTCATCTGCAGCTGAACTGCGAGCGGGTCGAGATCGGCGGCCTCACCGAGTATTGCGTGGAGCAGAACCGGGGCTACGGGATGGAGCTGAAGGTCGAGTTCCGCCTGCAGCAACCCCTGGCGCGCGGCCACGTGTGGGTGGACCCGCAGCGCTTCTGCCAGATCCTCTCCAACCTGTTGTCCAATGCCGCCAAGTTCAGTCCCGCCGGGGCGGCGGTGGAGGTGCGGGTGGAGCGGGAGAACGAGGAGCTGTTCCGGATCTCGGTCACCGACCATGGGCCGGGCATCGCCCCCGAGTTCGAGCCGTACCTGTTCGAGAAGTTTCGCCAGGGTCGGCGTGACGGCGGCCGGCACAATCGTGGCACCGGCCTCGGCCTCAGCATCGCCCGCGCCCTGGTGGAGGCCCACGGCGGTCACATCGGTTACCACACGGTCCCGGGGCAGGGGACGACCTTCTATCTCCAGTTTCCAGCGGTGGATTGAGACGGGTCCTCAGGCGGTCGGCAGCGGGCCGGCGTCGTCCTCGGCGCGGGCGGCGGCCAGGTCCCGCTCATCGTGGGGCACGCCCTGGCAGAGTTCCAGCATGAGTTCACACTGGGCTCGGGTGGCCTGGCCGCTCTCCGCCGCCAGCAGGCGGTAGTGAAGACGGATGGCCTCCTTGACGAAGGCCCGGATGCGCTTGTTGTAACGGGCCTGGCCATCGGCCCAGGACGTCCGCAGTTCCTCCGCCGCCTGCACCAGGGCATTTCGCGCCACCTGCTGGCAATCGACGCAGTGGGGTGGAAAGGCGACATCGGCGTAGTTCCGGATGCAGTCGGCCAGCCAGTCGCACAGGGTGCGGGGGCAGTGGATCTCGATGTAGCGCTTCATCTCGGCAGTATAGCGAGTGGCGGGCGGTCCTGCTTCGTCGTTGCCATTCAAGTTTTGTTGGCGGTGACCGACAACCCTGGTACTGGCCGGTGAATCGAACCTCGGACCGGTGGGCGGCCCCCAGGGGGGCACCGCCGGCGGCGATCCCGGTAGGTTTTCTTCCGAGGGGTGTAGATTCCCTCCTCCGGCGTGTCCGGAGGAGGGTTTTTTATGGTGTGAGGGGTGAGGCAGAGCCCGTAGGATGCGCAAAGGCGCGCAGCGCCGCGCGCATCATGGGTGTGGGCGGTTCGCCAGCGGTATCCTGCCTGCGGGGGTACGGTTTGTGATGCCGGTCATGTCATGGTGTTGAATGGGTGGTATAATTTACCCAACATTCACCCAAACCGGCCTCGACGAATCTGCCACAGGACCATGTCTTTTCATCGCGCCAGCCCGTTGCTCTGCGTCCTCGCCCTGTCGTGGTGCCTGGGAGCGGTTGCCGCGGGTAGGGATACGCCGGATTCCCTGGGCGGCCTGGATCGCCTGTTGCTGGAGAACTGGCACATGGCAGGCACCGGCGCGGGGAATGGCGGCGCCTGGCGCTTGGAATCGCCCGACCTGCGCCTGCCCCGGTCGGGGGCCGTGCGTTTCGCCACCCGGATCTCCCGCGCCTTCGACTCGGGCCTGGCCTTGCACCTGGACCTGGTGGATGCCACGGCCGGGCAGGGGTTTGCGCTCGGCGCGCCGGTGCGTCCCGCGGCCGGCAAGCGTGACCTGTTCCTGGGCATGAACTACCGCGGTCTGGGGGGCGGGGTCGGGGTGACCGCTGACCACCGCCCGGACCAGCCCCGCAACTGGTATTTCAGTGCGGGCTGGAATCCGGGCGGTCATTCCAGCCTCAGCATCTCGCTCGGCTTCGCGCCCACGGCCCTGGCGACGGATACCGGGCCCCGGGCGTTGTCGCCGTTCGTGCCCAGGGTGTTTCGTATCTCGGCCCGCAAGAGCCTGGGCGGCTTCGACCTGGGCCTGAGCCTCTCGGGTACGGAACAGCCGTCCCTGCCGGGGGGTACCCCCGACATCCAGGTCATGGGCAGCCTCTACCGACCGTTCGACTTCTAGCTGCCTGTCCGAGGAACCTTTTCCGTGGGCGATTCCGCCCCCGATGCCCGGTTTATAAGCCTTTTCTGATCCGTTATAGTGGGGCCGGTGCGCCCATGGGTGGCGCCGTCTTGCCGTTTCCGATCCGCGGGGGCCGGGACGGCGCGGGTGCGACAGAGGAAACCCGATGGATTACTTCCCGATTTTCATGGATCTGCGGGACCGGCCGGTGCTGGTGGTGGGCGGCGGTGAGGTGGCCGCCCGCAAGATCGGCCAGTTGCAGCGCGCCGGGGCCCGTATCCGCTTGGTGGCGCCGCAGCTGGCGCCCCAGGTGGCGGGGCTGGTGGCCGAATCCGATAGCCTGACGCACCAGGCTCGGACCTTCGAGGCGGACGACCTAGCCGGGGTCGAGCTGGTGATCGCTGCCACCGACGACCGGCAGGTCAACGAAAGCGTGTCCGCCGCGGCCAGGGCGCGGGGCATCCCGGTCAACGTGGTGGACAACCCCGATCTCTGCTCCTTCATCGTGCCCTCGGTGCTAGACCGGTCACCGGTGGTCATCGCCGTCTCTACGGGTGGGGCCTCGCCGGTACTGGCCCGTCACCTGCGAGCGCGGCTGGAGAGCATGATCCCCTCGGCCTTTGGACGCCTGGCCGCCCTGGCGGAGGAATACCGTGGGCGGGTGCGGGCCCGCTTCGACAGTGGTGACCAGCGCCGGCGTTTCTGGGAGCAGGTGTTGCAGGGTCTGGTGGCGGAACTGGTGTTCGCCGGGCGCGAGGCCGAGGCCCGGCACCGGCTGGAACGGGTGCTGGCGGAGGGTCCGGCCGCTGAACCGACCGGCGAGGTCTACCTGGTGGGCGCCGGCCCGGGGGATCCCGACCTGCTCACCTTCCGCGCGCTGCGCCTGATGCAGCAGGCGGAGGTGGTGGTCTACGACCGCCTGGTGTCCCGCTCCATCCTGGACATGGTGCGCCGCGATGCGGAGATGCTCTACGTGGGCAAGGAGAAGGACAATCACGCGGTGCCCCAGGCCGGGATCAACCAGCTGCTGGTGGATTTGGCACGCCAGGGCAAGCGGGTGCTGCGGCTCAAGGGCGGCGATCCCTTCATCTTCGGTCGGGGCGGTGAGGAGATCGAGACCCTGGCCGCGGAGGGGATTCCATTCCAGGTGGTGCCGGGAATCACCGCCGCGGCCGGTTGCGCCTCCTATGCCGGCATTCCGCTCACCCACCGTGACTATGCCCAGTCCTGTACCTTCGTCACCGGTCATCTCAAGGACGGGACCCTGGAACTCAACTGGCCGCAGCTGGTGCAGCCACGGCAGACGGTGGTGTTCTACATGGGGCTGACCGGCATCGGCATCATCTGTGAGCGCCTGATGGCCCACGGCATGGCCGCAGACATGCCGGCGGCGCTGGTGGAGCAGGGCACCACGCGCAACCAGCGGGTGCACATCGGTACCGTCGGCAACCTGCCGGAACTGGTGCAGCGTGCCGCGGTGCGCGCGCCGACCCTCACCATCATCGGCGAGGTGGTCCGGTTACACGACAAGCTGGACTGGTACCGCCCGCAGGATCACGTTGCCGACACCGAATTCAGCCGGGGTGCGGAGCGGGCAGCGTCGACCGAGGCGCCCCGGCGGCGAGGCGAACATGGCTGACAAGGACATCGACATCCCCATCATTCCCATCGACGCGGAGATGAGCAGCTGCGCCGAGGCGGAGCCGTTCGCGCTGCAGGTGCTGGGGGACAGCATGGAACCCGAGTTCCGCCACGGTTGCGTAGTGGTCATCGACCCGGCCGGCACCATCCGTGATGGCAGCTACGTGCTGGCCATGTACAACGAGGAATACATCTTCCGCCAGCTGGTGATCGCCGAGGGCCGCTATTTTCTCAAGCCGCTCAACGAGGCCTACGATACCCTGGAGATCCCCGGCCTGGATGCCATCAAGGGCATCATCGTGCAGCGCGCCGGGCGCCGCCGGCGCGACCGCAAGCACTACGTGTGAGCGGCCTCATGCCTGCGGCGGCAACTGTTCCGGACGTACCCGGGAGGCGAAGTAGTCATCCGCCTCGTCGATGTCCACCGGTTGGCCCGCTGCGTCCACGAGGGGCAGTTCGTAGTCGTTCCAGCCCCGCAGCCCGGTCTTGAGCGAGCGCGCATCCTGGTAGCCCATGCGCTTCATGGTATGGGCGGCCAGGGCGCTGCGGTTGCCGGAACGGCAGACGACCACCACCGTCCGTTCCCGGGCCTGCACCAGTTCCGGCACCGTCTCCTCGTAGCCGTAGTCACAGGCCGACTCCAATACGCCACGGGGGACGTTGATTGAGCCCTGGATGTGCATGCGTCGGTATTCCTCCGGCTCGCGCACGTCGAGCAGCAGCACGGGGTCGTTCCCCGCCAGCAGCTCCTCCAGGTCCCAGGGAAAGAGTTCCTCCACGTCCTGGAGGCTCTCCGCCACCAGGTCGGTGAAACGCAACGGGGGCTGGGTCTCGGTCTGGGGCATGGTGTCTCCACTCGGTTTCCTGTGCCGGGGCGCCGCGCCTAGGCCTCGTCTTGGGCCGAGGCGCGCAGTCCCTGTTCCACGGCCAGCACCGCGGCCTCCACCCGGGAGTGTACCCCCAACTTGCGCAGGATGGCCTTGACGTGCAGTTTCACGGTGCCATCGGAGATGCCCAGGTTGCGGGCGATGGCCTTGTTGCTCTGGCCCTCCGCCAGCAGCAGCAGGATCTCGTGCTCACGCGGTGTCAGCTCGGAGAAGGGGGTCTGCTGGGGTTCCTCCGGCGCGGTGTCGCCCTGGACCACGCGCGCCAGCACCGGTGCCAGGTCGGGCGCCACCACCGTCTTGCCGGCCACGATGTCGCGCAGGGCCACCACCAGTTCGTCGGGCTCCATGTCCTTGATCAGGTACCCTTGGGCGCCACTGCGCAGGGCTTCCACCAGGTCCTGCTCGTTGCTGCTGGTGGTGAGCATGGCGATGGGCATCTCCAGGCCACTCTGGCGCAACTGGCGCAGCACGCCGATGCCATCCAGTCCCGGCATGCGCATGTCCAGCAAAATGACGTCCGGTTGCAGTTGCTCGGCGAGGGCGATGCCCTCCTGGCCGTCGCCGACGGCCGCCACCACCTCGATGCCACGATGGGCCAGCAGGCCCTGCAGACCGACCCGGAACAGGGTGTGGTCGTCGATGAGGATCACCCGCAGGCTCATGGCTTCCCCTGTTGGTTCAGGCTGTTGACGGCGACGTGGGGGGGGCCGCCAGTGGAATCCGGGGCCGGCCAGTCGAACTGGAGCTGCACCCGGGTGCCCTCGCCGGGTTCGCTCTCGATGCGCAGCCTGCCGCCCAGCCGTCGTGCCCGTTCCTCCATGATCGACAGGCCCACGTGTTCACCGGGACCGCCGGCGGGCAGGGTGTTGGGGAGGCCCTTGCCATCGTCTTCCACCAGCACCTCGTAGTGCTGCTGGCGACTGCGCAGCAACACCCGCACCGTGTGGGCCCCGCTGTGCTTGTGCACGTTGTTGAGTGCCTCCTGCACGATGCGCAGAACCTGGATCTCCATGTCCTCGGGCAGGTTGCGCGCCTTCCATTCCTGCTGCAGGAAGATCTGGATGGGGGACTCACTCACTGCGCGGAAGCGGTGGATGAGCTTCTCGATGGCGGGCACCAATCCGCGGGCATCGACCGGTGCGCGGAAGTGCTCGATCAGGCCGCGCAACTCGGTGTACGCCTCGTCCAGGCTGTTCTCGATGCGTTCCAGCTCGGACCAGAGCGCCGATTCGTCGCCCTGGTGCAGGGTTTCGTCCAGCACCCGCACCTGGAAGCGGAGGCTGGCCAGGGTCTGGGCCAGGGAATCGTGCAGCTCGTGGGCGATGCGGTTGCGTTCCTCGATGATGGACAGGCGGTTGGCTTCCTTGTCCACGCTGGCCTTCTCGATGGCCATGCCCAGGTGGCGGCCGATGCTGATGAGCAGGTCGCGGTGGTCCTCCTGGCCCAGCAGGCTGCCGGAATCCACGAACAGGTTGTACACGCCCAGGGTGCGGCCACGGTACTGCAGCGGGATGGCGATCATCTCCACCGCCTCGTCACCGAAGAAATCGGCCCCGATGTGACGGCTGCAACGCTGAATGTCCTTCTCCATGCGCATGCTGCCGTCACTGATCACCTGTCCGCACAGGCACTGGTCGGCGGCCATGATGTCCTCGCGGCCGACGATCTCGTCACTCAGGCCGACCGCGGCCACCAGGCGCATCCGGTTGTCGTCGGTGAGCAGCCGTACCGTGGCGGCGCGGGCGTTGACCACCTCCTTGAGGGTGTGCAGGAAGCGGGTGAGCAGGTCGTCCAGGTCGCGCGAGGTGTTGATGCTGGCGGCGACGTCATAGAGGATCTCGAGGGAACGGGTCTTCTGCTGGATGTGCTCGGTCTGCTTGCGCACCTGGTCGTCCAGGTCCTGGGACAGGCTGTCCAGGCGGCAGGCGAGGCCGCCGAGATCGCGTGACAGTTGCGACATGACCCCGGGGATGGGCGGGGGCGGGGTGGACAACCGGCCCTGGCGCAGGGCGGCGACCCAGCGGTAGAGCGCGGCCAGGGGCAGGACCACCTCGTTGCGGCTGACATGGATGACCAGCACGGACAGGGCGATGCCGGCCAGTGCCATGAGGCCGTTGACCCAGCGGCTGAACGCCGGCATGGGATAGAGCGGAATGGCCACGGATACACCCAGGGCGACGAACAGGGCCAGCAGCGCGAACACCGGCAGGCACAGGCGGCTGCGGAAGAAGGTGACCATCCGCGTGCCACCGCCACCCGTGGCCGGGGCGTCATCGTCATCGTCGGGACAGCGGGTACTGGCCAGGCGGTCCGCCAGCGCCTGTTTCTGCCCGGCCAGCGGG
>JALWSQ010000037.1 GCA_026993645.1 Thiohalobacter sp.
GCAGGGGCGGGGCGCTGTCTGCGCCGGCACGCAGTTCCTCCGCCGTGGCCTCGCGCACCGACTCGACCTTGACGTGGAACACCAGCACCTTGCCCGCCAGGGGGTGGTTGCCGTCCACCGTGAGCCGGCCGTTCTCGATCCGACTCACCCGGAAGGTGCGGGTCTCGCCGCGGTCGTTCTGCATCTCCACCTCGGCGCCGAGGCGGCGGAACTGGGGCGGCACGTTGTCGATGTCGTCGGTGTAGGTGAGGGCGGGATCGTGCTCGCCGAAGCCCTCCGCCGGGCTGAGGCGGATCTCCACCCGGTCACCGGGCTGGTGGCCCTCCAGGGCCTGGGCCACCTTGGGCAGCAGGTCGGTGCGGCCGCCATGCAGATAGGTCACCGGCAGATCACACTGTTCCAGCACCGTGCCCGCCTCGTCGGTGATGCTGTAGGTGATGGCCACCACCTTGTTGCGCCCGATCCGCTCGCTCATGCCGTCACCGCCGCCGCTTGCGCAGCCGCTCCAGGACCCGCAGCTGGGCCACCGCCTGGGCCAGCTGGGCCTGGGCCTGGGCCTGGTCCATGGCCGAATGGGCATCGCTGAGGGCCTTCTCCGCCCGTTCACGCGCCGCCATGGCCACCGCCTCGTCGAGATCCTCCGCCCGCTGGGCGGTATCGCTCAACACCGTCACCACGTGGGGCTGCACCTCGAGGATGCCGCCGGAGACATAGAAGCTCTCCTCCCGGCCATCGTCACGCTGCACCCGCACCTCCCCCGGCACCAGCCGGGTCAGCAGGGGGGTGTGGCGGGGCAGGATGCCCAGCTCGCCCATCTCCGCCGGCGCAAAGACCATGGTCGCGGTCCCGGAGAAGACCTCGGCCTCCGCGCTGACGATATCGATGTGGATGGTCATGGCCATGGTTCGCTCCCGCCCCCGCTACAGGGTCTTGGCCTTCTCCACGGCCTCTTCGATACCGCCCACCATGTAGAACGCCTGCTCGGGCAGGTCGTCGTACTCGCCGTTGACGATGGCCTGGAACCCGCGGATGGTGTCCTTGAGCGCCACGTACTTGCCCGGGGCGCCGGTGAAGGTCTCGGCCACGAAGAAGGGCTGGGACAGGAAGCGCTGGATCTTGCGCGCCCTGGCCACGGTCAGCTTGTCTTCCTCCGACAGCTCGTCCATGCCCAGGATGGCAATGATGTCCTTGAGTTCCTTGTAGCGCTGCAGGGTACCCTGTACGGCGCGCGCCGTTTCGTAGTGCTCCGACCCCACCACCAGGGGATCCAGCTGGCGGCTGCTGGAATCCAGCGGATCCACCGCCGGGTAGATGCCCAGCTCGGCGATCTGGCGCGACAGCACCAGGGTGGCATCCAGGTGGGCGAAGGTGGTGGCGGGCGACGGGTCGGTCAGGTCGTCGGCCGGCACATAGACCGCCTGGATGGAGGTGATGGAACCGGTCTTGGTGGAGGTGATGCGTTCCTGCAGGACGCCCATCTCCTCGGCCAGGGTCGGCTGGTAACCCACCGCCGACGGCATGCGGCCCAGCAAGGCCGACACCTCGGTACCGGCCAGGGTGTAACGGTAGATGTTGTCGACGAAGAACAGCACGTCGCGGCCCTCGTCGCGGAAGAATTCGGCCAGGGTCAGGCCGGTCAGCGCCACCCGCAGCCGGTTGCCGGGCGGTTCGTTCATCTGGCCGTAGACCAGTGCCACCTTGTCCAGCACCCCGGCCTCGGTCATCTCGTGGTAGAAGTCGTTGCCCTCGCGGGTCCGCTCGCCGACCCCGGCGAACACCGAGTAGCCGCTGTGCTCGATGGCGATGTTGCGGATCAGCTCCATCAGGGTCACGGTCTTGCCCACGCCGGCACCACCGAACAGGCCGACCTTGCCGCCCTTGGCGAAGGGGCAGATGAGGTCGATCACCTTGATGCCGGTCTCCAGGATCTCCACCGCGGCCGCCTGCTCGGCGAAGGACGGCGGCTTGCGGTGGATCGGCCAGCGGGTCTCGGCCGGCACCTCGCCCTTCTCGTCCACCGGCTCGCCCAGCACGTTCATGACCCGGCCCAGGGTCTGGGTGCCCACCGGCACCTGGATGGGATGGCCGGTGTTGAGCACCTCCAGGCCGCGGCGCAGCCCGTCGGTGGGCCCCATGGCGATGGAGCGCACGATGCCGTCACCCAGCTGCTGCTGGACCTCCAGCGTCAGGCCGGCCTGCTCCACGCGCAGGGCGTCGTGGACCTTGGGGATGGACTCGCGTGGAAACTCCACGTCCACCACGGCGCCGATGATTTCGACAATGTTTCCAGAACTCATGTCGGGTTCCTCGATGTGATACCAGTATACTGCTGCCGGCGCCGGCGGCTGGCCGCGGCGCCCGGAATCCCTGCCACCTCAGACCGCCGCCGCCCCGCCCACGATCTCGGAGATCTCCTGGGTGATGGCCGCCTGCCGCGCCTTGTTGTAGGCCAGCTGCAGCTCGTCGATGAGGCTGGCCGCGTTGTCCGAAGCCGATTTCATGGCCACCATGCGCGCGGCCATCTCGCAGGCCACGTTCTCCACGACCCCCTGGTAGACCAGGGACTCGATGTAGCGGGTCAGCAGGGCGTCGATGACGGGGCGCGAATCCGGCTCGTACAGGTAGTCCCAGTGATGGGCCAGGATCTTGCGCTCCTCCTCGCTGGCCTCGGTGGCCACCGGCAGCAGCCGTTCGATGCTGGGCCGCTGGGTCATGGTGTTGACGAACCGGTTGTACCCCAGGTACAGCCGGTCGAGCCGCCCCTCCTGGTAGGCATCCAGCATGGTCTTGACCGTGCCGATCAGCTCGTGCACGCCGGGGGCATCGCCGAGATGGGTGGCCTGGGCCACCAGGTTGCCGCTCAGCCGGCGGAAGAACTGGCTGCCCTTGCTGCCGAACACCGCCAGGTCGACCTCCAGCCCGGCCTGCTGCCATTCCTGCATGCGCCCGAGCACCGCCTTGAACAGGTTGACGTTGAGCCCGCCGCAGAGCCCGCGGTCGGTGGACACCAGGATCAGGCCCACGCGCCGGGCCTCGCGCTGCACCAGGTAGGGATGCACGTACTCGGTATGGGCATAGGCCAGGTGGGTCACCACGCGGCGGATGCGATCGGCGTAGGGGCGGGAACTCTGCATGCGCTCCTGCGCCTTGCGCATCTTGCTCGCCGCCACCATCTCCATCGCCTTGGTGATCTTGCGCGTGTTGGCGATGCTCTTGATCTTGGTGCGGATCTCTTTTGCGCCGGCCATGCCTATCCCCTGTCTGTCGCCCCGATGATCACCAGGCCCCGTTGGCCTTGAAGTCCTCGACCACCTGGCGCAGGCCGGCCTCGATCTCGTCGTCGTAGTCGGCCGTCTCGTTGATCCGCTGCACCAGCTCCGGGAACTGATTGTTCATGTGGTCGCGCAGGGCGCGCTCGAAGTCCACCACCTTCCTGACCTCGATGTCGTCCAGGTAGCCCTCGTTGGCGGCGAACAGCGCCACCGCCATCTCGGCGATGCTGAGGGGGCTGTACTGGGGCTGTTTCATGAGCTCGGTCACCCGCTGGCCGCGCTCCAGCTGCTTGCGCGTGGCCTCGTCCAGGTCGGATGCGAACTGGGCGAAGGCGGCCAGTTCCCGATACTGCGCCAGGGCCAGGCGGACACCGCCACCCAGCTTCTTGATGATCTTGGTCTGGGCCGCACCGCCCACCCGGGACACCGACAGGCCGGCGTTGATGGCCGGGCGGATACCGGCGTTGAACAGATCCGTCTCCAGGAAGATCTGGCCGTCGGTGATGGAGATGACGTTGGTGGGCACGAAGGCCGAGACGTCGCCCGCCTGGGTCTCGATGATGGGCAGGGCGGTGAGCGACCCGGTCTTGCCCTTCACCTCGCCCCCGGTCCGCTTCTCCACCTCCTCGGCATTGATGCGGGCGGCCCGTTCCAGCAGGCGGGAGTGCAGGTAGAACACGTCGCCGGGATAGGCCTCGCGGCCCGGTGGCCGCCGCAACAGGAGGGAGACCTGGCGGTAGGCCCAGGCCTGCTTGGTGAGATCGTCGTAGACGATCAGCGCATCCTCGCCCCGGTCGCGGAAGTACTCGCCCATGGCGCAACCGGCATAGGGCGCGATGTACTGCATGGCGGCCGATTCCGCCGCCGCCGCGGCGACGATGATGGTGTGCTCCATGGCGCCGTGTTCCTCCAGCTTGCGCACCACGGCGGCGATGGAGGAGTTCTTCTGGCCGATGGCCACGTAGATGCACTTGATGCCGGTGCCCTTCTGGTTGATGATGGTGTCGATGGCCACCGCGGTCTTGCCCGTCTGGCGGTCACCGATGATCAGCTCGCGCTGGCCGCGGCCAATGGGCACCATGGCATCGATGGACTTGAGGCCGGTCTGCACCGGCTGGTCCACGGACTGGCGCGCGATGACGCCGGGTGCGATCTTCTCGATCGGCGAACTGGCCGCCGCCTCGATGGGCCCCTTGCCGTCAATGGGGTTGCCCAGGGCATCCACCACCCGCCCCAGCAGCCCCTCGCCCACCGGCACCTCGAGGATGCGGCCGGTGCACTTGACCGGATCCCCTTCCGAGATCTGCTCGTAGTCACCCAGAATGACGGCACCCACCGAGTCCCGTTCCAGGTTCAGGGCCAGGCCGTAGATGTCGCCGGGGAACTCGATCATCTCGCCGGCCATGACGTCGGACAGCCCGTGCAGGCGGGCGATGCCATCGGTCAGGCTGACCACGGTCCCCTCGGTGCGGGCCTCGGCCGCCACCTCGAAGTTCTCGATGCGACGCCGGATCAGGTCGCTGATTTCTGTCGGATTGAGTTGCATCTTCAGGTATTCCTCGTCAATGAATCAGGGCCGACCCCAGGCGGGCCAGCTGGCCCTGCACCGAAGCGTCGATGACCAGGTCGCCGGCCCGCAGCACGACGCCGCCGATGAGGGACCGGTCCACCCGCGCCTGCAGGGTCACCTCGCGCCCCAGCCGCTGCTGCAGCAGCCGGGCCAGCCGCGCCGCCTGGTCCGCCGACAGCGGATAGGCACTGACCACCTCGGCATCGATGCGGCCCTCGGCCGCGCGCTTGCGGGCCTCGAACTGGCGGGCGATCTCCGGCAGCAGGCCGAGGCGCCGGTTCTCCGCCAGCAGCCGCACCAGGTTGCGGGCCGGCTGGTCGATCCGATCGCCGGCGACGTCCAGGAACAGCCGGGCCAGATCGTCCCGGCTCAGGGCCGACCCCGCCAGCAGCCGCTGCATCCGCTTATCCGCCGCGATGGCCGCCAGCAGGCCCAGGGTCTCGGACCAGCGGTCCAGGGCCTGCCGGGCCTGCGCCAGCTCGAACAGGGCGCGGGCGTAGGGTCGGGCCAGGGTGCTCGTCTCCGCTGCCATGGTGATGATGCCCTGCCGCTCAGAGTTCGGCCGCGAGCCGGTTCAGAAGCTGGTCGTGGGCCTGCTCGTCGACCTCGCGCTCCAGCACCTGGGCCGCACCGCGCACCGCCAGCTGCACCACCTGGCCCCGCAGATCCTCCTTGACCTTGCTGACCTCGCGCTCGATCTCCGCCCGGGCACTGTTCAGCAACCGCTCGCCCTCCGCCTGCGCCTCGGCCTTGGCCTCCTCCAGGATCTCGGTCGCCCGTCGCTCGGCGCGGGCGATGATCTCGCCGGCCCGCTGCTTGGCCTCGTGCAGGACCTCGGTCGCCCGTTCCTGGGCCAGCTTCTGCTCGCGCTGGCCACGCTCCGCCGCGGCCAGGCCGTCGGCGATGCGGGTACGGCGTTCCTCCAGCACACCGAGCAGGGGGCCCCACAGGAAGCGCTTGATGAACCAGACCAGCACGCCGAAGGTGATGATCTGTCCCAGCAGGGTGTAAAGGCTCAGGTTCACGTCCGGATCTCCCTCAGGTTGGGTTCAGGGGCTGGTGCCGAGACCGCACCTCAGCCACCCGCCGCGGCCCGGGCCGCACCGACGAAGGGATTGGCGAACACGAACCACATGGCCATGCCGAGCACGATCATGGGGAAGGCCTCCATCAGGCCGCCGGTGAACAGCATCTGGCCCATGAGCTGCGGCCGCATCTCGGGCTGGCGGGCGATGCTCTCGATGTACTTGGAGCAGATCATGCCCCAGCCCAGCGCCGAACCGAGGCCGGCGGCGGCGAGAATGATGCCCACACCCATCGCGGTGTAGCCATAGATCGTTGCAATCATTTCCGGGTTCATCGATGCGATCTCCTCGAGCTTGCAGTCAAGTCAGTGTGAATTCGGTCGGGCCGCCCGGCCACTCAGTGATCGTCCGCATGGGCCAGCCCCAGGTAGACGATGGACAACAACATGAAGATGAAGGCCTGGAGCGTGATCACCAGGATGTGGAAGATGGACCAGAGGCTGGCCAGCAGGACCTGGGACAGCTCCAGCACACCCGCCTTGACCAGTGCCCCCAGGTGGCCTTCCAGTCCCTGCAGCAACAGCGGGTAGCCGGCAAAGGCGAGCAGGGCGATGAGCATGAACAGCAGTTCGCCGGCGAACATGTTGCCGAACAGACGCAGGGCCAGGCTGACCGGCTTGGCGACCTCCTCGATGGCGGTCATCAGGATGTTGACCGGCACCAGGAACTTGCCGAAGGGGTGGAACAGGAACATGGCCAGGTAGCCGCCAGGACCCTTGACCTTGATGTTGTAGTAGACGATGAGCGCGAACACCGACAGGGCGAGGCCGAAGGTGGTACCGAGATCGGTGGTGGGCACCACGCGGAGATGATGGATCCCCAGCGCCCGGGCGGTCAGTGGCAGCAGGTCCACCGGGATCAGGTCCATGGCGTTCATGAGGAACACCCACATGAAGATGGTCAGGGCCAGCGGCCCGACCAGGGGGTTGCGGCCGGGAAAGATGTCCTTGACCTGCTGGTCGACGAACTCGACCATGGCCTCCAGCAGGTTCTGCAGCCGGCCGGGCGTGCCCGCGGTGAGCTGCCGCCCCACCAGGAAACTGAGCCAGACCAGCGCCGCCGCCAGCAGCCAGCCGAAGAACAGGGTATCCAGGTCGAGGCTGGCCACCCCGTCCCCGACATGGAGATTGGTGAGATGGTGCTGGATGTACTCGACCGGGCTGGCCCCGGCCGCATGGGATACCGCTTCGCTCACACCTGGCTCTCGCTCTCTCTGCGCCGGCGCCACCCGCGGGCATGTCCCGCGGCCAGGGCGCCGGTCCGTCGCTCCCGTGAACCCCTCGAGTCCTGTCGTGCCGGCCGCCGGCCGCGGCCAGGCTCAACCCGTTCCGATGCTGCGTTGCCCCGCGAGCCAGTAGCCCAGCTCGGCGCAGGCGAAACCCGCCAACAGGGGCCCCGGGGCCAGGTGCAGCAGACCCATGCCCAGCGCGAAACCGGCCAGTGCCACCATGAACCGCTCCACTGCCCCGAAATAGAGCGTGAGGGTGCTGCGCCCGCGGTCCTCGCCGGCCAGGCGCCCGGCCCGGCCCACGCGCCAGGCCAGCAGCAGGCTGTTGGTCAGCGCCAGCGTACCGCCGTAGCCGGCCGCGGCGACCGCCCGACCGCCGCCCAGCAGGTACGCCCCCAGCATCGCGGCCAGAACCAATGCCGCTTGGATGATCAGCAGGTTGCGCATGGGAGCGGGATGGCTGCGGTGCCTCGCCGGAGCCGCCGACGTACCGGGGCGCGGAGTATATAGACTCGGTCTTGCAGGGTCAATGATATGCCGATAAAAGTTCGTTATGAGGTTTCCTCCCCGCCCGGAAGCCGGGCCAGGATCCCCTCCAGTTCGTCCAGGCTGTTGTAGCCGATGATGATCTCGCCCTTTCCCTTCCGGCCCTGACGCAACCGGACCAGGGCCCCCAGCCGGTCCGACAGCCGCTGCTCCAGGCGCGCCACGTCGGGATCCGGCCGCCGCTGCCGGGCGCGCGGCGCCGGGCCGGCCCCCGCCAGCAGGCGCTTCACCCAGCGCTCGGTTTCACGCACCGAGAAGCCCCGGGCCACCAGGGTGCGGGCCGCCTCCACCTGGGATTCACCGTCCAGCGCCAGGAGGGCACGGGCATGGCCCATCTCCAGCTGCCCCTGTTCCAGCAGGGCCTTGACCTCCGGCATCAGGTCGAGCAGGCGCAACAGGTTGCTGACGGCCGTACGGGACCGACCGACGGCCTGGGCGGTCTCCTGGTGGGTGAGACCGAACTCCTCGATCAGCCGGTACAGGGCCCGTGCCTCCTCCAGGGGATTGAGATCCTCGCGCTGGATGTTCTCGATCAGTGCCATGGCCATGGCCGCCTGGTCGTCCACCGTGCGCACCACGGCGGGAATCTCGTGCCGGCCGGCCATCTGGGCCGCGCGCCAGCGCCGCTCGCCGGCGATGAGTTCGTAGCGACCATCCGCCACCGGGCGCACC
>JALWSQ010000038.1 GCA_026993645.1 Thiohalobacter sp.
GTGGAGGCGGTGGAGCATGCGGAGATCGGCGTCAGCCAGTTCCTCGCCTTCAAGGAGCGCCTGGTCGACAGCGATGCGCGGGACAATGGCTGGCCGCTGGAGGTGGACCTGGGTCCCTTCAACCGCGAGTTCACCAAGCTGCAGGAATCCCGCTCCATCGGCCGCGGGGTGGAGTTTCTCAACCGGCGCCTGTCCAGCCAGCTGTTCCACGAACTGGGCCGGGGCGACCGGCGCATCCTGGATTTTCTCCGCGTGCACCAGTGCCGTGGCCGGCAACTGATGCTGAACGATCGCATCGAGGACGTGACCGGCCTGCGCCGGGCCCTGCGGCGGGCCGATGACCTGCTGGCCGAACAGTCCCCGGAGGCCGGCTGGGACCAGGTGGGGCACCGCCTGCAGGAACTGGGGTTCGAGGTGGGCTGGGGCGACCGCGTCGGCCGCATGCGCGAGACCCTGCAGCTGCTGTCGGACCTGCTGGAGGCCCCCGAGCCCCAGAACCTGGAGGCCTTTCTCGGGCGGGTGCCCATGATCTTCAGCCTGGCCATCGTCTCGCCCCATGGCTTCTTCGGCCAGTCCAACGTCCTCGGTCTGCCCGACACCGGCGGCCAGGTGGTCTACATCCTGGACCAGGTGCGCGCCCTGGAGAAGGAGATGCGCCAGCGCCTGCATCGCCAGGGCCTGGACATCGAGCCCCGGATCCTGATCCTGACGCGGCTGCTCCCGGAGGCGCGCGGCACCAGTTGCGACCAGCGCCTGGAGCCGGTGGTGGGCACCCGCAGCGCCACCATCCTGCGGGTGCCGTTCCGTACCGATGCCGGGGAGGTGGTGCCCCAGTGGATCTCGCGGTTCGAGGTCTGGCCCTACCTGGAGCGTTTCGCCGTGGATGCCGGCAAGGAGCTGCTGGCCGAGCTGGGCGCCCGCCCGGACCTGATCATCGGCAACTATTCCGACGGCAACCTGGTGGCCACCCTGCTCGCCCACCGCCTGGGGGTCACCCAGTGCAACATCGCCCATGCGCTGGAGAAGACCAAGTACCTCTACTCCGACCTGTACTGGCGGGAGAACGATCCCCAGTACCATTTCGCCACCCAGTTCACGGCGGATCTCATCGCCATGAACGCGGCGGATTTCATCATCACCAGCACCTACCAGGAGATCGCCGGCGACCGCAAGAGCGTGGGCCAGTACGAGAGCTATACCGCCTTCACCCTGCCCGGCTTGTACCGGGTGGTGAACGGCATCGACATCTTCGATCCCAAGTTCAACATCGTCTCGCCCGGCGCCGATGCCGACATCTATTTCCCCTACAGCGAGCGCGACCGGCGCCTGGTCAGCCTGCACCCGGAACTGGAACAGCTGGTCTTCGGCGGGCCCGACGAGCAGTCCCGCGGCCGGCTGGCGCACCCGGAACGGCCGCTGCTGTTCAGCATGGCGCGCCTGGATGCCATCAAGAACATCACCGGCCTGGTCCAGTGGTTCGGGGAGAACGAGGCCCTGCGGGCCGAGGCCAACCTGCTGGTGATCGCCGGCCACGTGGATGCCGGGCGCAGCAACGACCGGGAGGAACAGCAGCAGATCGGGCGCATGCACGAGCTGCTGGACCGCTACGGCCTGGACGCCGAGGTACGCTGGCTCGGTGTCCAGCTGGACAAGCCGCTGGCGGGCGAGCTCTATCGCTTCGTCGCGGACCGGCGCGGCGCCTTCGTGCAGCCGGCCCTGTTCGAGGCCTTCGGCCTGACCGTGGTGGAGGCCATGACCTCCGGACTGCCCACCTTCGCCACCCGTTACGGCGGGCCGCGGGAGATCATCGAGGACGGCCGCTCGGGGTTCCACATCGATCCCAACCACGGCGCCGAGGCGGCCCAGCGCATGGCGGAGTTCTTCCAACGTTGCCGCGAGGAACCGGGCTACTGGGAGACCATCTCCCGTGGCGCCATCGACCGGGTCCAGGCGCGCTACACCTGGGCGCTCTATGCCGATCGCATGATGACCCTGTCGCGCATCTACGGTTTCTGGAAGTACGTCACCAACCTCGAACGGGACGAGACGCG
>JALWSQ010000039.1 GCA_026993645.1 Thiohalobacter sp.
GCCTGCGCTGCCGATCGCCCCGGCCGGCCTTGCGGGCCAGCTTCGAGGCCTGGTCCTGCTGCCCGCCGTCTTCCCTGCGCCGCCGGTCACCACCGCCGCCCTGATCCTGCTGCCGCTCCTTCCGGCCGGCGGCCGACTGCTGTCGCGCCTGGTCAGAATGATCGCGGCCCGCCCCCTGCCGGTTGCCGGCCTCGTCGCGCTGGCGGGTACGATCGTGATCCCGCGGCTTGCCCCGGGCCGATGCCCGGTGCTGCTCGTCCTGCGCCTGCCCATCCTGGCCCCGGGCCTGGTCCTCGGCCTGGCCGCGGGTTCCGGAGGCATCCTGCCGCCGGGTCCGGTCGCCGCTCCCGGCCTGCTGCCGGGTATCGCCGGCCCGGTTCCCCTCGTCCTGTTGCCCGCCCTTGCCTCCGGCGGCCTGGCCCTGCTGTCCCGACCCCTGGCTCGAGCCCTGGCCCTGCTGCTTGCCCTGCTGCTTGCCCTGCTGCTTGCCCTGCTGCTTGCCCTGCTGCTTGCCCTGCTGCTTGCCCTGTTGCTTGCCCTGTTGCTTGCCCTGTTGCTTGCCCTGTTGCTTGCCCTGTTGCTTGCCCTGTTGCTTGCCTTGCTGTTTGCCTTGCTGCTTGTCCTTTTTCCGCCGCCGGGCCGGCTTCCGGTCCTTGCGCGCCTGCCGCTGGCGGGCGGCTTCCCGCGCTTTGCGTTTCCGGGCCGGCCGCGCCCGTGGCTTGCGGGGCGGCTGGGGCTTCACCACCTTGGCCTGCAGCAGCAGTCCCCGGGCCAGGGCCAGGTTGTGGCGGATGTCCGGGTCCCCGGGCCGGCGATCCAGCGCCGCTTCGTAGGCCTGGACGGCACCGGCATAGTCCCCCAATTGGAAACGGGCATTGCCCAGGTCGTAGAGGGCGTCCGGCAGGACCTCGGGGCGGCGCACCCGACCGAAGGCGCGAGCCGCGGCGGCATAGTCGCCGGCCCGGTACAGGGCCACGCCGCGACGATAGGCGTCACTGAACTCGCCGGCCGCCAGGGCATATTCCCCCTGGCGGAAGGCCCGGGCCGCCTCCTGCTCGCTGTTGCGGAACCAGCCGGCCGCGGCCGTTCCCGCCATGGCCAGCAGGCAGCCGAGCAGACCGAGCCGCAGCCAGGAACTCATGCCGTCTCCCGGGCGCGCAGCAAGGGTGCCAGCAACAGCAACGCCAGGCCCACCAGCCAGTAGAAGCGCTCGTGCCAGATCCGGGTACGGCCCTGGCCCAGGACCGTGGCCCCCCGCTCCCGGCGCACCCTCTCCAGGATGGCGCGGGTGTCGTCATCCCGGAAATCGGCCCGCTGGTACAGACCCTCGCCCCGCTGGGCCAGGTGACGCAGCAGGGCCTCGTCCAGCCGCGATACCACCGGCTGGCCGTCCGGGCCGACCAGGGGTTCGCCATCGGGTCCGGGCACCTCGGCCCCCGCCGCCGTGCCCACGCCCAGCACGTGCAGGTGGATGCCCCGGGCCACCAGCCGGGCCACGGCCTGGTCCAGCCCGGCCTCGGCGAAATCCCCATCGGTGATCAGCAGCACCGCCTTGCCGCTCTCCGGCGGCTGGCTGGCCAGCAACTGGCCCGCGCGCTGCAAGGCGACCCCCAGGCGGCTGCCGGTGAGATGGACCAGTTTCGGGCCCAGCGCCGGCAGCAGGCGCCGGATACTGTCGCTGTCCTCGGTGAGCGGTGCCACCACGTGCGCCACCGAGGCGAAGGCCACCAGCCCGATACGCACGCCCCTGGCCTCGTCCAGCAAATCGGCGATCTCCTGCCGCGCCCGGGCCATGCGGTCCGGGGCCAGGTCCCGGGTCTCCATGGAGCGGGAGATGTCCAGCAGCACCACCAGGTTGCTGCCGGGTCGGAACAGGCGGATGTCGGTGTAGTCCCAGCGCGGGCCGGCCATGGCCAGGCTGAGCAGCGACCAGAGCACCGCCCACCAGGCGAAGCGGCGACCGCGCAGGCCGGGCCGGGGCCGGTGCCGGCGCAGCAGGTGCGGCATCAGGTCCGGATCCGCGTAGCGTTCCAGCCTGGCGTTGGCG
>JALWSQ010000040.1 GCA_026993645.1 Thiohalobacter sp.
CCCTGGCCCGGCAATCCCGCGTGGTGGCCGTGGGGGAGACCGGGCTGGACTACCACTATGGCAGCGACACGGCCGCGGAGCAGCAGGATGCCTTTCGCCAGCACATCGCCGTGGCGCGCGAAACCGGCCGGCCGCTGATCGTCCACACCCGGGAGGCGAGGCGGGACACCATCGAGATCCTGCGCCAGGAGGGGGCGGCGGAGGTGGGCGGGGTGCTGCACTGCTTCACCGAGGACTGGGACATGGCGCGCCGCGGGCTGGACCTGGGATTCATGGTGTCCTTCTCCGGCATCGTCACCTTCCGCAACGCCGGGGACCTGCGCGAGGTGGCACGGCAGGTGCCGGCGGACCGGCTGCTGGTGGAGACCGATTCGCCCTGGCTGGCGCCGGTGCCGGTACGTGGCCACCCCAACGAGCCGGCCAACGTGCGCTACGTGGCCGAGCGGGTGGCCGAGGTCCGGGGTGTGCCGCTGGAGACGCTGGCGCGGCAGACCACGGACAACTTCTTCCGCCTGTTCCGGCGGGCCGGCGGCGACGACTGAGGGCCGCCTATTCCGCCGGCACGGGGCGCGGCCGGCGGTTGCCGTCGATGGCCACGTAGACCACCACCGCCTCCGCCACCCGCTGGCTCTCCGGCGCGGTCGGATTGCGTTCCGAGAAGACCTCCACCGCCACGCTCAGCGAGGTACGGCCCACCCGGATCACGCGCGCATAGCAGCTCACCAGGTCCCCCACCAGCACCGGGCGCAGGAACTGCAGCCGCTCGACCGCCACGGTCACCACTCGGCCGTGGGCACGGCGCATGGCGGCCACGCTGCCGGCCAGGTCGACCTGGGCCATGACCCAACCGCCGAAGATGTCCCCGGCGGCGTTGGCATCCGCCGGCATGGCGGCCACCCGCAGCTCCGGGATGCCCGCGGGCAGCTGGTCAATGTCCTTCATAGAGGGCCTCGACGACCGATTGGAAACGTTCCAGTACCCGCTCGCGACGCAGCTTGAGGGTGGGGGTGATGAGCCCGTTGTCGATGGTCCAGGGCTCGAGGAAACAGGCCACGCGGCGGATCTGGGCATAGCCGGGGAAACTCGCCGTGAGGCGGCCGATGCGTTCCAGCAGCATACCCACCACCTGGGCATTGCACAGGGACTGGTCGCTGCCCGGCTCGATACCCAGGGCGCGGGCCTCCTGTTGCCATTGCTCGGGATTGAGCACCACCAGCGCGGCCAGGTAGGGACGGCCGTCGCCGATGACCATCACCTGGTCGAACAGGGCGTCCGCGGCGATGGCCATCTCCATGTCCGCCGGCGGTACCTTCTCACCATTGGCCAGCACGATGATCTCCTTCAGCCGCCCGGTGATGAAGACGTGGCCGGCCGCGTCCTGGCGCGCCTTGTCGCCGGTGTGCAGCCAACCCTGGTCGTCGATCATGGCCCGCGTGGCCTCGGCGTCGTCCCAGTAGCCGAGCATGACCCCCGGTCCGCGCACCAGCAGTTCGTCCTGGTCGCCGATGCGCACCTCGACGTCGGCCAGGGGCCGGCCGACACTGGCCGGCAGGTTGTCGTCCGGCCGGTTGGCGGCGATCACCGGGCTGGTTTCGGTCAGGCCATAGCCCTGGATGATCTCCAGTCCCAGGCCGATGAAAAACCGGGCGATGCGCGGCGACAGCGGCGCACCCCCGCAGATGGCATAGCGCAGGCGGCCGCCCAGGCGTTGCATGACCTTGTCCGCCACCAGGTGGCGCAGCAGCGGCCAGAGCAGCCGGTCCAGTGGACCGGGGGCCGGGGCGCGGCCCTGGCGGTGTTCGAAGCGCCGCCAGCCGGTGGCGACCGCGGCCTCGAACAGGCGGCGGGCGAAGGCCGGGCGCGCGGTGAGCTGTTCCTGGATACGGTTGTGGACGCGCTCGAAGATGCGTGGCACCGAGATCAGCAGGGTGGGCCGGATCTCGGCCAGGTCGGCCGCCAGTTCCGGGATGGAGCGGTTGTAGGCCACGGTGGCCCCGCACATCATGGGCACGTAATAGCCCACGGTGCGTTCAAAGGTGTGGGAGAGGGGCAGGAACGACAGCAGCACATCGTCTGTGTACAGGGGCACCAGTTGCTGCGAGGCCCAGGCGTTCCACAGAATGTTGTGGTGGCTGAGCATGACGCCCTTGGGGCGGCCGGTGGTCCCCGAGGTATAGACGATGGTGGCCAGGGCATCGGGTTCCAGGGCGGGGGCTGTTCCATCATGGGGTTGGGCCGGCAGCCACTGGTCCAGCGTCATCAGCCGGGGATGGCCCGGATCCCTTGGCCCGAGGGGCGCCAGCACCAGGATGCGGCGCAGGAAACCCAGGGCGTCCTGGACCGGCCGCAGCGCCTCCCAGTGTTCGGCGCCCCCCAGGAGCAGCAGCCGCACGCCGGCGTTCTGCAGGATGTAGGCGACGTTCTCCGCCCGGTCCTCGGTGTACAGGGGTACCACCACCAGGCCCAGGCCGAGGGCGGCCTGTTCGAACATGACCCATTCCCGGCAGTTGCGCAGCATGACCGCCACCCGGTCCCCGGGCTGCAGGCCCTCCCGCACCAGGCCGGCCTGCCAGCGGTCCACGGCCTGGGCCATCTCGTGCCAGGTGCGGTCGTGCCAGCGGCCGTCGGCCGGGTTGTACTGGCGGTAGGCCACGCCATCCGGCGTGCGCCGCACCCGGGCCCGGAACAGGCCGGGCAGGGTGGCGGCCTCCTCGATGGGAATGGCGTCAATGGGCACCCGGGGTCTCCTCCTCCTGCCGGTTCTGGCCGGCGATCAATGTCTCCCAGCCGGGATCCGGAGTAAAGCGCGACCCGTAGCTGCGGGTCAACTCCTGCAACCGCAGGCGCAAGGGCTCGGCCCCGCGTTGGGTGATGTAGTGCATGGGACCACCGCGGAAGGGGGCGAAACCCGTACCGAAGATCATGCCGCCGTCCAGCAGATCGGCATCCGCCACCACCCCCTCGCGCAGACAGGCCACGGCCTCGTTGAGCAGGCGCAGGATCATCCGGTCCTGGAGATCGGTGGCGGTCACGGCCCGCTGACGCGGCTTGACCGGCCGTCCCTTGCGATAGTGATAGAAGCCGGCCCCGCTCTTGCGTCCCAGATGGCCCTGTTCCACCAGCCGTTGCAGCCGCTCCGGTACCTCGGTGCCCAGTTCCTCGCCCAGGATGCGGGCGACGTGCAGGCAGACGTCCAGGCCCACGGTGTCGGCCAGCTCGATGGGTCCCATGGGCATGCCGAAATCGGTCGCCGCGCGGTCGATGGCCGGGGCCGGCACCCCCTCGCTCTCCAGCTCCACGGCTTCCAGGAGGTAGGGCATGAGCACGCGGTTGACCAGGAAGCCCGGCGAGCTGCTCACCGGCAGCGGCAGGCGGTCGATGCGCCGGGTGAAGGCGCGCGCCAGCGCCTGGGTCTCCTCCGCCGTGTCCGGCCCGCAGACGATCTCCACCAGCTGCATCTTGGCCACCGGGTTGAAGAAGTGCAGGCCCACCAGGCGTTCCGGCCGGGCCAGGGCCGGCGCCAGTTCCTGCAACGGGATGCTGGAGGTGTTGGTGGCCAGGATGGCCTCCGGCTTCATGCGTGGTTCCAGTTCCCGGTACAGGGCCTGCTTGGCCTCGCGGTCCTCGAAGATGGCCTCGATGACCAGGTCGGCCCGGTGGACGAAGGCCGCCTCGGGATCCGGCAGCAGCCGGTCCATCGCTTCCTGCACCCGCCGCGGGACCCGCAGGCGGCGCTGGAACAGCCGGTGGGCGCGTTGCAGGGCGGGGGCGATGCGCTCCGGAGACTGATCTTGCAGGGTGACGAAGAAGCCGCGCAGGGCACACCAGGCGGCGATGTCGCCCCCCATGACCCCGGCACCGACCAGGTGCACGTGGCGGCCCTCGAACCGGTCCGCCTTGCCCAGCCCCTTCATGCGCTCGTTGAGGAAGAAGGCCCGCACCAGGTTGCGGGAACTCTCGCCGGTGACCAGGCGGGCGACGGAGGCCGCTTCCGCCTGCATCATGGCCGCGGGCCGGTCCGCCAGCCGGCGCCAGAGGTCGAGGGCGGCGTAGGGCGCCGGGTAGTGGCGGGCGGATACCCGCGCCGCCAGCCGGCGCCGGCTGAGGCTGGCCACCAGGGGCCGGACCGGGGCCCAATTGGACAGGCGCCCGCGCCAGTCCGGGCGGTGACGGGGCGGGCGGTGCAGGATCAGGTGGCGCGCCGCCGCGCGCAGGTGACGTTCCGGCACGGCGTGGTCCACCAGGCCGATGCGGCGGGCGCGGCGGGCATCCAGGGTGCGACCGCTGAGGATGAGATCCAGCGCCTGGATGCCGCCCACCAGGGGCGGGAGGCGCACGGTGCCGCCGAAGCCGGGGTGGATGCCCAGGCGCACCTCGGGCAGGCCCAACCGGGTGGAGGGATCGTCCCGGGCCACCCGGTAGTCGCAGGCCAGGGCCAGTTCCAGGCCACCCCCGACGCAGAAGCCATGGATCATGGCCAGGGTGGGGAAGGGCAGGCTGGCGATGCGGGTCATGACGTCCTGGCCACGCCGGATCAGCTCCAGGGCCTCGCGCTCGGTCCGGATCCGGGTGAACTCGGTGATGTCGGCGCCGGCCAGGAAGCCGTTGGGCTTGGCGGAGAGAAACACCAGCCCGGTGGGCCGGTCCTCGGCCAGGGCGGCCAGGTGGTTCTCCAGTTCCTCCAGTACCGACCGGGACAGTACGTTGGTGGCCTCCCCCTGGCGATCCAGGGCCAGCCAGGCGATGCCGTCGGCGTCGGTGTCCAGCCGCCAGTGTCCATTGCCATTGGGGGCGTTCATGCCACTTCTCCCGTGGATTCCACCATGACCGCACCGCCCTGGCCGCCGCCGATGCACAGCGAGGCGACCCCACGGCGGCCGCCTTCCCGGCGCAGCACCTGCAGCAGGTGGAGCACGATGCGGGCGCCGGAACAACCCACCGGGTGGCCCATGGAGACCCCCCCGCCGTCGACGTTGAGGCGGTCCTCGTCGATGGGGGTGAAGGCCCGTTCCAACCCCAGTTGCTCGCGGCAATAGTCCGGATTCTGCCAGGCACGCAGGCAGGCCAGCACCTGGGCGGCGAAGGCCTCGTTGATCTCCCAGTAGTCGATGTCCGGCGAATCCAGCCCGTGGCGGTGCAGCAGGGGGGCCATGGCATGGACCGGGCCCAGGCCCATCTGGGCGGGGTCCAGTCCCGCCCACTGGCTGTCCAGCAGGCGCCCCAGCACCGGCAGATCGTAGCGCCGCACCGCATCGGCCGAGGCCAGGATCAGGAAGGCGGCCCCATCGGTGATCTGGGCGCTGTTGCCCGCGGTGACCTTGCCGAACGGCCGGTCGAACACCGGCTTCAGGGTGGCGAGCTTCTCCAGGGTGGTGTCGCGCCGCAGGCCATCGTCATGGTCGTACCAGTGACCGGCGTGGTCATAGATCACCGTCATCTCCGCCCCGAAGTGGCCCTGGTCCTGGGCCCGGGCCAGCCGCTGGTGGCTGCGCAGGGCGAAGCGGTCCATGGTCTCGCGATCGATGTCGAAACGGTAGGCCAGTACCTCGGCCGTCTGACCCATGGACAGCCCCACCACGGGGTCGGTGAGACCAAGCAGCAGGCCGATGACGGGCTTGAGGTGCCGGGGCCGCAGGCGTGCCAGGGCTTGCAGCCGTTGGCCCGGGCTTCGCGCCCGGCCCCAGTCGGCCAGCCAGTGCACCAGGGGCTCGGCCAGCAGCACCGGGGCATGGCTCATGGCCTCGGTGCCACCGGCCAGGACCAGGTCGGACCGGCCCAGGGCGATGTTGCGGGCGGCGGTGTCCAGCGCCTGCATGCCGGAGGCACAGTTGCGCTGGACGGTGAAGGCCGGCACCTTCTCTCCGATTCCCAGCCGCAGGGCGATCACGCGGCTGATGTTGGCCTCGTCGGGGCCCGACATGACGCAGCCGGTGATCACCTCGTCCAGCTCATCCGCGGAGAAGGGCTGCCGCAGCAGCAGGGGCCGCGCCGCCTGCAAGGCGAGATCGGAGGCCCGAAAGGGACCGGGCCGGCCCCGTGCCTTGAGCAGGGGGGTGCGCGCTCCGTCGACTATGTAGACTGCCCGACCGCTTCCAGCGAACTGTTGGTGGGATTGCATGCCGTTGCCTCCTTCCGCAGACCTTCCGGTGTGAATTCGTCCACCTCGATCACCTGGCGCCGGGCGATCAGGGCGGCCTGGATGGCCGCGGCCGCCGCGGCATCGATGACCCCCTGGTCCTGGGCCAGCTGGAACAGGGTCTCGGGATCGCCCTGGGGCAGGATGCCCTGGTGTTGCGCCTGGCGGATGGCGCGCAGCGCCGGCGCGGCCCGGGTCGCCAGCTGCAGGGCCTCCTCGATGCGGCCCAGGGGTTGATCACGGCCGCTGGGCAGGTGGATGCCCGCGGTCAGGCGGTCACGGGCCGCCCCCGGGGCCAGCAGGATGTCGGCGACCGCCTCCACCTGGCGGTCCGACGGCGGTGCCAGGGGCAGGCCGAAGGGAAACAGCCAGCGCCGCAGCAGCCAGCCGAGCCAGGGCAGGGGAAAGTTACGCAGGGTGCCGTCCAGGGCCTGCTGGATGTGGTACTGGCAGTGGCGCATGGCGTAGTGCAACAGCGGTCGGTCCTCCTCCGGCGCCCCCTGGTCGGCGAAGCGGCGGGCGACGGCACTGGCCAGGTACAGGTGGCCGAGGGCATCGGCCAGGCGCCCCGACAGGTGCTCACGACGCTTGATGTCACCGCCCACGAGACCGAGGGTGACGTCGGCCACCAGGGCGAAGGCGGTGCTGAGGCGGCTCAGGCGGCGCAACTCGGGACGCAGGGCCGGGGCGCCGGGGACCCTGATCAGTCGACCGCCGGTCAGCCCCTGCCACAGGCCGCGGGTGGCATTGGCCAAGCCCCAGCGCAGGTGCCCGAACAGGGCGCGGTCGAAGCGGCGCTGGCCACGGTCGGGATCCGTATCCAGCGCGGCCTCCACCTCCTCGCGCAGGTAGGGATGGCAGCGCAGGGCGCCCTGGCCGAAGACGATGAGGCTGCGGGTGAGGATGTTGGCCCCCTCCACCGTGATGCTGATGGGCACCGCCTCGTAGGCTCGGCCCAGGTAGTTGCGCGGGCCGAGGCAGATGCCGGCGCCACCCACCACGTCCATGGCATCGTTCAGGGTCTGGCGCATGTGCTCGGTGAGCTGATACTTGAGGATGGCGGAGATGACCGAGGGGTGTTCGCCCAGGTCCAGGCCGAGGGTGGTCAGGCAGCGCCCGGCATCCATCAGGTAGGTGTGGCCGGCGATCCGCGCCAGCGCCTCGCGCACGCCCTCGAACCGGCCGATGGGCAGCTTGAACTGCCGCCGCACGGCGGCATAACCGCCGACGGCGCGGCTGGCCAGCTTGCCGGCACCGGTGGCCAGGGCCGGCAGCGAGATGCCACGGCCATCGGCCAGGCATTCCATGAGCATGGTCCAGCCGCGGCCGATGAACTCCGGCCCGCCGATGAGCCAGTCCATGGGGATGAAGACGTCGTGGCCGCGGTTGGGGCCGTTCTGAAAGGCCATGTTGAGCGGAAAGTGGCGGTTGCCGATCTCGATCCCCGGCGTGTCGGTGGGGATCAGGGCCAGGGTGATACCCAGGTCCTCCTCCTCGCCGAGCAGGTGCTCTGGATCGTACAGCCGGAACGCCAGGCCCAGCACCGTCGCCACGGGCCCCAGGGTGATGTAGCGCTTCTCCCAGTTGAGACGGATGCCGAGCACGTCCGGCCGGCCCTGGAACTCGGCGCGACAGACCACGCCGCGGTCCGGAATGGAGGCGGCATCGGAGCCCGCCTCCGGGCCGGTGAGGGCGAAGCAGGGGATCTCTTCGCCGCGGGCGAGCCGCGGCAGGTAGTGGCTCTTCTGCGCCTCGGTCCCGTAGTGCAGCAGCAGCTTGGCTGGCCCCAGCGAGTTGGGCACCATCACCGTGACCGCGGCCGAGATGCTGCGCGAGGCGATCTTCATCACCACCTCGGAATGCGCCCGGGCGGAGAAGTCCAGCCCGCCGTACTGGCGCGGGATGATCATGCCGAAGAAGCCCTCCTGCTTGAGGAAGTCCCAGACGTCCGGCGGCAGATCGAGCCGGTTGTGGGTGATGTCCCAGTCGTCCAGGCGCTGGCACAGGGTCTCCACCGGACCCTCGATGAAGGCCCGTTCCTCGGCACTGAGGCCGGGATCCTGGTACTGGAACAGCTGCCGCCAGTGCGGCCGGCCGCTGAACAGTTCCGCATCCCACCAGACGCTGCCCGCCTCCAGGGC
>JALWSQ010000041.1 GCA_026993645.1 Thiohalobacter sp.
CGCCGGGGGACCTGGGGTCGATCACCGATTTCAGCTTTGCCCCCGCCTTCGCCGGGCCGGTGAGCGATTTCTGGCAGGTGGGCGGCTGGCACTTCGAGCTGGACAGCCTGTCGGTGGATTTCCAGAGCAGCTTCTTTCTGTTCCTGAGCGGTACCGGCATCCTGAGCGGCAATGGTTACGATCCCACGCCCGGTGACTGGATCTTCTCCGCCCAGGGCGTGCCGGGCACGAACCTGTTTTCCTTCTCCGCCGCGGATAGCCAGCGACCGCCGGCGGTGCCGGAACCGGCGACCCTGGCCCTGCTGGGGCTTGGGCTGGCGGGCCTGGGCCTGGTGAGGAAGGCCCAGCGGGCCGATACAGGGGTCCCGTCGTAGCAGGATAGGGTTTGGGTGACCGCCGGGTCGCCCTGGTCGAATGGTGGATGGCAAGGGGCCTGGCCCCGGAACGAGGAGTCGAATTCGATGCGAGTCAATAACAAAGATTTCAGCAAGGGGATGAAAGCGGTTCTGGCTGGGACCTTGCTGCTGGCGGCCAGTGGCAGCGCCGGCGCATTCACGCTGGCTGGGGGGCCGGTCACCGGCGGTTTCAGCTTCACGGGCAGTTTCAACCTGCCGGCCAATGCGACCCTGGCCGATGCCACCTCGCTCTTGTTCCCCTCCGGCTTCACGGTGCTGAACAGCAGCGGCTCGGCGGCCAACTGGGTGGGTGCCACGGGCACCATCCAGGATCTCACATCCTTCAATGTCACCACACCGATCCTGGGCTATATCACCAGTGGCAGCCTGACCTTCGAGCTGGACAGCCTCTCGGTCTCGGTGCAGAACAGTCACCTGCTGGGCCTGGTGGGCAACGGCTGGTTGATGGGTCCCCTGTTGCTGGGGCTCAACGCCCCGGGCGGTAACGGTGCTGGCACCGGTGGCGGCAGCGGTCCGGCACCCGCGACCCTGCTCCTGAGTGCCCAGAGCATCGGTACCATCCAGTCCTTCTCCGGGACCATCACCACGGTACCGGTGCCGGCGGCAGCCTGGCTGTTCGGTTCCGGCTTGCTGGGCCTGGCCGGTGTGGCCCGGCGCCGGGGCACGGAGAAGGCATCCGAGCGGCATCACTGAAGATTCCTTCCTTCCTCCTCCGCGTCCGTCATCCCTCGGGGTGGCGGGCGTTTTTCATTTGACATCCTGTCGGCCTCCGGTAGTATTCAAGATATAAATTGAATATTACGGGAGGCTGGGCATGGAGCAGTTCCTCACCCACCACGAGATCCCCATCCGGCTGGGGTTCTTCTTCGGTACCTTCGGCGTCATGGCGCTGTGGGAGGTGCTGGCGCCCCGGCGGCCCCGGCGTTTCAGCCGCCGCCTGCGCTGGACCAACAACCTGGGCCTGGTGTTCCTCAACAGCCTGCTGCTGCGGCTGCTGTTCCCCACCGCCGCCGTGGGCGTGGCCCTGCTGGCCGCGCAGCACCACTGGGGGCTGCTGCATTACTATGGCGTGGCACCGGTGTTCGCCATCCCCTTGGCGGTGGTGGTGATGGACCTGGTCATCTACCTGCAACACGTCATGGTGCATGCCGTGCCCCTGCTGTGGCGCCTGCACCGGGTACACCACGCCGACCCGGACTACGACGTGACCACCGGCGCCCGTTTTCATCCGGTGGAGATCCTGCTCTCCATGCTGATCAAGTTCGCCACCATCCTGTTGCTGGGGCCGCCGGTGGCGGCGGTCATCCTGTTCGAGGTGATCCTCAACGCCATGGCCATGTTCAACCACGGCAATGTGCGCCTGCCGGCGGTCATCGACCGGCCGCTGCGCTGGGTGCTGGTGACCCCCGACATGCACCGCGTGCATCACTCGGTGGAGGACGACGAGGCCAACAGCAACTTCGGTTTCAACCTGTCCTGGTGGGACCGGCTGTTCGGCACCTACCGCGATCAGCCGCGGGCGGGGCACCGGGACATGGACATCGGCATCCATGGCTACCGGACGCCGGCCGAGGTGGTCTGTTTGCCGGGCCTGCTCTGGCTCCCCTTCCGTGAACGCATC
>JALWSQ010000042.1 GCA_026993645.1 Thiohalobacter sp.
GCACTCTGAATTGTGAATGGGCCTACGCTCAGCAAGGCTTGACTTCTCCAATAGTTCTACGAATTGCTCAGAAGTTATTGGCTCGTTGATTTTATACTCGATGTTCATTCGTATTTGTTCAGCTAACATGTATTAGACGGAAATGTTCCGTGTTACAACATGGAACATTTCGGTATAAGTCCTCACTCACATCGCGCCGGGAGTGAACATACGCGAAGAAACACCCTTATTCCTCAATGCCATAGAAATAATCCCCTCGTCACCGAATGTCAATGTGGCTACATGAATTACAGAAACTTTCCGCCCATCATCCTTGACCTTGCCCACGCTTCCGGGTAGTGTATGCATATACAGTTTAGACAGGGAGGTCTGAACCATGCCATCACCGTTTCTGGAATCCGTGCGGCGTTGTATCCGCGCCCGCCAATACAGCTACCGCACTGAAAAAGCTTACATTTTCTGGACAAGGCGATTCATTCTTTTCCACGGAACTCGCCATCCCCGGGAAATGGGCGAACGGGAGGTCGCAGATTTTCTTGCACACCTGGCGACAGACCGGGATGTCGCACCAGCAACGCAGAGTCAGGCACTGAACGCTCTGGTCTTCCTCTACCGTCATGTGCTTGAGCGTCCTCTCGGGGATCTGGGCGTTATACCACGACCCAAACGCAAGCCCAGGCTGCCGGTGGTGCTGACCAGAGAGGAAATCAAAGCAGTACTCGAGCAATTGTCCGGCAGTCACTGGCTTGCTGCCTGTCTCATGTACGGTTCGGGCCTGCGTCTCATGGAATGCCTCCGGCTGCGTGTCAAGGATATCGACTTTGAACACAGAGCCATCCTGGTCAGGGACGGTAAGGGGGGAAAGGACCGGGTTGTTACCCTGCCCGACAACCTGATTGGCTCGCTGCGCACGCATCTGGAACAGGTACGGCAGATTCACGAGAGGGACCGGCAGGCAGGTTTTGGAGAGACCAGCCTGCCTTTTGCCCTGGCGCGCAAGTATCCCAATGCGGTATCAAGCTGGTGCTGGCAGTATGTCTTCCCGGCCAGTCATCGCTGCCGCAATCCTCGAAGCGGGAAAATCTGCCGTCATCATATTCACTCGTCTGCGGTTCAAAAGGCGATCAAGGTTGCCTTGCGACGTGCCGGCATACACAAGCCAGCCAGCTGCCACACATTACGCCACTCGTTCGCCACGCATCTGCTGGAACGTGGTATGGATATCCGCACGGTGCAGGAGCAACTCGGACATGTGGATGTACGGACCACCCAGATCTATACTCATGTGCTGAAGCGTGGCGGCCTGGCTGTTCGCAGTCCACTGGAGAGCCTCTTTACTTCTACTCAGAGGCAAACCGGGGATTGGGTTCTGCACCCTCGACATCCTCGCTGCCTGAAAGCACCGGGCCTTACGCGCTGAGTGGTAAGGGGGTACGCCTGGATCAAAGCACCTTCCGAAAGAGGCTGCGGTCATGCAATCTTCCGCGGACGAATCTCTGGTAGTCGTCGCGGATGGAGCCGAGGATGTAGCGGTGGAAGGCGGCCAGGGCGAGGAGGGCCAGTAACACCCTGACGAGATCCCAGTCACCGGGCAGGTCGACGAGCAGGATCAAGGTATTTATCACAATTGTCTGAATACGGAAGTCCTGTGATTTTGTAGGATGGGCAAAGGAGCGCAGCGACGTGCCCATCAGCATCCCACGACCATCATGATGGGCACGGCCCTTCGGGCCTTTGCCCATCCTACCAATCCGCCAGGATCATTCAGAACATGTTCAGACGATTATGAGACCCTTGATAAGTGACCAGGCAGAGGGCAGGGCGGCTCAGTCCTCTCCCGCAGCCGCGGGATCGTAGCCCAGGTTGGGTGCCAGCCAGCGTTCCATGGCCTCCAGGGTCATGCCCTTGCGCTGTGCGTAGTCCGCCACCTGGTCACGGTTGATCCGGCCCACGGCGAAGTAACGGGCCTCGGGATGGGCGAAGTACCAGCCGCTGACCGAGGCGGTGGGCACCATGGCGAAGCTCTCGGTGAGGGTGATGCCGGCGCGGCGCTCGGGTTCCAGCAGTTGCCAGAGCAATGCCTTCTCGGTGTGATCGGGGCAGGCGGGGTAGCCCGGCGCCGGCCGGATGCCGCGATAGGCCTCGCGGATCAGGGCCTCGTTGTCCAGCGCCTCGTCAGGACTGTAACCCCAGAACTCGCGCCGGACCCGCTGGTGCATGTGTTCGGCAAAGGCCTCGGCCAGGCGGTCCGCCAGGGCCTTGAGCATGATGGCGCGGTAGTCGTCGTGCTCGGCCTCGAACCGGCGCAGGTGCGCCTCGATGCCGATCCCCGCCGTCACGGCGAAGGCCCCCAGGTAGTCCGCCACCCCGGAATCCGCGGGGGCGACGAAATCCGCCAGGCACTGGTTGGGCTTGCCGGGCGGCCGCCGATTCTGCTGGCGCAGGTGATGCAGTGTCATCAGGGGCTCGCGGCGCGCCTCGTCGCGGTAGAGGGCGATGTCGTCGTCCCCCACCCGGTTGGCCGGAAACAGGCCGATCACCGCCCGCGCCTGCAGCCAGTGCTGGTCGATGAGGGTCTCCAGCATCTCCTGGGCATCGGCGTACAGGCGCCGGGCCTCCTCGCCCCACTTGGGGTCGTCCAGGATGGCGGGGTGGCTGCCGCTCATCTCCCAGGCGCGGAAGAAGGGCGACCAGTCGATGTAGCGGCTGATCTCGCGCAGGTCGTAGTCGTCGAAGACCTGCACCCCGGGGACCCGGGGCACCGGCGGCTGGTAGCCGGACCAGTCCAGGGGCGTGCGGTTGGCGCGCGCCTCCGCCAGGGTCAGCCAGTCGGTGCGCTGCCGGCGCCCGGCATGCCGCGCCCGCACCTCGTCGTATTCCTTCCGCAGGGCCGCGGTGAAATCCTCCGCCTGGTCCTCACTCAGCAGGTTCTGGGCGACGCCGACGGCCCGCGAGGCATCCTTGACGTAGACCGTGGGACCCGAGTAATGGGGTGCGATCTTGACCGCGGTGTGCACCCGGGAGGTGGTGGCCCCACCGATCATGAGCGGCACCTGGAAACCCTCCCGTTCCAGTTCCGCCGCCACGTGCGCCATCTCGTCCAGCGAGGGGGTGATCAATCCCGACAGGCCGACGATGTCCACCTGGTGCGCGCGGGCGCTGTCGAGGATCTTGCGCGCCGGCACCATGACCCCCAGGTCCACCACCTCGAAATTGTTGCACTGCAGCACCACGCCCACGATGTTCTTGCCGATGTCGTGCACGTCACCCTTCACCGTCGCCATGAGGATGCGCCCCTTGGCCTTGGCGCCGGCCTCCTTCTCGGCCTCGATGTAGGGGATCAGGTGGGCCACCGCCTTCTTCATCACCCGCGCCGATTTCACCACCTGCGGCAGGAACATCTTGCCGGCACCGAACAGATCACCCACCCGGTTCATGCCCTCCATGAGCGGCCCCTCGATCACCTCGATGGGCCGGCGGCACTGCTGGCGCGCCGCCTCGGTGTCCTCGACCACGTAGGTGTCGATGCCCTTGACCAGGGCGTGGGCCAGGCGTTCCGCCACCGGCCATTCCCGCCAGGCCAGATCCTCCTCGCGGGTGGCCCCGCCGCCCTGGCCGCGGTAGCGTTCGGCGATCTCCAGCAAGCGCTCGGTGGCATCGGACCGCCGGTTGAGGATGACGTCCTCCACCGCGTTGCGCAGTTCCTCCGGGATCTCCTCGTAGACGGCGAGCTGGCCGGCATTGACGATGCCCATGTCCATGCCGGCGCGGATGGCGTGGTAGAGGAACACCGCGTGGATGGCCTCGCGCACGGCATTGTTGCCGCGGAAGGAGAAGGACACGTTGCTGACCCCGCCGGACACCAGGGCGTGGGGCAGGCTCTGCTTGATCTCGCGCGTGGCCTCGATGAAGTCCACGGCATAGTTGTCATGGGCCTCGATGCCGGTGGCGACGGCGAAGATGTTGGGATCGAAGATGATGTCCTCGGGCGGGAAATCGAGCCGTTCCCGCAACAGCCGGTAGGCCCGGCGGCAGATGGCCACCTTGCGCTCGCGGGTGTCGGCCTGGCCCTCCTCGTCGAAGGCCATGACGATCACGGCCGCACCGTAGCGCCGCACCAGCCGCGCCTGCTCCAGGAAGCGGTCCTCGCCCTCCTTGAGGCTGATGGAGTTGACGATGCCCTTGCCCTGGATGCATTTCAGGCCGGCCTCGATGATGGGCCACTTGCTGGAATCGATCATGATGGGCACGCGGGCGATCTCCGGCTCCGATGCCAGCAGATCGAGGAAGGTCACCATGGCCTCGCGGCCGTCCAGCATGCCCTCGTCCATGTTGATGTCGATGACCTGGGCGCCGTTCTCCACCTGGTCCCGCGCCACCTCCAGGGCCCGGTCGTACTGCCCCTCCAGGATGAGCCGCTTGAACCGGGCCGAACCCGTGACGTTGGTACGCTCACCCACGTTGACGAACAGGGAATCGGGGCAGATGTTCAGCGGCTCCAGGCCCGACAGCCGGGTGCAGACCGGCTGCTGCGGCCGCGGCCGGGGCGCCACCCCGGCCACGGCCTCGGCCATGGCGCGGATGTGTTCCGGGGTGGTGCCGCAGCAGCCGCCAACGATGTTCAGGAATCCGCTGCGGGCCCACTCGCCGATCTCGCGCGCCATGGCATCCGGTGTCTCGTCGTAACCGCCGAACTCGTTGGGCAGGCCGGCGTTGGGGTGGGCGCTGACCCGGCATTCGGCGATGCGCGCCATCTCCTCCACGTACTGGCGCAGGTCGGCCGGCCCCAGGGCGCAGTTGAGGCCCATGGAGAGGGGTTCGGCATGGCGCAACGAGTTGTAGAAGGCCTCGGTGGTCTGGCCGGTGAGGGTGCGGCCGCTCTGGTCGGTGATGGTGCCCGAGATCATCACCGGCAGGCGCCGGCCGATGGCATCGAACAGCTGCATCACCGCGAACACCGCCGCCTTGGCGTTGAGGGTGTCGAACACGGTCTCGATGAGCAGCAGGTCGACGCCGCCCTCCACCAGGCCGCGGGCGGCCTCCAGGTAGGCACCGGCCAGGTCGTCGAAGCGGATGTTGCGGTGACCGGGGTTGTTCACGTCCGGCGAAATGCTGGCGGTGCGGTTGGTGGGCCCGAGCACGCCGGCCACGAACCGGGGCCGCGCCGGATCGCGCGCGCTCCACTCGTCCGCCACCGACCGGGCGATGCGGGCGGCACTGAGGTTCAGTTCCGCCACCAGGCCCTCGAGGCCATAGTCGGCCTGGGAGATGGCGGTAGAATTGAAGGTGTTGGTCTCGATGATGTCGGCCCCGGCCTCCAGGTAGGCGGCATGGATGTCGCGGATGATCTGGGGCTGGGTGATGGACAGCAGGTCGTTGTTGCCTCGCAGGTCGGAGGGATGATCCCGGAAGCGGTCACCGCGGTAACCGGCCTCGTCCAGGCCGTAACCCTGGATCATGGTCCCCATGGCCCCATCCAGCAGCAGGATGCGGCGCTCGAGCTGTGCGTTCAGGCTGTCCATGGATGGTGATCCGCGAGCGAGCAAAGGCGGGATTCTACCAGCAAAACCGGTGCCAATTCCCCCAGGTGGCTAGCGGGGACGGGCCTCCAGCCGCTCCCAGCGCTCGAATGCCTGGGCCAGCTCCCGCTCCAGCTCCGCCAGCCGGTCCCGCACCTCGGCCACCGCCGCCCCCGCCTCCCGGTAGAAGGCGGGATCGGCCAGCCGCTCGTGCAGGCGCGCCTGCTCGGACTCCAGGGCCTCGATGCGGGCGGGCAGGGCCTCCAGCTCGCGCACCTCGTGGTAGCTCAGCTTGTGGCCGGCCTCCGCGGGCCGCGGGCGCCGGGCACGCGGTGCCGCCGCGGCCGGCCGTCCGTCCGCTGCCGGCGACGGCCGCTGGCGCAGCCAGTCGCTGTAGCCCCCCACGTACTCGCCCACGCGGCCATCGCCCTCGAACACCAGGGTGCTGGTGACCGTGTTGTCGAGAAAGGCCCGGTCGTGGGAGACCAGCAGCAGGGTGCCGGTGAAGTCCACCAGCAATGCCTCCAGCAGCTCCAGGGTCTCCATGTCCAGGTCGTTGGTGGGCTCGTCCATCACCAGCAGGTTGAAGGGGCGCGTGAACAGCCGCGCCAGCAGCAGCCGGTTGCGTTCGCCGCCGGACAGGGAGGCGACCGGCTGCCGGGCCCGGGCCGGGTCGAACAGGAAGTCCTGCAGGTAGCTCAGCACGTGGCGCCGGCGGCCGCCCACCTCCACCTCGCTCCGTCCCTGCGCCACCACGTCCATGACCCGCGCGGCGGGATCCAGTGTCTCCCGCTGCTGGTCGAAGTAGGCCAGTTCGAGCCCCGTGCCCAGCCGCACCCGGCCGCGGTCCGGCCGGCACTGCCCCAGCAGCAGCCGCAGCAGGCTGGTCTTGCCGACCCCGTTGGGGCCGATGATGCCCACCTTGTCCCCGCGCAGGATGACGGTGGAGAAATCGCGCACGATGACCCGGTCCCCGTGGGCGAAGTCCACGCCCTCGGCCACCACCACACGCCGGCCGCCGGCATCGGCCTCGGTATGGTGCAGGGTGGCCATGCCGGGCCCGGAGCGCCGCAGGCGACGTTCCTCCCGCAGCCGCTGCAACCGGCGCAGGCGGCCCTGGTTGCGGGTGCGCCGCGCCTTGATGCCCTGGCGCGACCAGGCCTCCTCGGCCGCCAGCAGGCGATCCTGCCGCTCGGCCTGGCGCGCCTCCGCCGCCGCTGCTTCCGCCTTGCGCCGCAGGTACCGGTCGTAATCCCCCGGCCAGTCGTACAGCCGGCCCCGGTCCAGTTCCAGGATGCGGTCGGCCAACCCGCGCAGGAAGGCGCGGTCGTGGGTGACGAACACCAGGGTCCCGCGCCAGCTGCGCAGGAAGCCCTGCAGCCAGTCGATGGCCTCGATGTCCAGGTGGTTTGTGGGCTCGTCCAGCAACAGCAGGTCCGGCTCGGCCACCAGGGCCCGGGCCAGCCAGGCCCGCCGGCGCCAGCCACCCGAGAGCCGCCCGAAATCCGCCGCGGGATCGAGCCCCATCCGCCCCAGCAGGGGCAGGATGCGCTGCCCCAGGTGCCAGAGCCCGGCGGCCTCGATGCGATCGTGCAGCCGCTGCAGCTCGGTACCGATCTCCTGGTCCCCGTCCGCCAGCCGCTGGCTCAGGGCATGGTACCGGCTCAGCCAGGCCCCGGCCTCGCCCAGGCCCTCCGCCACCCGGTCGTAGACCGAGCCGGCACCCGCCGGAACCTCCTGGTCCAGGTAGGCCGTGGTCATGTCCTGGCGGCGCTGGATCTCGCCTCCGTCCGGCAGCAGCCGGCCGGCCAGGAGCTGCAGCAGGGTAGACTTGCCGACGCCGTTGCGGCCGATCAGGCAAATTCGCTCACCGGCCGCGATGCGCAGGTCGATATGGTCGAGCACAGGATCCGCGCCAAACCCAAGACTGATGTCTTTCAGTACAACAAGGGGCATTTATATTTATAGGGTAGAGTCTAATTAAATAACAATTATTCGCAGATACAGCCTGTTCAATGGCCCGGGCCGGGCTGGTCGTTGCCAGCCGGCAGTTCGAAGGTACGGATCTGGGCGTCGGGCACGCCCCTGGCCACCAGGTAGCGTCGGCCGCGCTGGACGAAGGCGGGGGGGCCGGCCAGGTAGAAATCCTGGGCCCCAGGCGAGGCCAGCCCGGAGGCCACGGTATCGAACAGGTCGTCCAGCCCACGGCCCGCCTCGGCCGCCAGCCGGCCGGTATCCACCCGCAGGGCCTGGTAGTCGAAATGGTCCAGGGCGTCCCGCCAGGCGCGGCACAGGTTGTCCAGGTAGGGCCGGTCACCCTCGCTGTGGAACCGGTGCAGGCTGATCCGTTCCGCCACGTCCAGCGCCATGGCCTGTTCCACCAGGGCCTTCACCGCGGCGAAGCCCGTGTCCCAGGCCAGGAACACCAGGGAGCGGGGCGAGTCCAGATCCAGCACGAAGTCCCCGCCGGGGTCCTCCAGCACCAGGGCCGGCCCTGGGTCCTTCGCCGCCAGGGCCGCGGCGAAGTCCGGCGCCAGCCGGGCGTCCAGATGGAACTCGGGCCCGCCGCTGTCACAGGGACAGCTGGCGATGGCCAGCCGTGCCTTCTCACCCCCGGCCAGGCGCAGCTCGGCCCATTGCCCGGCGAGGAACTGCAGGCGGTCGCCGCCCCCGAGCCGCAACCGGAACCGCAGCAGGTCCGGGGCCAGCGCCTGCCGATCCGCGACC
>JALWSQ010000043.1 GCA_026993645.1 Thiohalobacter sp.
GGCCCGGCGGCGTGCGGGTCAACACCGCCGGCTGCCTGGACCGCTGCACCCAGGGGCCGGTGCTGGTGGTCTACCCGGAGGCCACCTGGTACAGCTACGTGGACCAGGCGGATCTGGACGAGATCATCACCCGACACCTGCAGCAGGGCGAGGTGGTGGAGCGGCTGCGGATCCCCGATCCCCCCGGCCCCGCCCACGAGGACTGAACCCATGGACCGTGACTACAGTGCCGCCGACCGGCTGCTGATCCAGTTCGACCAGGCCTTCCGGACCCTGTTCGGCCAACCCCGCACCACCGGGCGGCCGGACCCTGCGGCCGGCCTGCCGGAGGCCGAGCTCACGCCCGAGGAACGCCGGGCGTCCGCCCGCCTGATGCGGGTGGACCATGCCGGCGAGGTCTGCGCCCAGGCGTTGTACCAGGGTCAGGCCCTGACCGCCCGCCTGGAGGGGGTGCGCGAGGCCATGGAGCGGGCCGCCGAGGAGGAAAACGACCACCTGGCCTGGTGCGAGCGCCGGCTGCAGGCCCTGGACAGCCACACCAGTCTGCTCAACCCGGCCTGGTACCTGGGTTCGCTGGCCCTGGGCGCCCTGGCCGGGGCGGTCGGCGACAAGTGGAGCCTGGGATTCGTGGCGGAGACCGAGCGCCAGGTGGTCCTGCACCTGGACGACCACCTGCAGCGGCTGCCGGCGGCGGATGGCCGCAGCCGGGCGGTACTGGAGCAGATGAAGATCGACGAGGAACGGCACGGGCAGAACGCCAGCCGGGCCGGCGGGGCCGTGCTGCCGCAACCGGTCCGGCGGCTGATGCGGCTGGCCTCGAAGGTGATGACGGAGACGGCCTACTGGATCTAGCGGCCCCTCAGCGGGTGCCGAACACCACGATGGTCTTGCCATGGGCCGTGATCAGGCCCTGCTCCTCCAGGTTCTTGAGCACCCGGCCCACCATCTCGCGGGAACAGCCGACGATGCGGCCGATCTCCTGGCGGGTGATGCGGATCTGCATGCCGTCCGGGTGGGTCATGGCATCGGGCTGCTTGCACAGATCGAGCAGGGTGCGGGCCACGCGCCCGGTCACGTCCAGGAACGCCAGGTCGCTGACCTTGCGGCTGGTGCTGCGCAGCCGGGCAGCCATCTGCGAGGCCAGGGCGAACAGGATGCCCGGGTCCTCGTCCGCCAGCTGCCGGAAACGGGCGTAGCTGATCTCCGCCAGCTCGCACTCGGTGCGGGTGCGTACCCAGGCGCTGCGGGTGCTCTGCTCACCGAACAGGCCCATCTCGCCGAAGAAATCGCCACGATTGAGGTAGGCCAGGACGATCTCGCGGCCGTTGTCGTCCTCGATCAGGACCGTGACCGAGCCCTCCACGATGTAGTAGAGGACATCCGGGGCATCGCCGGCATAGATGATGACGCTCTTCGCCGGGTAGCGCCGGCGATGGCAGTGCTGCAGGAACGAATCGACGGACGGGTTTCCTGTGGACCTGGGCTCGATAGTCTTCATGGCAGTCCGGTTGCCGGGAAAGCCGCTTCCCGGTTCAGTCCCTATAACGGCAGTGTACGGCAGGTCCTTCAATCTGTCGAATTGTGATAGGCTTGCCGACCTGCGGGAGGGATGGCATGAAGGCACGAGTCAAGTGGGTGGAGGCGGCCACCTTCATCGGCGAGTCGGCCAGCGGCCACGCGGTGGTCATGGACGGTCCGCCGGAGAACGGCGGCCGCAACCTGGGGGTGCGGCCCATGGAGATGCTGTTGCTGGGTATGGGGGGCTGCACGGCGTTCGACGTGGTACACATCCTGCGCCGCTCGCGGCAGGCGGTCAGCGACTGCGTGGTGGAACTGGAGGCCGAACGGGCACCGGAACCCCCGCGGGTGTTCACCCGCATCCATGTCCACTTCATCGTGCGCGGCGAGGGCCTGACCGAGAAGCAGGTGGCGCGGGCGGTGCGGCTGTCGGCCGAGAAGTACTGCTCCGCCTCGCTCATGCTGGGGCAGGTGGCCGAGATCACCCACGACTACGAGCTGGCGGACTGACCGGCATCACCGCGGCCGGGGGCGGGCATGGTCGGACGTTCCATGAAACGGCTGAAGCTGCACGGGTTCAACAACCTGACCAAGACCCTCAGCTTCAACATCTACGACATCTGCTATGCCAAGACCCGGCAGCACCGCCGCGAGTACATCGAATATATCGATGAGGCCTACAATGCCGAGCGCCTCACCGGCATCCTCACCGAGGTGGCGGACATCATCGGCGCCAGTATCCTGAACATCGCCCACCAGGACTACGAGCCCCAGGGCGCCAGCGTGACCATGCTCATCTCCGAGGAACCGGTGAAGTCGGGCCGGGTGACCAACCGCGAGGCGCCGGGGCCGCTGCCGGACGCGGTGGTGGCCCACCTGGACAAGAGCCACATCACGGTACACACCTACCCCGAGAGCCATCCCGACAACGGCATCAGCACCTTCCGCGCCGACATCGACGTCTCCACCTGTGGCCGTATCTCGCCGCTGCGGGCACTGAACTTCCTCATCCACAGCTTCGACTCCGACATCGTCACCATCGACTACCGGGTCCGCGGCTTCACCCGCGACGTGCGCGGCAAGAAGCATTTCATCGACCACAAGATCAGCTCCATTCAGAACTTCATGTCGCGCGAGACCCGCCGCCGCTACCAGATGATCGATGTCAACGTGTACCAGGAGAACATCTTCCACACCAAGATGCTGCTCAAGGAGTTCGAGCTGGACAACTACCTGTTCGGGACGGGGGTGGAGGAACTCAGCAAGGCGGAGGAGAAACGCATCCGCCAGCGGCTGCAGCGAGAGATGGCAGAGATCTTCTACGGCCGCAACCTGCGGCGGGGAGAATGAAGCGCGGAGTGATGCGCACGGCGCTGCGCGCCTTTGCGCATCCTACACCTCACCCCAACGCATACCGGCTCAGGCGAACAGCTCGGCCAGGCGGGCGCCGGGATCGGGGGCACGCATGAAGGCCTCGCCCACCAGGAAGGCATGGATGCCCGCCGCCCGCATGCGCGCCACGTCGGCGGGGGTCAGGATACCGCTCTCGGTCACCAGCAGCCGGTCGTCCGGCACCCGGTCCCGCAACGCCAGGCTGGTCTCGAGCCGGGTCTCGAAGCTGCGCAGGTCACGGTTGTTGATGCCGATGAGACGTACCGGCAGGGCCAGGGCGCGCTCCAGCTCGGCGCCGTCATGCACCTCCACCAGCACGTCCATGCCCAGCTCGTGCGCCAGCAGGGTCAGCTCCATCAGGGCGGCATCACCCAGCGCGGCCACGATCAACAGGATGCAATCGGCACCGATCACCCGGGCCTCGTACACCTGGTAGGGATCGATGATGAAATCCTTGCGCAGCACCGGCAATCCACAGGCGGCCCGGGCCTGTTGCAGGTAGGCATCGGCGCCCTGGAAGAAATCCACGTCGGTGAGCACCGACAGGCAGGCGGCCCCGCCGCGCTCGTAAGCCCGGGCAATGGCGGCGGGGTCGAAATCGGCCCGCAGCACCCCCTTGCTGGGCGATGCCTTCTTGATCTCCGCGATGACCGCCGGTCGCCCGGCGGCGATGGCGCGCTCCAGGGCCGCGATGAACCCCCGCACCGGCGGCGCCGCCTCCACCCGGCGGCTGAGACCGGCCAGGTCCAGCTGCCGGGCCCGTTCGGCCACCTCCTCGGCCTTGCGCGCCAGGATCCGGCGCAGAATGTCCGGCACGCCCGCCGCCGCGGTCACGGCTCAGTCTCCCAGCTGCCGGGTCAGGTCCACCAGCGCGTCCAGGCGGCGGGCCGCCGCGCCGGAATCCACCACCGCCGTGGCGCGACCCAGGCCCTCCGCCAGGCTGTCGGCCAGGCCGGCGGCATAGATGGCGGCACCGGCATTGAGCAGGACGATGTCCCGCGCCGGCCCGGGCTCGCCGGCCAGCACGCCCCGGATCATGGCCAGGCTCTGCTCGGGCGACTCCACCGCCAGGCGGCCGGTATCGGCGCGCTGGAGGCCGAAGTCCTCCGGCCTGATCTCGTAACCGAAGACGCTGCCATCGCGCAGCTCGGCCACGCGGGTGGCGCTGCCGATGCTGATCTCGTCCATGCCGTCGTCGGCATGGACCACCAGTACATGCTCACTGCCCAGGCTGCGCAGCACCTCCGCCAGGGGCTCGACCCATTCGCGGGCGAACACCCCCAGCACCTGGTTGGGCGCACCCGCCGGGTTGGTCAGCGGCCCCAGCAGGTTGAACAGGGTCCGGACCCCCATCTCCCGGCGCGGGCCGATGGCATGCTTCATGGCCCCATGATGCAGGGGCGCGAACAGGAAGCCGACCCCCACCTCCTCGATGCAGCGGGCGACCTGTTCCGGCGCCAGGTCCAGGCGCACCCCCGCCGCCTCCAGCACGTCCGCGCTGCCGCTGCGGCTGGACACCGAGCGGTTGCCATGCTTGGCCACGTGGCCACCGGCGGCCGCCACCACGAAGGCGCTGGCGGTGGACACGTTGAAAGTGCTGGCACCGTCCCCGCCGGTGCCGCAGGTGTCCACCAGGTGATCCACCTGCACCCGTACCGGCGTGGCCAGCTCGCGCATGACCCGGGCAGCGGCCGCCAGCTCCTCCACCGTCTCCCCCTTCATGCGCATGCCCACCAGGAAGCCGCCGATCTGGGCCGGGGTGGCGCCGCCGGTCATGATCCGGTGCATGACCTCGGTCATCTGGCCGGCATCCAGGTCGCGGCCCTCGGTCAGGGCGCGGATGGCTTCGGGCATGTCCATGGACTCGGTTCTCCCTCTGTCGGCTGGGGCCGCAGGCTCAGGCCTGCATGACCAGGAAGTTCCGCAACAGGTCGTGTCCCTGGCGGGTGAGAATGGATTCAGGGTGGAACTGCACGCCCTCCACCGGGTATTCCCGGTGCCGCACCCCCATGATCTCGTCGCGGCCGCCGGCCTCGTCCTGGGTCCAGGCGGTGACCTCCAGGCAGGCGGGCAGGCTCTCGCGCTCGATCACCAGGGAATGATAGCGCGTCGCCTCGAAGGGATTGTCCAGGCCGCGGAACACCCCCTGATCGTCGTGATGGATGAGCGAGGTCTTGCCGTGCATGATGGCGCCGGCATGGACGATACGCCCGCCGAAGGCCCGGCCGATGCTCTGGTGCCCCAGGCAGACCCCCAGGATGGGGATGCGACCGGCGAAATGGCGGATGGCCTCCACCGAGATGCCGGCCTGGTCCGGCGTGCAGGGCCCGGGGGAGATGACCAGGTGATCGGGTGCCCGGGCCTCGATCCCGGCGAGGTCGATCTGGTCGTTGCGGAACACCTGCACCTCCGCCCCCAACTCACCGAAGTACTGCACCAGGTTGTAGGTGAAGGAATCGTAGTTGTCGATCATCAACAGCATGCCAATGCTTATCCCACTGATGCCACGGCACTTTACATGCGTGCAGCCCCGGCCGGGGTCCGCGCCCGCCCCGGGCGGCCCCGGCGGGCGAGCGCATATGCTACCACGCCCGGAGACCGGACGAACGGCGCAAAAAAACCGGGGACCCGAAGGTCCCCGGCAACGCTCTGCTCCGACGCGGATCCGGCGCTGCGCTCAGAAGGCGGCATGGAACTGCAGGGTCGTGTTGGAGGACTTCTTCACCCCGCTCGGGGTGGAGATGTCGTCGCTATACTCGATGGAACCCCGGACGTTCTCCAGGAAATAGTAGTTCAGCCCCACCGTGTAACCCTTGGTCTCGTCCTTGCCGTCGTTCGTCTGGGTCACCTGGTAACGCAGCAGCGGCACCAGCTGATGACCGGCGTACTTACCGAAGTAGACCGCCTGGATGTAGGAGTCGTCGTTGGTCTCCGAGGTCGTGCTGCTGACCAGGTCGTCCTTGGCGCGGAGGAACACGCCGGTGAACCGGAACGAGGCATAGTCCACCTGGGCATCCAGGCCATAGCGGCTGAAATCACGGTCGCGCGTACCGGGACAGCTGGCAAAGCCGCCGGTGGTGTCGATACTGCAGGTGCCGGCCACCCCGAAGGCACCCACCATGGCATCCGGCGTGATGTCGAAGGCCAGCCGGCCAAACCCGACCTTGGACTTGTCGGCCACCTTGTCTTCCGTGAGGCCGCCCACGCCCAGGTTGTAGAACAGCCGGTCGTCGAACAGCCGACCGAAGATGGAGACCTGCTGGCGCGAATGCCGCAGCTTGTTGGCGTTGTCGGCCCCGCCGAAGGTCTCATTGAGCACGTTGTAGTGCGTGGCGGTCAGGCGCCGGGCGCTCGCCAGGGTATCGTAGGGATCCGCGAAGAAGGTCGGCGCATAGGCCACCTGGACATGTAAGCTGTCGTTGAAGTCGTAGTTCAGCGCGGCCAGGCCCAGGACGCCGCCGAAGCCATCCTCGCCCTCCGACTCGATCTCGAGGAAACCGGACAGGTTGCGGTACAAGACGCCCCCGGCGAACAGCTCCAGCTCATGAATGGCGCGGATCTGGGAATGGCCGGGGGTGTCCTTGACATAGGGACGCGAGATCACGGCCGCGGCCATGGGGAACTGGGTCAGCTCCTTGGTGAAATCGGACACCGTCGTATCCTTGCTCGCATCCTTGAACCGGTAGCCGCGTGCCTTGTAGTTGCGACCGAACGCGTTCAAGGCGGAAAGGCGGCGTGGCAGGTGTTGCATTCCAGGTGCCGCGCCCGGGCGAATGCCGGGGTTGCGTTGGCCTGCACGGAAATGAGCAGCGCCCCCAGGGCACCACCGACTGCCAACAGACAGTTCCTCATCTTCATCGTTGCTCCCTCCTGTGAGTAGAAACCCACATGGCCACCGGGGTCAGGGCACGCTCGTGACACCGTCGTCGCTGCGTCCCATGCAACAGCCTCGCGTCTCCTTTTCCTGACACTGTTGCACCAGCGGTACGGCCATGTTGCCGGCAGCCATCATGCGGAATTCCATCCCATTGATTAATGGGGCGAAGGGAAAAAGAGTGTTTCCGATTAAGAAAGAATTAATATTCTTCTGCTAGCGTTCCGGATACCGGGATTCCACGGCCATGCAGGCAATCGCCGATGGGGAAACTGACGCGCATGAGGACCTTCTGCCGGGCAGCGGAAACGCTCAACTTCTCCCGCGCCGCAGAACTCCTCGGCATCTCCCCCGCCATGGTCAGCAAGCAGGTCTCGGCACTGGAAAACGAACTCGGCGTGCGCCTGTTCCAGCGCTCCACCCGGCGCATCCGGCTGACGGCGGAGGGTCTGCGCTATCACCGGCGCTGTCGCACGCTGCTCAACGAACTGGAGGCCATGGAGGCCGGCATCAGGGCCGGCAGCGACACCCTCGAGGGACCGCTGCGCCTCGCCCTGCCGACCGATCTCGGGATCGGCTGGAGCGCCACCCTGGTGAGCGCCTTCCTGGCACGGCACCCCGGCGTCCATATCGGAAGCTTCTACCACGACGACTGGATGGACCTGGTGGAGAATGGCTTCGACCTGGCCATCCGGCTGGGAAACCGGTTGCCCGATTCGAGCCTGATCGCCAGGCGCGTGGGCCAGATGCGGATGGTACTCTGCGCCAGCCCCGCCTACCTGGAACGACAGCCCCCCATCCGCCATCCCCGGGATCTGCCGCGCCACAACTGCCTCTGCCGCCACGACGACCGCTCCGGGTGGCGCCTGGTCGGACCTGCAGGGGAAGAGCGCATCCTGCCGGACGGGAACCTGCACTCCAACGATGGCCAGGCCCTGCTGGTCGCTGCCCGCAGGGGCCTGGGAGTCGCCCTGCTGCCACGCCCGCTGGCGCAGGCGGCCCTGGCGGCCGGCGAGTTGCGGCAGATCCTGCCGGCATACCGGTCACCGGAGATCGGCATCCACGCGGTCTACCCCCACCAGGCCTTCCTGCCCCCCCGCGTGCGCCACTTCATCGACTTCCTGCAGCAGGCGCTGACCAGGGACGACGCGGAACGGGCCCGGGAGGCGGTCAACTGGCACTGAGCCATCCCGGCACGGAAGCGCGGCCGGTACGGCGCCATGGCATCAAGGCCGGGAAGGAGCCCGGCAGGGGCGTGGCGGAAACACCACCCTGACCAGGAGCCCGGATCCGGCGGCAGGGGCATCGAGCACCACCGAGGCGGCATGCAGCTCCGCGATGCGGCGGACGATGGACAGTCCCAGTCCACTGCCGCCGGCAACCTGCCGGTCGCCGCGCCGGAACCGTTCGAACAGG
>JALWSQ010000044.1 GCA_026993645.1 Thiohalobacter sp.
CCCCGCCCGCGGCGGCCGGTGCCCTCAGCTGCTCGGGCGCGCAACGCAGGCCATGCAGAACCCCGCTGAGCCGGCTCTGGCCGCGATGCCAGACGAAGTGGAGGTCGAAGCGACTGCCCGGCGGCAGGCCCATGGCGGTCATGCCCCAGTTGTAGTCACCGGGCGCAAAGCGCTGGCGGCGGGGGTACAGGGCCCAGCGCAGGGCGATGCGGGCCGGGCCGGACAGGCCGCGGTCCTGCCAGCGCGCCAGCCAGTCGGCACGCAGGCGCAGCGGTCGGCGGCCCCCCGGGCCAACCACCCGCCACTCGCCCAGATCGAAGCGGAAGGAGCGCTGGCCGGTATTGCGGATCACGGTCTGGAACACGCAGTTGCGGGCCAGGGCGTCGGCGTGGGCGGCATCCAGGCCCCGGGCCTCGAAGAAGGCGCGGGTCTGGTCCGGCAGCCGCTGGACGAGGGTCAGCTGGATGCCGGCCTCGGCCCAGTGCCAGGATTCCAGGCCGGTGGCCGCATCCACCCCGTGGCCGGTCTCGGCGGCCAGCACCGGCGAAACCAGCAGGAACAGCCCGGCCGCGAGTGGGGACCGGCGCCGATGGGGATCAGGGCATGCCATGACCAGAGCATCCCCGCTCACCGGCCCCCTTGTCAATGGCGCGGTCCACAGCCTGTATAATCCCTGCTCCCGCAACGACCAGGAAAGGTAGCACGATATCGCCATGGCCCAATACGTCTTCACCATGAACCGGGTGGGCAAGCTGGTCCCACCCAATCGCTGGATCCTCAAGGACATCTCGTTGTCGTTCTTCCCCGGTGCCAAGATCGGCGTGCTGGGCCTGAATGGCGCCGGGAAATCCACCCTGCTGCGCATCATGGCGGGGGTGGACACCGAGATCGAGGGCGAGGCCCGCCCCCAGCCCGGCATCAAGATCGGCTACCTGCCCCAGGAGCCGGCGCTGGATCCGGCCAAGGACGTGCGCGGCAACGTGGAGGAAGGCCTGGCCGAGATCAAGCAGGCGCTGGCCCGGCTGGACGAGGTCTACGCCGCCTATGCCGAACCCGACGCCGACTTCGATGCCCTGGCGGCGGAACAGGCCCGGCTGGAGAACATCGTCCAGGCCGCTGACGGGCACAACCTGGACCGCCGGCTGGAGGTGGCGGCCGATGCCCTGCGGCTGCCGCCCTGGGATGCCGACGTCAGCAAGCTGTCCGGGGGCGAACGGCGCCGGGTGGCGCTGTGCCGGCTGCTGTTGTCGGCCCCGGACATGCTGCTGCTGGACGAGCCGACCAACCACCTGGATGCCGAGTCCGTGGCCTGGCTGGAACATTTCCTGGCCGACTATCCCGGCACCGTGGTGGCCGTCACCCACGACCGCTACTTCCTGGACAACGTGGCCGGCTGGATCCTGGAACTGGACCGTGGCCACGGCATCCCCTGGGAGGGCAATTATTCCTCCTGGCTGGAGCAAAAGGAAAAGCGCCTGGAGATGGAGGAACGCCAGGAATCGGCCCGTCAGCGTGCCATCAAGGCGGAGCTGGAGTGGGTGCGATCCAACCCCAAGGGCCGCCATGCCAAGGCCAAGGCCCGGCTCAAGCGGTTCGAGGAACTGCAGTCGAAGGCCTACCAGAAACGCAACGAGACGCGCGAACTCTACATCCCGCCGGGGCCGCGGCTGGGCGACCTGGTCATCGAGGCCCGTCACCTGCGCAAGGGCTTCGGCGACCGACTGCTGATCGAGGATCTCTCCTTCAACCTGCCCGCGGGCGGTATCGTGGGCATCATCGGCCCCAACGGCGCTGGCAAGACCACCCTGTTCCGCATGATCACCGGCCAGGAGGCGCCGGATGGCGGCGAGCTGCGCATCGGCGAGACGGTGCAGCTCGCCTACGTGGACCAGAGCCGGGATGCCCTCGATCCGCAGAAGACGGTATGGGAGGAGATCTCCGATGGCCAGGACATCATCCGCGTGGGACCGTACGAGGTGAACTCACGCGCCTATGTCGCGCGCTTCAACTTCGCCGGCAGCGACCAGCAGAAACGGGTGGGCGATCTCTCCGGCGGCGAACGCAACCGGGTGCATCTGGCCAAGCTGTTGCGCAGCGGTGGCAACGTGCTGCTGCTGGACGAGCCCACCAACGACCTGGACGTGGAGACCCTGCGCGCCCTGGAAGAGGCCCTGCTGGACTTCCCCGGCTGCGTGCTGGTGACCTCGCACGACCGCTGGTTCCTGGACCGCATCGCCACCCACATGCTGGCATTCGAGGGCGACAGCCAGGTGGTCTGGTTCGAGGGCAACTACGCGGACTACGAACAGGACCGCAAGCGCCGGCTGGGTGACGAGGCGCTGCAGCCCCATCGCATCCGCTACCGGCGTTTGGCATAGCTGGTGCGGTGAGAAGAGAATGTAGGATGCGCAAAGGCGCGTAGCGCCGTGCGCATCATGTCGTGTCACCGTTACGGGTGATGCCATCCCATTGTTGGGCACGCTCGCTACGCTCGCTTTGCCCAACCTACGGTTGCCCGCGATACGCCGGTGATGCGTAGGATGTGCAAAGGCGCGTAGCGCCGTGCGCATCATGGCGTTGCCCGCGATACGCTTGATGATATGTAGGATGCGCAAAGGCCCGAAGGGCCGTGCGCATCATCCCCCTCATTGGGTGAGGGGATCAGACCTTCACGATGCCCTGCCGCACGGCGACCAACGCCAACTGGGCGGAATTGCTGATCCGCAGCTTGTGCATGATACGCGTCTTGTGCACACCCACCGTGTTGACGCTGATGTTGAGCAGCTCGGCCACCTCGGCCGTGTTCCTCCCCTCCGCCAGCAGGCGAAACACGTCGAACTCGCGCAAGGTGAGCCCGCTCACCCGCTCCGCCTCGCCCGCCACCTGCCGATTTCCACCCCGCTTGCCGCCCGTACCGCGCCTGGGCCTGCGAAACCAGGGCCGGCCCGTCGCGACCACCGCCAGGGCTTCCAGCAGCTCGCCCACATCCCCATCCTTGGTGAGGTAGGCCAGGGCCCCGGCCTCCCGGGCCCGCTGCTCGAACAGGGGATTGGCATGCACCGTAAAGACCAGGATCCGGGCCTTGGCGTCGTACCGCACGATACGGCGGATGGCCTCCAGCCCGCCGATCCCCGGCATGCTGAGATCCATGATGACCACGTCGGGCCCCATCTCCTTGTAGGCCTGATAACCCCCCTCGCCATCACCGGCCTCGGCCAGCACCGACACCTGCCCGCTCGCCTCCAGGGCATGGCGCAGCCCGTTGCGGACCACCGGATGATCGTCCACGATCAGGACCCGGCAGGCGGCGGCAACCTCGAGAGACCGGCTCTGCATGTCACACCCTAATGATCAAGATTCCCTTCGTTCAACCGCCCCTTCCCCCAATCAGCCAACACCTCCCCTCCGGCCCAACCACCCCAAGGGCGCTAGGCACCCGAATAAACCACGCGATGGGAACGGGAGGATGATGCCCCAGGCGCGGCCGGAAACCTGAAACCATGATGATTGATTCTAGTTCTTATTGGATTCTTCGCTTGATTCCAGGTTTTCCGGTTCCCGCCGAGCGACTGTGCATCCGATTGATAACTCCCGGATTTTCAGGCACAGCCAATTCCTTGCAATTCGCGGAAGATTAACCCGTGCCCCGGCCAATCGATATAACGCCATCGATTATTTTTGGTCGCACCCCCCCGCAGCGGGCCCGGCCAGTCTTGATCTCGGTCAAAAATTAGCGGATTTTCAATCGACTGCAGCAAAAATAATCGAATCCGCTATGCTCCCCCGCCGCCCGGCGCCGATATCCGGGCCACGGCCCGAGGGGAAGCGTACCGGGTCGGCATTACACGGGATGATCCAACAGGGAGCATTCGAAATGCAGTCCAGGCAACACCAGGGTTTCAGTATCCGGCGGCGGATCGCTCTGCTCGATCTCGTCCTCTTTGTCTTCGGTGCCCTCGCCATTGGCCTGATCCAGGTCACTATGGACTCTTCGGCCAATGACATCAATGTCGCCGGCCGTCAGCGCATGTTGAGCCAGCGGCTGGCCAAGGAGGCCCTGATGGTGGCCGCCGGGGTGGAATCGAAACAAACCCTGGCCAGCACCATCGACCTGTTCGAGCGTTCCCACCAGGCCCTGCTGCAGGGCGATCCCCACCAGGGCATCCATGCCGCCAGGGATCCCGGCCTGCGCCACCAGTTGGAGAAGGTGGGGACACTGTGGCGGCGTTACCGGAAGGCCATCGAGACCTATGTCACCACACCGGATACACAGAGCCTCCGGCGGATCCATGACCTGGCACCGGTGGTTCTGAAGGAGATGAACAAGGCTGTCGTCACCATGGCGGGCCTGTCGCGGCAGGCGAGCTTCGCCCAGGCCCACCGTGCCCAATGGCTGATCGGCGGCATCCTCCTCATCGCCGCTGCGGTCCTGTGGGTCAACCTAGGCATGCTGCGCAAGCTCGATCGCCTGCGTGACGCCATGAGCCGGGTCGAGCAGGAACAGGATCTCTCCCTGCGCCTGCCGGTGAAGGGCAACGATGAACTCGCCCAGCTGGCCGCATCCTACAACCGCCTCATGGATCGCTTCGTCAGTATGCTCACCGGTGTCATCCACAGCGCCCTGGCGGCCGGCACCGATGCCGCCGAGATGAACCACGCCGAGGAACGCATGATTGCGGAGGTCCGACGCCAGGCCGGGGAGATCGACCAGCTCTCCAGCGCCATGAACGAGATGTCCGCCAGCATCCAGGAGGTGGCCACCAACATCCAGCACGCGGCCGAGGCCGCCGAGGCCGCCCGCGGTGAAGCGACCCAGGGACATGAGGTCATGGCACGCACCGTTCGGTCCATCGAGCAGCTCAATGTCCGGGTGGCAGAGGCGGCCGATGTGATCGCCGACCTGGGCGAACACAGCCGCGAGATCGGTCAAGTCCTGGAGGTCATCAACAGCATCGCCGAACAGACCAACCTGCTGGCCCTCAATGCCGCCATCGAGGCCGCCCGGGCCGGAGAGCATGGACGGGGTTTTGCCGTGGTGGCCGACGAGGTCCGTATGCTCGCCTCGCGTACCCAGAGTTCCACCCAGGAGATCGAGGCCATGATCGGCCGCGTGCGGGACGGCATCGACAACGCGGTCCAGGCCATGGACGCGGGCCGCCGGGAGGCCGACGAGGGCCGCCGCCAGGCGGCCGAGGCCGACAGTGCCCTGGAACGCATCCGGGGTGCGGTCTCCACCATCACCGATATGAACCTCCAGGTGGCCAGCGCGGCCGAGGAACAGAGCCAGGTGGCCGAGGAAATCAACCGCAATGTCGTTGCGATCGCCGAACTGGCCCAGCATTCCACCACCAGCGCCGAATCCGCCCTGGCGGGGACCCGCCGCATCAGTAACCGGGTGGACAAATTGCAGCAGCAGGCGGCCCGCTTCCGACTGCAGGACGATATCCTGGAACTGGAACAGGCCAAGGCCGCCCACCTGTCCTGGCGTACCCGGGTGCGGAACTACCTGGACAATGGCCAGGGCCTGAGCCGGGACGAGGCCCTGTCCCACGAGCACTGCCAGTTCGGCCGCTGGTACTACGGCCCCGCCCGGGAGGCCCTGGCCGGGCTGGCGGAATACCAGGCCCTGGATGTGCCCCACCGGACCCTGCACCAGTCCGTCGCCCGTATCCTGGACCTCCGGGAACAGGGACAAAACGAGCAGGCGGAGCGTGAATACGAGAATCTCCTCGAGCTCTCGTCCCGGCTCGTCGAACAACTGGACCAGCTGCAGGCCTGCCTGGCGAACACCCGGAATCCGAACCGTGCGACGGCCTAGCGAGAACACCATGCGCATCCCACTGCTGGCCAAGATCATGGTCGCACCGCTGCTCTCTGGCCTCCTGCTCCTGGGGCTTCTGTCCTGGCAGGCCAGCCTGGTGCAACGAACGCAAGGCACGGCCCGGGTAATGAACCTGGCCGGCAGCGAACGGATGCGCCTCTACCGGTTGGCCTTACTGGCACAGCGGTATGCCACCACGGGCCAGACGGAGCTGAAGCGTGCCATCCAGGCAGAACTGAGACGGTTCGCCACCATTCTCCAGAGCCTGAACACCGGGAATGCGGCACTGGGGTTGCATGGAATCCGAAACCAGAGCCTGCAGCGGCTCCTGACCCAGGACCTCATCGCCTACCGACAGTATCTCGACCCACTGTTCCGGCAACTGTTCCAACATGGCAGGCGTACAAGCATCGTGGCTGCCATCCGGCGGGTAACCGAACACCTGGTCGGGGAGGTGGACCACCTGGTACAGTTGCTGCAGGGGGTTTCCGAATCGAACCATGCCCGGATCACCCTGGCCATCAAGCTGTTCATGCTGGCCAGTGCCATGATTGCGGCTGGCAGCCTGGCCTATGTCTACCTGATCGTGGTCCACCCCCTGCGCCAGTTCGTAGCCGCCTCCCATGCCCTGGTGCAGGGCGACACTTCTGTTCCACTGCCGTGGCGTGCCGGCGACGAAATCGGCGACCTGGCTCGCGCCTTCGACCACATGCGTCGGACCCTCGCCCGCCAGCAGGCACAGCTGCGCAATCGGGCCGACCAGACGGAACAGCGTCTGACTCACCTTCTTCAGGGAGTCGATGCGATTCTTTGGGAAGCCGTGGTCGACTCCGAGGGTTGCCAATTCAGTTTCATCGACGATCGGGCCATCGGCCTCAGTGGGTTACCGTTGGAGTGCTGGTACGAAAAGGGATTCTTCCTGAGTCACATCAGCGTTCCCGACCGCCGCGATTTCGCCCGTCTGTGCACGACACTGCTCAGCGATCAGGATCGGTCAGTGGAAGCGACCACATGGGAACGGGATTACCGCTTCCGTACTGCTACCGGGCGCCAACTGTGGCTGCGGTTACGATTCAGCACTGTTGCCAAGGATCCTGACGGCCGGATTCACTTGGCGGGAACCATGAGGGACGTGACCGACCACAAGCGCATGGAACGACGCAGCCAACACCATCTGCAACTCCGGCGCGATCTGGAGCGGGCACTGGAGGAACGTCAGTTCGTACTCCATTACCAGCCCCAGATGGAGCTGACAAGCGGTCGCATATCCACGGTTGAGGCCCTGTTGCGCTGGCAGCACCCCCAGCGCGGTCTGGTTGCACCGGACGAGTTTATCCCTGTACTGGAGAACAGTGGGCTCATCGTACCCGTCGGCGAGTGGATATTGGAGGAGGCCTGCCGCCAGCACCGGGCGTGGATCGACATGGGCATACCTCCGGTCAATGTTTCCGTCAATCTGTCCGCCCGTCAGCTGCGGCAGAGCGGTATCGTTCGTCGCATCCTGCACATTCTCGAGCAGCAGAACATGGACCCGGCCTACCTGCGCCTGGAGCTGACGGAAACCATGCTGGTCAAGCGCATTCATATTGCCCGGCAACTGTTACGTGAACTCGTCCGCCGCCGTATCACCATCGAACTGGATGACTTCGGTACCGGTTATTCGTCGCTGGCCTATCTGGCACAGCTACCGGTGGATACCCTCAAGATCGATCGTTCGTTCATCGACAGCCTGCCCGAACACGCTGACGTGGTGCAGGCAATCATGGAGATGGGCCACCGACTACAACTGCAGATCGTTGCCGAGGGTGTCGAAACACCGGCCCAGCTGCGGTTCCTGCAACGACACGGCTGTGACCGAATCCAAGGCTATCTGCTCAGCAAGCCGCGGCCCGGACCGGAACTGGCAGAATTACTGCGGAATCCGACTCCACTTTCAGAACTTCGCGGTGGGGATGAGGCATAGACCATGCGCATCGGTGGCATACGCCACGGAACCACACCGAAATACACGGAAAGAGTGAGGGAATACGGCGTTAGGAGTGAGGATCGCCGCACCCGTCAGTCCCGCCCCGGCGGGAATCCATCACGACGTGAGGGGTGAGGCGTAGGATGCGCAAAGGCCCGAAGGGCCGTGCGCATCATGGAGGTGCCACCCTTTGCCGTCAATGGCACCTTTGTGTTGGGCACGCTCGCTACGCTCGCTTTGCCCAACCTACGGCTGCCCGCGATACGCTCGATGATGTGTAGATACCATCTCCCTCCGTTCGAGGCCACCCCGCTATGAAGTCGGCATGGCCTGGAACTCCGTTCGGTGTTTGAACACGCCAAAGCACAGGTGCAGCAGCTTGCGCATACACGCTACCAGGGCCA
>JALWSQ010000045.1 GCA_026993645.1 Thiohalobacter sp.
GCTGGGGGTGGTGGGCTTCGACGCCGGCGCAGGCAGCCGGAGCTGGCCGGATGAAGATGTTCGCCTGCTGCGCCTCGTCGCCGAAGCCATCGCCAACGCCATCATCCGCGTGCGCTCCAGCCGGGCCATCCGGGAACACACCTGGTACCTGGAAGGACTGGACCGGGTTTCCCGCATCCTGGCCGAGAACACCCTGCAGTACCCCATGCTCGAGAAAGTGGTGGAACTGGTGCTCGAACTTTTCGGCGCCGACCGGGCCTGGATGCTGAAGGCGGTGGAAAACGGGGAGCAGGGCTACGAAGTGCCCATCGAACGCACCCGGCCGGAATATCCCGGTGCGATTGCCACCAACCTGGAACTGCCCGACGACGAGTTCGGCCGGCGCATGATGCAGCGACTGCTGGCATCCCCGGATCCGCTGGCCATGCACCTGCGGGAAATGGACGAGCTGCCCGATTACATGAAGGGCTACCAGATCCAGAGCCAGATGCTGGTGGCCATTCGTCCCTCGCTGGGTGCACCCTGGGTACTCGGCATTCACCAGTGTTCTTCCGAGCGGGAATGGAGCCTGGTGGAACGGCGCCTGTTCCGGGCCATCGCCGAACGGGTGGGAATCGCTCTGGTGGGTGTGCGCCTGATGGAGGAGGTGCGCGAGAGTGAGCGGCGGTTGCAGGAGGCGGAGAAGATCGCCCGGGTGGGCAGCTGGGAACTGGATCTGCGTACCGGCCGGGCCTACTGGTCCGACCAGGAATATCGTTGCCTGGGTTACCGGCCGGGAGACTGCGAAGCGGGCTACGAGGCTTTCGAGAAAGCGGTGCATCCCGGGGATCGGGAATGGGTCAACGATGCGGTGGCCCGTGCGGTGAATGGCGAGGTCTCCGAGTACGACATCCAGCACCAAGTGGTTTGGCCCGACGGCAGCGTACACGTGGTGCACGAGCTGGCCCGGGTGATCCATGACGACCAGGGTCAGCCGGTGCGGATGATCGGCACTACCCAGGACATCACCCAGCGGGTGGCCCTGGAACAGGAGCTGGAGCGCCACAAGCAGCACCTGGAAGAACTGGTGGCCGAGCGCACCCGTACCATCCGTCGCCAGGCCCAGATCATCGAGCAGACCAACGATGCCGTGGTCACCACCGACCCGGATGGCAAGGTGACCAGCTGGAACCACGGTGCAGAGCGGGTCTTCGGCTATTCTTCCCGGGAAATGCTGGGCCGGTCGGTGGAGCTGCTGTACCCGGAGCCCCAACGGGAAAGACTGCCCGCAGAGTTGATGGCGTCGCTGCAGCAGAAGAGCACCCTGGAGCGGGAGGTGGAACTGCTGCGCCGGGATGGGACCTGCTTTCCCGCTTTTCTCTCCCTTTCCCTGTTGCACGACGAAGCGGGACAGGTGGATGGCGTAGTGGGTTATGCCGTGGACATCAGCGAGCTGCGCCGCCGGGAACAGGAGCTGCAACGGCTGGCAGAGCGGCTGGAGGCATCCAACCGTGAGCTGGAGTCCTTTTCCTACTCGGTCTCGCATGACCTTCGCGCGCCGCTGCGGGCCATCGATGGATTCAGCCAGGCGCTGGAGGAGGATTACGGGGCGCAACTGGACGAGGTGGCACACGATTACCTGCGCCGCATCCGGGGCGGTGCTCAGCGGCTGGGCATCCTCATCGACGACCTGCTGCAGCTCTCCCGGGTGAACCGTGAGGCGTTGCAACTGGAGCCGGTGGACCTGGCCGGTCTGGCCCGCTCGGTGATGGAAGAGCTTCATGCCGGCGATCCCGGGCGCCGGGTGGAACTGCGGGTGGATCCGGAGATGAGGGTCACCGGCGATCCCCGCCTGCTGCGTGCGCTGGTGGCCAACCTGCTGGGTAATGCCTGGAAATTCACCGGCAAGCAGGAGCAGGCACGCATCGAGTTTCACCGGGTGGAGGGAAAGGGCGACGTATTCTGCGTGGCGGACAATGGTGTAGGATTCGATATGCGCCATGCGGGCAAGCTGTTTGGCGCTTTCCAGCGCTTGCAC
>JALWSQ010000046.1 GCA_026993645.1 Thiohalobacter sp.
GATGAATGTCGTCGGGCACGGGCAGCCGCGCCGGCGTTCGGTCCCGCCCGGCCCCGTGCATCGGAAAACGACCAGCCAGCTTGGGCGCGACCGGCGCCGCCACCGGGCCGTCGGCCCCGGTGGCGGGTGACCGCAGGCGGCCCGGCCATCGTCGATGGTCGCGCTGGGATGCTGACCGGAAAAATTCGGTGTGAGCGGCGATGCGGCAGGGGTCATGGCCGACAGGCTGCGCCCGGGGCCGGATCATGAAGGCCGCTCCAGCGGGCGGGGATTATCGCAAGCCGCGCTATTTTCGTCAATAAACCAGCGGTTTCCGTCCCGGCCGCAGGCGGCAGACGTCACAAAACCTTCATCTTTCCGTCACTGCAACGTCATTTCGACGCCCTACCCTTGCGCCCCGAATCGAGCCGGTCGCGCCGGACGACGGCGCGGGCGGCGCCATCCGCTACCAACATTCGGGAGTCGAAACGACATGAAGATCCGCACGCTATCCCTGGGGCTCTCTGCCATCCTGCTGGCGGGCCTGGCCGCCCGCCCGGCCGCGGCCGTCGAGGTCCTGGGCAAGAAACTGGAGATCTACGCCAAGGCCAACATCTCGCTCGATGCCAGCGACAACGACCGCAGCGGCGGCAACTCGCAGAACGACCTCAGCCTGTCGTCGAACTCGTCGCGGGTGGGTTTCAAGGGGGTGCTGCCGGCCGGCAGCGGCATGGAGGCCGTCTACCAGGTGGAGCAGGAGGTGGGTTTCGATTCCGGCAGTGGCAACTTCGCCACCCGCAACACCTTCGTCGGTCTGCAGGGCGGCTTCGGGCGGATCATCTTCGGCCACCACGACACACCGTTCAAGACCGCCGCGGCCAAGTGGGGCCTGTTCGGCGACACCGTCGGCGACCGGCGCAAGATCCTGGGGGCCTCGGCGCTGCATGGCAACAAGCTCAACAACCGTGCCAAGAATGCCGTTATGTATACCAACGGCATCGGTGACCTCAGGTTCGACCTGATGTATTCACCGGATGGCAAGGACAGCGCCAAGGGCGCCATCGACAACAACAACAAGGCCATGTACAGCTTCGATGCGGTCTACCAGACCGGGCCGGTGAAGCTGGCCGCCGCCTACGTCAAGTGGGACGACCTGAGCAGCACCTTCGGCAGCGTCAAGGGCTGGCGCGCCTATGCCCGCTATCACTTCGGCCGCTTCATGGTGGGCGGCATCTACGAGGACGTCAATGTCGATTCGGCCACCAAGGACCCGTCGCTGGATCGCAGTGCCTGGGGCCTGAACGGCTCGGTCGCCCTGCCCGGCGACCTGTCCCTGCGGGCGGAATACCTGAGGGCGGACGACTATGCCGGCGTCGCCAACTCGGGGGCCAATGCCTACACCCTGGGCCTGTTCGGCAAGTTCAACAAGACCGTCCACTGGTATGCGGCCTATACCACCACCCGCAACGATGCCAACGCTCAATACCAGGGTGTGGACGGTGGCCACGGCGACGAGGTCAAGACCGACCTGGGCCGCAACCCCACCTCGTTCAGCCTGGGGCTGGTGGTCAAGCTCTGAGCCCGGCGTCCACCGCCGGGCGCTGACACCAAGGCCGGGTCCATCCCGGCCTTGGGCATCTGTGACACCGCCGTAACGGCTGCTGCTTGACCGACCCACCGCTGGAGGTGCATTCTGCCGCCATGTACCGAGTCCAGAACAGGCTGGTTCGATCCATCCACTGCCCGGCCGGGCTGTTACTGTTGCTGCTGATCTGCCTGCCACCGGTATCGTTCGCCGCCACTAGTCGTTGGCACGACATTTCGGACTACTTCAGCCAGCCGCTGCACTGGTCCGGCGACGACTGGCGTACCGCCGGCCTGCTGGCGGCCGGCGTGGCGGGCAGCATGGTACTGGATCACCGGGTGCGCCACGTCTTTGCCGATGGCGGCGGCTCGGCCAAGGTCGCGCGTTTCGGCAACGGCTTTGGCTCCCGCGACGGCATCCTGGTGGAGATCGGCTGGTTCCTCACCGGCTGGCTGCTGGACGATCCACAGATGGCACGCACCGGCGCCAACATGATGGAGGCCGACGCATTCAGCGCCGCCACCACCTCGGTGGTGAAGGTGGCCACGGGTCGCCTGCGGCCCAATGCCACCAGCGGCAACGGGCACTGGCTGGATGGCGGCAAATCCTTCCCTTCCGGCCACGTCACCTCGGCCTTCGCCCGGGCCACCGCCTTCGCCGAAAGCAGCGCCCACCCCGCCTGGTGGCGCCGCGGCCTCGCCTACGGACTGGCGGCCACCACCGTCTACGCCCGCCTGCACGACAACAAGCACTGGTTGTCGGACACCGCGGCCGGGGCCCTGGTGGGTGCCGGATCGGCGCTGTTCGTCGTCCACCGGCATGGCCCGGACAGCATCCGGCTGTCCCTGACCGACACCGCCGGCGGCCTCGGCCTGCAACTCGGCATCCCCCTCCCCTGATTCAGCGGCCGGCGCGGTGCGCGCGGGGGCGCCGGCCACGCCCCGCCGGCCGGCCATCCCCACGGACAATACGTCCATCGCACCCTACTGCGACGATTTGTCGCATTCCCGCAACGAAACGGCGATGGTAGGTTGAATGGCACCCCATGATAGACGAGGAAGGATGCCATGCCCTGTCCGCGATGCCCGCTGTCCGCCTGCGCCCTCGCCAGCCTGTCCTGCCTGGTCCCGGCCCTGGCACCGGCCGCGGACGCCCAGAAGCTGCCCCCGGTCACCGTGACCGGCCAGGTGCCCCGTCTGCCCCGCGGCGATGCCATCGAACTGCAGCAACAGGGCATGCCGGCCGCCGACGCCGCCAGCCTGCTGCAGCGGGCCCCGGGCGCCAACCTGAACCGTAACGGGCCCCTGACCGGCATCGCCCAGTACCGCGGCATGTACGGCGACCGGCTGAACGTCCTGCTCGATGGGGTCTACATCAACTCCGGCGGGCCCAACGGCATGGATCCGGCCCTGTCCTACCTGCCGGCGAGCCAGCTGCAGTCCATCGAGGTCATCCGCGGCATCGCCCCGGTCAGCAGCGGCACCGAGACCATCGGCGGCACCATCGTGGCCCGGTCGCGCACCCCGGCCTTCGGTACGAGCGACCAGCCCGTGATCCGGGGCAGCGTCAGCCTGGCCGGCGCCAGCGCCGACTCGTCCCACGATTTCACTGCCCTGGGCGGGCTGGCCAACCGCCACGACCGGTTCTACCTGTTCGGCACGGACCAGCGCGGCAACGACCTGCACATACCCCAGGGCACCGTCCGCCCCACCCAGTACCAGCGCCGCAATGCCGGCCTGGGCTACGGCTTCCGCCACGGCGCTCAGACCTTCGACCTCCGCTTCCGCCACAACCGCACGGACAACACCGGCACGCCCTCGCTGCCCATGGACATCCTGTTCATCGACGGCGACATCTACCAGGCGGAATACCGGGGCCGGATCGGCGCCCACCAGCTGCATGCGAGCCTCTACCACACCGACGTGGACCACGAGATGGCCAACTACGTCCTGCGCCGTCCGCCGAACCCGGCCAAGACCCACCTCAACCACGCCACCAGCACGGGCAACGGCTATCGGGTCGACCTGCGTCATCCCCTGGCCGGGGGCGAGTTGCTGGCGGGCAGCGACGGCCACTTCGACCGCCACGACTCCACCATCACCGACCCGGTCAACAACCCCATGTTCCGGGTGCTCAACTTCAGCGGCGTGCAGCGGGCGGCCTATGGCCTGTTCGCCCAGTGGCAGGGACCGGTGGCCGGCGTCTGGGACCTGCAGCTGGGCCTGCGTTACAACCGCGTCACCAGCGATGCCGGGAAGGTGGACAGCTCCATGGCCATGATGAAGCCGCCGGTGCGCATCCTGCGGGACCGTTTCAACCAGTCGGCGCGCCGCCAGACCGACGGCAACCTGGACCTGGTGGTGAAGGCGCGGCGGCCGCTGGGCGATGCCTGGCACTGGTCCCTGGAGGCCGGGCGCAAGACCCGTTCGCCCTCCTACCAGCAGCGTTACCTCTGGCTGCCGCTGCAGTCCACCAACGGCCTGGCCGACGGCCACAACTACGTCGGGCGCGTAGACCTGAAGCCGGAGGCGGCCACCGAGTTCGGGCTCGGGCTGGACTGGCGCCGGGGCACCGCCTACGCCAGCCCCCGTGTCTTCTATCGCTACGTCAACGGCTACATCCAGGGCACGCCGGCCACCGATACCACGGTCAGGAAGCTCAGTGCCAACAACGGCGATCCCGACCCGCTGCAGTGGACCAACGTGGATGCCCGCTTCTACGGGCTCGACCTGGACGCGGGGATGGCGCTCGCCGCCGGCCTGGACCTGAGCGGGACCCTGAGCTACGTACGCGGCGAGCGGGCGGACATCAGCGACGACCTCTACCGCATCGCCCCCCTCAACGCCCGCCTGAGCCTGCGCTGGGCACCGCGTGACGGCCTCTGGACCCGGCTCACCCTGGTGGGCTATGCGCGCCAGAACCGGGTTTCGCGCACCAACGGCGAGACCCGTTCACCGGGTTACGGCCTGGTCGACCTGGCCGCCGGCATCGAGCTGCCAGCCGGACTGAACCTGCAGCTCAGCCTGGACAACCTGTTCGACCGTCGCTACGCCCCGCACCTGGCCGGCATCAACCGGGTACAGGATTCGGACGTGGCCCCGGGGCGGCGGCTGCCCGGCGCGGGACGCAGCTGGGGCATCCGTCTCGGCTACCGGTTCCTGTGAGGGCATGAACCGCCGCCTGCGCCAAGTCCTGGCCCTGACCCTGGCCCTGAGCAGCGGCCTGGGCCCGGCCATGGCGGCCGACCCCCTGGCCCAGGGGCTGGCGGTGACCCGCCACGACCTGCGTGCCGAGCGCGACAGCCAGCGCCGCATCGACCGCCTGGACGACCAGAGCAGCGAACTGATCCGCCAGTACCGGGCCGGCAACCGCGAGCTGGAGTCGCTGCGCATCTACGACCGCCAGTTGCAGCGCCTGGTGGACTCGCAGCAGCAGGAGATGGCCTCGCTGCGCCACCAGCTCGCCGCCATCGACCGGACCCAGCACGAGATCCTGCCGCTGATGGTGCGCATGGTGGATGCGCTGGATGACCTGGTGGCCAGGGACGTTCCCTTCCTGCCGGCGGAACGCCGGCGCCGGGTGCGGGCGCTGCACCGGCTGCTGGACCGGGCCGATGTCTCCCTGGCGGAAAAATACCGCCGCATCCTGGCGGCCTACCAGGCCGAGCTGGACTACGGCCGCACCATCGAGGCCTACCGCGACCGGCTGGACATCGAGGGCAAGCCGCGTACCGTCGATGTGCTGCGCCTGGGTCGTATCGGGCTCTACTACCTGACCCTGGACGGCCGGCACGGGGGGTACCTGGATCTGCACCGGCGGCGCTGGGTGGCCCTGGGCGCCCGTGGCCGGGAATACATCCGCCAGGGACTGCGCATCGCCCGCAAACAGGCGGCCCCCGCCCTGCTGGAACTGCCCCTGCCAGCCGCGGAGACCGCCGATGACTGAACGTCGCACCGAGCCCCGGCGTCCCGCCGTCTGCCTGGCCGCCGCCCTGCTGGCCCTGGCCTGTTGCGGGCCGGTGGCAGCGGCCCCGGCGGCGAAGGCCCCGGCGGCGAAGGACGCGAAGGTGGCATCTCCCACGACCACCGGCTGGCCGCCATTGCAACGCAAGGTGGAACGGATCAGCCGCGCCGAGGCGCGGGAGCGAATGGCGCGGGAACGCCGCTTCCTGGCCGAGCGCGACCGGCGCCGGCAGCTGCTGGACGATCTGCGCCGGCAGCTGGCCGCCGCCCGCAAGGAAGGCGACCGGCTGCGCAAGCAGTTCGATGCCAACGAAAAGGCCCTGGCCGGGCTGCACCGGACCCTGCGCCAGCGCACCGGCAACCTCGGGGAACTCTTCGGCACCCTGCGCCAGGCGGCGGGAGACCTGGCCGGCCGGTTGCGGGAATCCCCGGTGAGCCTCCAATATCCCCGCCGCGCCGCCTGGGTGGCCGGGCTGGCCCGGGAGGACCGGCTGCCGGACATCGACGCCCTGGAGCGCCTCTGGCACGAGATGGCGCGGGAGATCCGGGAGGACGGCCGCATCCGTCGCCTGACGCTGGCGGTCACCGAACCCGACGGCAGCCGGGTGCAACGCCCCGTGATCCGCATCGGCCTGTTCACCCTGATCAGCGGCGACCATTACCTGCAATACGCGCCGGAGGACCACCGCCTGTTCGACCTGGCCCGGCAACCCGGCCGCCATGACCGCCGGCTGGCCGCCGCCTTCACCGCCCTGCACGAGGGCACCGGCTGGATGGCGGTGGATCCCACCCGGGGCAACCTGCTGGCCCTGCTGGTCCAGCGGCCCACCCTGGCCGAGCGCATCCGCCAGGGCGGCACCGTGGGTGCACTCATCATCGCCGTGGGCCTCGGCGGTCTGCTGCTCGCCCTGTACCGGCTGCTGGCCCTGGCCCGCACCGGACGCCGGGTGCTGAAACAGTTGCGGCAGCCGGAGGCACCGGACCGGGACAATCCCCTGGGGCGGGTGCTGCTGGCCGCGGCCGCAGCGGCAGGGGACGACCCGGATGGCATGGAACGGACCCTGGACGAGGCCATCCTGCGGGAGATGCCGGCCCTGCAGCGCGGCATCGGCCTGCTGAAGCTGCTCGCCGGGGTTGCGCCCCTGCTCGGCCTGCTGGGCACGGTCACCGGCATGATCCTCACCTTCCAGGCCATCACCCTGTTCGGCAGCAGCGAGCCCCGGCTCATGGCCGGCGGCATCTCCCAGGCGCTGGTGACCACGGTCATGGGTCTGGTGGTCGCCATTCCGCTGCTGTTCCTGCACAGCCTGGTCAATGCGCGCAGCCGCAACCTGGTGCGCATCCTGGACGAGGAGGCCGCCGCCCTGCTGGCCGGCGGGCGCCAGGATCATGCTGGATAGACTGGCGCTCGAAGCGGACCGGCTGGCCGCCTTCCTGCAGACCGGCGGCCCGGTGCTCTGGGCCATCTTCGCCCTGGCCGCCTTGATCGGCACCCTGGCCGCCGAGCGCGCGCTCTATCTCCACCACCGTTTTCCCGCCGAACTGCGCCGCATCACCGGCGACTGGCCGCAGTCCCGGCCGGCACGGCGCCGGCTCGCCCGCTACCGGCGCACGGCGATCCTCTCGGCCTGCCGCGCCCGGCTGGGGGCCACCCTGCCCGTGCTGCGCGTGCTGGTCGCCATCTGTCCCCTGCTCGGCCTGCTGGGCACCGTCACCGGCATGGTGCAGATCTTCGATACCCTGGCCATCGCCGGCACCGGCCATCCCCGTGCCCTGGCCGCGGGCATCTCCCGCGCCACCCTGCCCACCATGGCCGGCATGCTGGTCGCCCTGCCGGGGCTCTATGCCTGCCACCGGCTGGAACAGGCCATCGGCCGCGCCCTGGAACGGCTGGCCGACCGGCTGCCGCTGCCGGCCTGAGGAATGGGAGGGAACCATGCGACATTGTCATCGCCAACCCCAGGAAGAGAACATCGGCATCGATCTCACGCCCATGCTGGACATCGTGTTCATCATGCTCATCTTCTTCGTGGTGACCACCTCCTTCGTCCACGAATCCGGCGTCGAGGTGAACCGGCCCCAGGCCCGAACCGCGCGGCCCCAGGCCCATGGCAACATCCTGGTGGCCATCCGCCCCGAGGGCACGGTCTGGGTCGACCGTCACCCGGTGGACATCCGCGCCCTGCGCGCGGCCATCGAACGCCTGCGGACGGAGAACCCCGACGCCCGGGTCGTGATCCAGGGCGATCGCGCGGCCCCCATCGGCCTGCTGGTACGGGTCATGGACGAGATCCGGCGCGGCGGTATCACCCGGCTGTCCATCGCGGCCACGCCGGAGGACTGAGCGCCGTGCGGGTCCTGCTCGCGCTGGTGACGGGGATCGGCGGCGCCCTGGCGTTGCTGTGGCTGATGCAGCGCATGGTGACACCGGAAGAGGTGGCGACGGCCCGGCCGGACCGGCTGCAGGCCGTGGACTTCATCCGCCGGCCGACCCGGCCCGCGCCACCGCGACGCAAACAGCGGCAGACCCCGCCGCCCCCGCCCCGATCGCCTCCCGGGCCGAGCCGCCCCTGGCCGACGCCCGGCGCACGGTCCTCGCCCGCGGCGATCACCTCACACCCCTCACCCGGCCCGTTCGGGCTGTCCATGAG
>JALWSQ010000047.1 GCA_026993645.1 Thiohalobacter sp.
TGGCACTACGGCAACCTGGACGTTCGTGGTGAATACGTCCAAACCAAGATCGGCAGTGACAGCAGCAATGGCGCTACAGCTACCAGCGGGGCCACCTGGCGAGCGTGGTATACCCAGGCGGCCTATCAGTTCCGCCCCACCAAGTTCGAAGGCGTGGTACGTTACACAGACTTCAACTCACCCAATGATAGCGAAGACCAGACCCAGTGGGCCGTTGGTCTGAACTACCTCTTTGCTTCCAACGTCATCGCCAAGGTTGCTTACGAGTTCAATGACGGGCAGTCCGGAGCAGCTACCAACGATGACAGCTTTCTTGTCCAATTGGCGTACGGTTTCTGAGGAGCGAGCATCATGAAATCAATCAGTCGACACAAGATCACCATCCTGAGTGCCCTGAGCCTTGTTTTGACCGTTGCTGCGACTTCCGGGGTGGCGGGGGGAATCAAGAGCAAGGAGGGCGATTTCAGCCGCGGCGCCCAGGCTTGGGTGGACAATTGCAGTCGCTGCCACAATCCCCGGGATCCAAAGGAGTTCCGGGACGACCTTTGGCGGCCCATCGTCTACCATATGCGAGTACGTGGCGGTCTGACCGGTCAACAGACCCGAGACATCCTGAAGTTCCTGCAAGGTAGCAACTAAGGCCAGCCGGGTGGTATCGGGGTCATGGCCGACCACTGATACCACCCGGTATTTTCAGGTTTCAGCGACTGGCCATCATTGACCGTGCTTGGTAACGGTCACAGAAGTGGCGCCGGCGGGCTACCCCCGCCATGCCCAGCATGCCGGCCCCGAACAGCCACAGCGCTGGCGGCAGCGGCACCGGCTGCAAGTTGCCGCTGGCCCGGTTCACGTCCACCGCCACCACCGCCTGGTGGACATCGTTGAATTCGAAGCGGTAGGCATCAGGGCCCAGAAACACCATGCCGGTGTCCCCCAGCCAGCTCGCGCCATTGTCCAGCGTCACCCCCAGCACGAAGCGCGGGCTGCCCGCGAGCCGCAGCTGCTGCCCTGCCACGCTGGCGCGGTAGTCCGTACCGCCGCCGACGGGCGTGATGTCCACCACCGAGGGCACCGGCAGGTACAGCGGCGTGCCGCCGAAATCGGCGTCGTCGAACAGCGCCAGCCGCGCCCCGCCATGCAGGTCGTTGAACAGGAAATTCACGTTGCCGTCGGTCGGCGTCAGCACCGTCGGCTGCAACAGCGACGCCGTGGCCCCCGAAGACAACAGCATGCCCCCCAGGATTCCCCCCAGCACAGCACGTACGTCCATGGTTCCCTTCTCCCCTTCGTCGTGCCCGGCCCCATGCGCGGGCAGGGAGAAGGATGCAGGGAACGTGCCGGCCCACCGGCCCCATGGAAAAACCGCCACTTGGCCGCATTCCCCGCCGCCGCCCGACGGCCTCTTGACGCAGCCCCGTAGGATGCGCAAAGGCCCGAAGGGCCGTGCGCATCAATGGCCGTGCGCATCAGTTGGGCACGCTCGCTGCGCTCGCTTTGCCCAACCTACGGGTGCCTCGCCCAACCGAGGGGATGTACCGGAGTGCCGTAGGATGCGCAAAGGCCCGAAGGGCCGTGCGCATCATGGAGAAGGCTTGCATACCGTCCATTATCATATACACTATATCATTTAGTGGCTATAACACTGGACACCACTATGACCAAGACGCGGTTGGATTCGATGATGCCGATTCCGGTCAGGCGAGCCCTGCGCAAGCTCGGTCAGGACATCCGTGATGCCCGGGTCCGGCGGCGTATTCCCACAGCGATCATGGCGGAAAGGGCATCGATCAGCCGAACGACGCTGAACAAGATCGAAAAGGGCGATCCCGGTGTCTCGCTGGGCAACTATGCCAATGTGCTCTTCGTTCTGGGCATGGCACAACAGCTGGGTGAGCTGGCCGATGTCAAGACGGATACCCTGGGTCTCGAACTCGAAGAGGAACGCCTGCCGCAGCGTATCCGCGCGCCGCGTCGATCCGGCCAAAAGGGCAAGCACTGAATGGAAACCGAA
>JALWSQ010000048.1 GCA_026993645.1 Thiohalobacter sp.
CCGGCTGGTTCGCGGCCCTGGGCAGCGGCTGGACCCTCGAAGGCCGGGTCACCGGTTCCTGCTGGCTGCGGTTGCGGCAGGGTACGCTGCAGCGGTTGACCGCGACCGCCCGGTTGGACCAGGCGGTGCTGCGGGGCGCCGACGGGCGGCCCTGGCTCAGGGCGCGCCGCCTGGGGGGCGACCTGCGGCTGGATCCGCTGGCCCGGGGCTGGCGCCTGCGCCTGGACCAGATGGAACTGGCGACGACCAGCGGCACGGCGCTGGACCAGGCCCTGGTGGCGGAATTCCGGCCGCAGGCGGACGGCCTGCGCATCGGCCTGGGGCTGCGCGGGGTGGCCCTGGCGCCCCTGCCCGGGCTGGTGCCGGCGGCGGCACCCGCGCCACTGGCAGGGTGGCGCCGGCAACTGCAGGACATGGCACCCCAGGGCCTGTTGACGGGCGATCTCTGGCTGGCGCGGGTGCCGGACGGCGTTCGCCTGCTCGCCTACCAGGGCGAGGTGCGGCAGTTGCGGCTGGCGCCGGTGGGTCGCTGGCCGGGGGGGGAAGTGGCTCGGGTGCAGCTGGAGGGCGATGCCCGTTTCGGTCGTGTCCGCGTCCCCGGCGCAGCCCTGTCCCTGCGCCTGCCGCACCTGTTCCGCGGACCCCTGACCCTGGACCGGTCGCAGCTCTCACTGCGCTGGTGGCGGCTGGGCAAGGGGCTGCGGGTGCAGGTACCGGCCTTCGACCTGGCCAACCCCGACCTTCATCTGCGGGGGCACCTGGTACTGGCGGTGCCCGGCACTGGGGCCAGCCCCTACCTGGATCTCTATGCCCTGTTCGATCATGGCCGGGTGGAGGCGACGCCGCGCTACCTGCCGGCGCGGGTCATGCCGGCCAAGGTCGTGCGCTGGCTGGACCGCGCCCTGGTCCACGGGCGGATCGACAACGGCGCCATGATCTTCCATGGCCGGCTGGCGGACTTTCCCTTTCATGGTCACCAGGGCCGCATGGAGATCCGCGCCAACCTGTCGGACGTGATCCTGGACTACAAGGCCGGCTGGGACCGCATCGAGGGGCTGGACGCGGAGCTGGTGTTCATCGACGACCGCATGCGCATTCTGGGGGCAGACGGCAAGATCCTGGGGCTGGACCTGGTGCAGGCCGACATCCGCATCGCCGATCTGGCGCGGGCGCTGCTGGAGGTCCGGGGGCAGGTGGAGGGGGCTCTGCCGGACATGGCGCGCTTCGTGGAGGAGAGCCCCCTAGCCGCCAGCCACGGCCGCATCCTGCACCGCCTGGCCTTCTCCGGCGATGCCCGCCTGGACCTGGGGTTGCGCATCCCGCTCAGCCACCTGCTGAAACCCGGGGTGGCGGTGGACGGCCGGCTGCGTCTGGCGGACGACCGGGTGATCCTGTTGCGGCGTGGACTGACCCTGGAGAAGCTGTCCGGGGAGGTGGATTTCGACCGCCATGGCGTGTCGGCCCGGCGCCTGGAGGCGCGCCTCTGGTCCACGCCGGTGCTTATCTCCATGCGGCACCTGGAGGCCGGCGGGCTGGCGCGCACCCGGGTCGAGCTGACCGGTCGGTTGCCCCTGGTGGCCCGCCTGCGGCGCAGCGGGCGGTTGTGGCACAACCTGTCGGGCCGCGCCCGCTGGCGGGTCCGGCTTGATGTGCCCGCGCCGGATGCCGAGTCGCTGGGGGAGGTGCTGGTGTTGACCTCGGACCTGCGCGGGATACGGGTGGACGCACCGCCCCCGCTGGGCAAGTCGGCCGCCAGGGCGGTCCCCTTTCGCCTGCGGACCGAGCTGAAGCCACAGGGTTTCGGCCCGCTACGGATCCGCTACGGTCCCCATGCCATGGTGCTGGCGCTGCGGCATGGGGCGGCGGGTTGGCGCCTGGAGCGGGGTGAACTCCGCTTCGGCGGCGGCCCCGTCCGTCTGCCCGACGGCCCGGGGCTGCACGTCACCGGCCGCATCGAGCAGGTGGCCTTCGCCGACTGGCAGGATTTCATCCGCCGTTCGCTGCCCTCGAAGCCAGCCGGGAAGACGGCGGTGCCGGGGCGTGGCCTGGGCCTGCCGGGGCGGGTCGATCTCGACATCGGCCAGGCCCACCTGCTGGGGCAGACCTTCAGCGACCTGCATCTGGAGGCGCTGCAATATCGCTCGGCCTGGAAGGTCAAGGCCCGTTGTGCCGACCTCGAGGGCCAGATGCAGTGGCCGCTTGCCGGCAGCGGCGATCCCCTGGTCATGGACCTGGACGAGGTGCACCTGTCGCTGCCGCGCGCGGGGAATACCACGAGCGCTGCCGGTCACAGCCCCCGCGACTGGCCGCCTGTCCGACTCCATGCCCGCCATGCCGTGTTGGGACAACTGGATCTGGGTCAGGTGGACCTGGTGACGCGCCACCTGGCCAGCGGGGTCGAGATCCAGCGCCTGCGGGTCAAGGCGGACTGGCTGCAGCTGGATGCCAACGGTCGCTGGGAACAGCTGCGCCGCAAGCAGTACTCGCGCTTCCACGTGCATGCCCAGGGCCCCAGCCTGGGCCGTATCCTCGAGCGCCTGGGCTATACCGCCAACCTGGAACAGGGGCCGCTGGAGACCCGGCTCGACGCCAACTGGCGGGGGGCACCCTGGGACTTCTCCCTGGCCGGGGTCGAGGGTTCCATCGAGTTCCACATCGGCAAGGGGCGCCTGGTGGACGTGGACCCGGGCGCCGGCCGGGTGTTCGGCCTGCTCAGCCTGCAGGCCCTGCCGCGGCGGCTGTCGCTGGACTTCAGCGACCTGTTCAAGAAAGGCTTCGCCTTCGACAGCATCGATGGGCGGTTCAGCCTCATCGATGCCAATGCCTATACGGAGGACCTGGTCATCCAGGGGCCGGCAGCGGACATCCACATCGCGGGCCGGGTGGGACTCGCCCGGCGGGACTACGACGAGCTGGTGACGGTTGCGCCCCACGTGCGCTCCAGCCTGCCCCTGGCCGGCGCCATCGCCGGGGGTCCGGCGGTGGGGGCGGCGCTGTTTCTGGCCGACAAGCTGCTGCCCCGGCAGATGGAGGCGCTGACCCGTTTCACCCATTACCGCTACCAGGTGACGGGCTCGTGGGATGACCCCCACTTCGAGCGGGTGAAGGCGCCGGCTCCACCCGGGCAGGATGCTGAAAAAGATGGTCCCTGACCCGTTCGGGTATCCGGGCCGGTCCCTGCCCCCCGGGAAAATCTGGTATGCTGCAGGACAACGATGAAAAACCTCGTTCTCCCCGTCCTGCTGGTCCTGGCCCTGCCGGCGACCGGCCGGGCCGGTGACATCACACCCGTTTCGGCCGAAATCCTGGACCGGCCCGAGACCGCCGGTGCGCTGCTGGCCCTGGCGCCGTTGCGGGCCGCGGTGGCCCGGCTGGCCCGGGCCGACGACCGGGTGCTGGAGATCTTCTACCCCGGCGGCGAAGAGGGGGCGCTGAGGGCGGCCCGGCTGGAGGGCTGGCTGGTGGCGCTGGGCGTGCCTTCGACGCGGATGGTCGTCCTCCCCGGTGGCGTGGAGGCGGGCTACATCGGCCTCCGTGTCGGCAAGAGCAAAACAAGGAAACAGAGACCATGAGCCGAGTGGCGTGCATACAGATGGCCTCCGGGCCCAACGTGGGCGGCAACCTGCTGGAAGCGGAGCGCATGATCCAGGAGGCGGTGGCCGGTGGTGCCGAACTGGTGGTGCTGCCCGAGAACTTCGCCATCATGGGCCTGCACGAGACCGACAAGGTGGCGGTGCGGGAGACGCCGGGGGACGGCCCGATCCAGGAATTCCTGGCGCAGCAGGCCCGGCGTCATGGCATCTGGCTGGTGGGCGGCACCCTGCCGCTGGCCGCGGAGGATGCCACCAAGGTGCGCGCCGCCTGCCTGCTGTACGACGATCGCGGCGAGCAGGTGGCCCGCTATGACAAGCTGCACCTGTTCGATGTCGAGCTGCCGGACAGCGAGGAGCGCTACACCGAGTCGGAGACCATCGAGCCCGGCGCCGAGGTGGTGGTCGTGGACACGCCGTTCGGCCGCCTGGGCCTGAGTGTCTGCTACGACCTGCGCTTTCCCGAGCTGTTCCGGGCCATGCTGGACCAGGGCATGGAACTGCTGGCGGTACCCTCCGCCTTCACCGAGATCACCGGCCGGGCCCACTGGGAGATGCTGGTGCGCACCCGCGCCATCGAGAACCTCTGCTTCGTGCTGGCGGCGGCCCAGGGCGGATATCACGTCAATGGCCGCGAGACCCACGGCGACAGCATGGTGGTCGATCCCTGGGGTGGCATTCTCGGTCGCCTGGTGCGGGGCTCCGGCGTGGTGCTGGCGGACATCGACCTGGAACAGCTCCGGGCCACGCGCCGGCACTTTCCCAGCATCGACCATCGCCGCCTGCATTGCCGCCCGGGTACCGGGCCGGAGGGCGCATGACCGGTTCCGCGCTGGAACTGGCCCGGCGCCAGCTGCTGGAGCCGGCCGGCCTGGACGAGCGTGACTTGGAGCGGGTCCTGGATCGGCTGCTGGGCCACGCCGTGGACAGCGGTGATCTCTACTTCCAGTCGACCCGCTACGAGAGCTGGGTACTGGAGGACGGGATCGTCAAGGAGGGCACGCACAGCATCGAGCAGGGGGTGGGGGTGCGGGCCATCGCCGGCGACCGCACCGGTTTCGCCTATTCCGACGAGATCCTGCTGCCGGCCCTGCTGCAGGCCTCCACGGCGGCGCGTGCCATCGCCCGCAGCGGTGGCCAGACCCGCCTGCAGGCCTGGCAGCGGACCGGCGACCAGGGCCTGTACCCGCCGCTGGATCCCCTCACCACCCTGTCCGCCCAGGACAAGATCGAGCTGCTGCGGCAGGTGGACGCCGAGGCGCGGCGGCAGGATCCCCGCGTCACCCAGGTGATCGTCAGCCTGGCCGGGGTGCAGGACCATGTGCTGGTGGCCGCCAGCGACGGCACCTTTGCCGGCGACGTGCGCCCGCTGGTGCGCATGAACGTGACCGTCATCGTCGAGGACAAGGGACGGCGGGAGCAGGGCAGTTCCGGCGGTGGAGGCCGTGGTGGCTATGAACTGGTGACCGGGGACGGACGTTTCTTCCACCACGCCCGGGAGGCCGTGCGGCAGGCACTGGTCAACCTGGAGGCGGTGGAGGCCCCGGCCGGCACCCTGACCGTGGTGCTGGGTCCCGGCTGGCCGGGGGTGCTGCTGCACGAGGCGGTGGGGCACGGCCTGGAGGGCGACTTCAACCGCAAGGGCACCTCGGCCTTCGCCGGCCGGCTGGGGGAGAAGGTGGCGTCGCCGCTGTGCACCGTCGTGGACGACGGGACCCTGCCGGGCCGGCGTGGTTCCCTCAACATCGACGACGAGGGGACCCCCACCCGCCACACGGTGCTCATCGAGCGCGGCGTGCTCAGGGGCTACATGCAGGACCGGCTCAATGCCCGCCTCATGGGCATGGCGCCCACGGGCAACGGCCGCCGCGAATCCTATGCCTGCATCCCCATGCCGCGCATGACCAACACCTACATGATGCCCGGGGAGCAGGCGCCGGAGGAGATCCTCGCCTCCGTGGAACGGGGGCTCTATGCCGCCAATTTCGGTGGCGGCCAGGTGGACATCACCTCGGGCAAGTTCGTCTTCTCCGCCAGCGAGGCCTATCTTATCGAACACGGCCGCATCACCCGTCCGGTCAAGGGGGCCACCCTGATTGGCAATGGGCCCGAGGTGCTGCAGCGGGTGTCCATGGTGGGCAACGACCTGCAGCTCGATGCCGGGGTCGGCACCTGCGGCAAGGAGGGTCAGAGCGTGCCGGTGGGGGTGGGGCAGCCGACCTTGCGGGTGGATGCCCTCACCGTGGGCGGTACCTCGACCGGATGAGCGACGGGCGGAGAACGGGAGGCGCGGGATTGAACGAGACGACGGAACCGGTGGCGGAAGGAATCCAGGCGGGCCTGCCCCCGCTGGAGTCATTGCAGGAGATGCTCGACCGCGTCATCGCCCTGGCCCGTGAGCAGGGTGCCGGGGAGGTGGAGGCGGGCCTCAACATGGAGGTGGGTCTCTCGGCCACCGTGCGCAAGGGAGCGGTGGAGACGCTGGAGTTCCACCGCGACCGGGGCCTGGGCATCACCCTCTACCGGGATGGCTGCAAGGGATCGGCCAGCACCGCGGATTTCTCGCCGGAGGCCCTGCGGGAGACGGTGCGGGCGGCCTGGGACATCGCCCGCCACACCCAGGCCGATGCCTGTGCCGGCCTGCCGGAACCCAGGTTCCTGGCCCGCGAGATCCCGGATCTCGATCTCTGTCATCCCTGGGCACTGACGCCGGAGGAGGCCATCGCCGTCGCCCTGGAATGCGAGGACGCCGCCCTGGCCGAGCCAGGGATCACCAATTCCGAGGGTGCCACCCTGTCCAGCCACCAGGGACTGCGCGTCTATGCCAACAGCCATGGTTTCAACGCCGGCTATACCCGCAGTCGCCACAGCCTCAGCTGTGCCGTCATCGCCGGGCGGGGCGATGGTATGCAGCGCGACTACTGGTACAGCCTGGCGCGGGATCCGGCCGTCCTGGAACCGGCCGCCGCGGTGGGGCGGCGGGCGGCGGAACGGACCGTCCGCCGGCTGGGGGCGCGCCGCCTGCCCACCTGTACCGTGCCAGTCCTGCTGGTGCCCGAGGTGGCCACCGGCTTCTTCCGCCATTTCGTCAATGCCGTGCGGGGGAGCAACCTGTACCGCGGCGCCAGCTTCCTGGTGGACAGCCTGGGCCAGGCGCTGTTTCCGCCGTTCATGCACATCCACGAGGCACCCCACCTGCCGGGCGCGATGGGCAGCGCCCCGTTCGACGGCGAGGGGGTCGCCACCCGGGCCCGGGACCTGGTGCGGGAGGGCGTGGTACAGGGGTATGTGCTGGATCACTATTCCGCCTGCCGCCTGGGCATGGAGACCACCGGCAATGCCGGTGGCGTGCACAACCTGGTGGTGGATCCGGGCGGCGAGGACTTCGCGGGCCTGGTGCGGACCCTGGACCGCGGCCTGGTGGTGACCGAACTCATGGGCCAGGGCGTCAACCTGGTCACCGGCGACTATTCCCGTGGCGCGGCCGGGTTCTGGGTGGAGGGGGGCGAGATCCGTCACCCGGTGCAGGAGATCACCATCGCCGGCAACCTGCGCGAGATGTTCCGGGGCATCCGCGCCGTGGGCAAGGATGTCGACACCCGCGGCAACATCCGCACCGGTTCGGTGCTGCTGGAACGAATGACCGTGGCCGGCGACTGAGCTCTGCGTTCAGCCCTGGACCAGGAACAGCCGGCCCAGGCCGAGGAAGACCAGGAAGCCCATGACATCGGTGACGGTGGTCAGCAGCACGCCGCTGGCGATGGCGGGGTCGATGCCGAGGCGGTGCAGGACCAGCGGGATACCGAAGCCGGCCAGGGCGGCGAACAGCAGGTTGATGATCAGGGCGGCGGCGATGATCACGCCCAGGTGCAGGTTCTGGAACCAGGCCATGGCGATGATGGCCACCACCAGGGACCAGAGGATGCCGTTGAGGATGCTGACCGCCACCTCCTTGGACAACAGCCAGCGCAGGTTGGAATGGCCCACCTGGCCCAGGGCCAGGCCGCGGATCATGATGGTGGCGGTCTGAGTGCCGGCGATCCCGCCCATGCTGGCCACGATGGGCATGAGCACCGCCAGCGCCACCACCTTCTGCAGCGTGGTCTCGAACAGACCGATGACCCAGGAGGCGAGGAAGGCGGTGAACAGGTTGACCCCCAGCCAGATCGCCCGGCGGCGGGTGCTGGTGACGATGGGGGCGAAGATGTCGTCCTCCTCGTCCAGGCCGGCCAGGCTCATCAGCGAGTGCTCGGCCTCGTCGCGGATGACGTCCACCACGTCGTCGATGGTGATGCGGCCCAGCAGGTGGCCCTGTTCGTCCACCACCGCCGCCGACACCAGGTCGTGGTCCTCGAAGATCTTGGCGACCTCGATGGCGGACAGGTCCGCCGGTATCGCCTCCACGTCCCGTTCCATGACCTCGGCCACGGTGGCGTCCGGGTCCGAGGTGAGCAGGCGGGTCAGGGGCAGCACGCCGAGGAACTTGTCGAACCGGTCCACCACCATCAGGTTGTCGGTCAGCTCCG